>NZ_JBFNXJ010000003.1 GCF_040812015.1 Chitinivorax sp. PXF-14 | reverse complement strand
GCCCGCCTTGCCTGTGCCAATTTGCACGCAAATCCCGGGCGAGAGGTTTGCGCGCAACCTATGTCAAATGCCATGCAAATCTGTGCCAAAACGCGCGCCTCTCTACACCAGGACGGACAAAGGTGCAACGCGAGGCGTGGATGCTGTTCATTCGCCGGTTGCCTGCCGCGTCAAGCGTGTTCGTCATGCGCCAGACCATCGTCGCCGGTGCCATCCTTTCCGTGATTCTGGGCCTCCGCCATTCCGATGTTCGTGCCTTGATGCCGGGTGTAAAAATTATATTGTCATGTTTCGTACAAAATATATTTTCTTCGATGATTTGATATTGTCATTAAATATTTGTAATTGCACAAATATTGAGGTAGCCTTGCCGCCGTTGTTTCGGCGCATGTCAGGCAGCAATGCCGGCAGCTTACGTTCGACTGGAAGCGGGCGGTAATGGCGTCGGAACCATCAAATAACATGATGGAATAAAAAAATGGATAAATTCCCGTTCAAATTGACGGCTGTTTGTCTTGCAGCCTCGCTGCTGACAGGTTGCGGCTCGATGCGCAGCTATCAGTCCGAACTCAAGGGGACCGTCGATGCCGCCAGCCGCGGTCAGGTCGATGTCGCGCTGGCCCAGCTCGAAAGCAACAACACCGGCGAGGACAAGGACCTGCTCTACTTCCTCGAGAAGGGCAAGCTGCTCACGCTCAAGAACGATCTCCCGCAGAGCGTCGAAGCGTGGCAGAAGGCCGACGAGAAGGTGCGCATCTGGGAAGACGCGGTCAAGACCGACCCATACAAGCTGATGGGTGACATCAGCAGCTACATCGTGAACGACAAGTCGCGCCGCTACGATGGTTACGACTACGAGAAGGTGATGCTGAATACCTTCCTGACGGTCAACCAGGCGGCCTCGGGGCGTTGGGAAGATGCCCGCGTCGAGATCAAGAAGACGCATGAGCGCGAAGCGCTGATCGCCGAATTCCGCGCCAAGGAAACCGAGAAGGTCGAGGAATCGGCCAAGTCGCGCAATGTGAAGACCAGCTTCAAGGACCTCAAGGGCTACCCGGTCGAGACGCTCGACGATGCCGAGGTGGTGGGGCTGAAGAACAGCTATCAGAGCGCATTCAGCCATTATCTGGCGGGCTTCGTCTATGAAGCGCTGGGCGAGCCGAGCCTGGCAGCGCCCGGCTACCGCAAGGCGATCGAGCTGCGTCCCAACGTCAAGCTGCTCGAAGATGGCCTGAGTGACGTCGATAATCGCGGCCGCCGCATCAAGCCGAACCAGACCGACGTGTTGTTCGTGGTCGAAACGGGCACCGCGCCGGCGCGCGTGTCGCAGACCATTCCCTTCCCCGTGTGGTGGAAGGGCGCGTTCCTGGTGACGCCGATTTCCTTCCCGGTGATCCGTCCCGATCGCAATGTGTTCCTGCCGTCCAGCCTGTCAGTGTCGGGGCGTAGCCTGCCGGTGGCCTCGGTCACCAGCATCGACGCCATGTCGCGCCGGGCCTTGCGTGACGACATGCCAGGCATTATCGTGCGTAGCGCGGTGCGTGCCGCGGCCAAGGGCGTGGCGCAGAAGGAAATCGGCGACCGCGCCGGCCCACTCGGCGGCCTGATCGCCACCGTTGCTGCCGTCGCCACCGAATCGGCCGACGAGCGCACCTGGCGCACGCTGCCGTCGCAGATCGCGATCGCTCGTGACACGCTGCCGGCAGGCCATCACACGATTTCGATTGCCACGCCGCAGGGCGAGAAGCGGGTCGAGGTCGACCTCGCCGGCAAGCATGCGATCGTGCCGATCCGCTTGATGGGCGACCGCGTGTACCTGGTGCAACCGAGCGTGCCCGCGTTGCCGTCCGCGACCCAGATGGCGGTAGCCGAGAGTGCGACCGTGCCGGCTAGTGAGCCTGCCAAGCCCGTCAAGGCCAAGGGCAAGAAAGCCAAAAACAAAGGAACGGAATCATGAAACTGCTCAAACCCATCCTGCTCGCCGTTGTGCTGACCTGCAGCAGCCTGCCGGCGCTGGCCGACAGCATTGCCGACAAGGTCGAGCAGCTCGGCGAGATGAAGTACCTGAAGGTATCCGGCATTCGCCTGGTCAAGCGCAACGAGTTGTTGAACATCCAGGTGGAAGTCACCAACTCGGACAACAGCAACCAATCTATGTTCTACCGCTTCAAGTGGCTCGATGCCTCGGGCTTCAGCGTATGGGGCGAAGAAGTGTGGAAGCCGCTGACCATCTATGGTCTGCAGAAGAAGCTGATCAACGAAGTGGCGCCGACACCGGCCGCCACCGATTTCCGTATCGAAGTCCAGAGCCCCAGCAACACCGGCAAGGCGCCGCAAGCACAATAACCGCCGCGCCCGCACAGAAAGGAAAAACATGAACTACGCCAAACTCACGCTTGCCGCCGCCCTGATCGCGGTTACCACCGGTTGTGCCACGCAGTCCCCGACGCTGGGCTCCGGCAATGTCTCCTACGGCGATGCCAAGGCTGTCGAAACCGTCAGCAACGAATTCGGCTCGACCGACCTGCAGATGATCGCCGAATCGATGGCACGCTCGCTGATGCAGCACCCGGCCATGCGCGACCGTCCGCTGATCACCGTGGCCGAGGTCAAGAACAAGACCAGCGAATACATCGACACGCGCAACATCACCAACTCGATCAAGACCCAGCTGATGAAGGGCGGCGCCCGCTTTGCCACCGACAACAGCACGATGGATGCGCAGACCGACGAGCTGATGCGCCAGAACCAGTCCGGCCTCTACTCCAAGGCCAAGTCGGCCAAGGTGGGCAAGATGCAGGGCGCCAAATACCTGCTGACCGGCGAGATCACCTCCATCGTCAAGAAGAACTCGGACACGAAGGATGTGTTCTACAAGTTCACGCTGATGCTGAAGAACGTCGAGGAAGGTATCGACGAATGGCAGGACGAGAAGGAAATCCGCAAGACCACCCGCCGCTAAGCGACGCTTCGAGGGCCGTTCGCGGCCCTTTCTGCTGGAGAATACCGCATGATTCGCAAGACACTGGGCCTGTTCGCGGGCCTGCTGATTGCCGGGGCGGCCTATGCCGATGCCCCGAAGATCGCCGTAACCGATCTCGCCTATGAAGAAAAGGTGAGCCAGTATTTCCACGTGGTGGCCGCGAGCGAGAAATCCTCGATACGTGCATCTGAATCGCACCGCGAGCGCGATAGCGACTACAGCTCGTCGGCATCGGGCCGCAGCTCGGTCAGCGGCAAGCACGAGAGCAACTACTTCGAGGCGGAAGGCACGTACACCTATATCGATCGCGGCGAATTGCGCAAATTCAACGCCGACATCAAGGGTGAGATGCTCAAGTCCGGCATCTATCGCGTGATGGAAGCCAAGCCCTATACCGCGAAGAACACCGAGAAGCTGTACGACGTCATCAACCGCATCAAGCAGGGCATGTACCCAGGTGCGGACTACGTGCTGTTCGGCTCGGTCAACAGCATGGAGTGGCGCAACGAAGCCAACCCGGTACAGGGCACGGGCAAGTACACGCAAACCATGAGCCTGGAGCTCGTCGCCGAGTTCAGCCTGATCAACACCCGCACCTACGAGGTGAAGGCTGCGTTCAGCGCGATGGGCGAGGGCCAGGACGTCAAGTTCCTGACCGGCAACAATGTTGTCGTGCCGAATCGTGGCAAGGTTGTGTCCGAGGTATCGAAGAGCCTCGGCGCCGATGTGGCGCGGCAGCTCGAAGAGCAGTTCAACCCGGGCTCGCGCGTGACGCGCCGGGTAACGGGCGTCACCACGACCACCGAGAAGCAGGAGGAAGTCATCATCCTCAAATGAGTGTGATGCACCACCCCGAACAGCCGGCCTTGCCGGCTGTTTTGTTTTGGGGCGTGCAAAACGCTGACAGCTCATGGGCTTGCACGTTAAAATTGCCGCCTTTCCCCAGCTTTCAGGATCTCGTAATGCGCACCTCGCAGTTTTTCCTCTCCACGCTGAAAGAAGCGCCCAACGAAGCCGAGCTGCCCAGCCACAAACTGATGCTGCGCGCGGGCCTGATCAAGCGCCTGGGCAGCGGCCTCTACACCTGGATGCCGCTCGGCCTGCGTGTGCTGCGCAAGGTGGAAGCCGTGGTGCGCGACGAGATGAACAAAGCCGGTGCGCTCGAGCTGCTGATGCCGGCCATCCAGCCCGCCGAGCTGTGGCAGGAAACCGGCCGCTGGGCCGTGTTCGGCCCGCAGATGCTGAAGATCAAGGATCGCCACGAGCGCGATTTCTGTTTCGGACCGACACACGAGGAGGTCATCACCGACATCGCGCGTACCGAGATCAAGAGCTACAAGCAGCTGCCGCTGAATTTCTACCAGGTCCAGACCAAGTTCCGCGACGAGATCCGCCCGCGTTTCGGCGTGATGCGCGCACGCGAATTCGTGATGAAAGATGCCTATTCCTTCGACGTCGACTTCGCCGGCCTGGAAAAGGTCTACCAGACGATGTACCGCGCCTATTCGAACGTCTTCACGCGCCTGGGGCTGCAGTTCCGTGCCGTGGCGGCCGACACCGGCGCAATCGGCGGCTCGGGCTCGCACGAGTTTCATGTGCTCGCCGACTCGGGTGAGGATGCGCTGGCCTACTGCCCGACCTCCGATTTTGCCGCCAACGTCGAGCTGGCCGAGGCGCTGGCGCCCGCCGCCGCGCGCGCGGCTGCCGCTGAAGCGATGCGCGACGTTGATACGCCGAAGCAGACCACCTGCGAACAGGTGGCCGAGCTGATGGGCATTCCGCTGGCACGTACCGTCAAATCCATTGTGCTGATGGGGGACGACGGCAATGGCCAGCCCAGGCTGCAATTGCTGCTGCTGCGCGGCGACCACTCGCTGAACGAGGTCAAGGTCGGCAAGATCGACGGCCTGGCGGATTTCCGTTTTGCCACCGAAGAGGAAATCCGCACCTTCTTCAATTGCCCGCCGGGCTTCCTCGGGCCGGTCGGCGTCGATCGTGGCCAGCTGCGCGTGATCGCCGACCGCACCGTGGCGGTGATGAGCGACTTCGTCGTTGGTGCCAACAAGCCCAAGTTCCACATCGCTGGCGTCAACTGGGGCCGCGACCTGCCCGAGCCGGATCTGGTGGCCGATATCCGCAACGTCGTTGCCGGTGACACGAGCCCGGACGGCAAGGGCGTGCTCGACATCTGCCGCGGCATCGAAGTCGGCCACATCTTCCAGCTCCGTACCAAGTATTCGGCTGCGATGGGCTGCACCTTCCTCGACAAGGACAGCAAAGAGCAGCCGATGGAAATGGGCTGCTACGGCATCGGCGTGTCGCGCATCGTTGGCGCGGCGATCGAGCAGAACTTCGATGCCAAGGGCATCCTGTTCCCGGCTGCGATGGCGCCATTCAGCGTGGCGCTGGTGCCGGTCGGCTATTACCGCAACGAGCTCGTGAAGGCCGAGGCCGACAAGCTCTACGCCGAGCTCGTGGCGGCCGGCATCGATGTCGTGCTCGATGACCGCGACGAGCGGCCGGGCGTGATGTTCGCCGATATGGAGCTGATCGGCATCCCGCACCGTGTCACCATCGGCGAGCGTGGCCTGAAGAACGGCGAGATCGAGTACCAGGGCCGTGCCGACGCAGCCGCGACGGTATTGCCGTTGGCAGATGCGCTGAACCAGATTAAATTGAAGACATGCGGCGCCTGATTGCACTGACCCTGTCTCTCGCAGTGTCGTCGGCCTGGGCGGGTGCCCAGGTCGAGGAACAGCTGTCGGCCAGCGTCGTCTCGTCGCTGCAGCGCGCGGTGGCCGACACCGCTGCGCCGCGGCTGGTGTTCGACAACGAGGCCGATGCGCAGGCCTGGCTGGGCGAGATGTCGCGCCGGCTGGAAAAGCGCATGCCCGACCCCGAGGTGCGTCGCCAGTTCCTGACCACGGTGCAGTACGAGGCCTCGCGTGCCGGCCTCGATCCGCAGCTGGTGCTGGGCCTGATCCAGGTCGAGAGCGGGTTCAAGAAATACGCGGTATCCGAGGTCGGTGCACGTGGCTTCATGCAGGTCATGCCGTTCTGGGTGCGCTCGATCGGCACGCCGGAGCAGAACCTGTTCCACCTGCGCACGAGCCTGCGTTACGGCTGCACCATCCTGCGCCACTACGTCGATATCGAAAAGGGCAATCTGTTCCGCGCGCTGGGCCGCTACAACGGCAGCCTCGGCCGGCCGGAGTACCCGAACATGGTGCTCGCGGCGTGGAAGCGCTACTGGAACTATCCGACCCAGACTGCCAGTGCGGCGGGCGTTCCCGTGGCAGGCAGTCCCGCGGCAGGCGGCCCACACGCCTGACGATTTCCGGCCGTGAGGACCAAGGCAGCCCGTGGGCTGCTTTTTTCATGGCCAGCAGCTGTGAGGTGGTCGTTCGCGAGCGTGTCGCATCACTCCCGCAAAGCGGCTCTCCCACGCCGCCCGGCAGAATCTACACTGAATCGTGATTGTTCATTCCGGGAGCCCCCATGAAAACCATGATCCACCGGCTGGTGCTGCTGGCCAGCCTGAGCTTGAGTGCGGCGTCGTTGGCCGCGGGTGGCAGCGGCGGCATGTTCGAGAGCGGCTCGCAGGACCCCGACTACGCCGCCGGCGAGGCGGCAATCAAGGCCAAGAACTGGCCCCAGGCCATCGCCAGCATGACGCAGGCGGTTCAGCGCGAACCCAACAATGCCGATGCCGAGAACTGGCTCGGCTACTCCTACCGGAAATCGGGTGATCTGCCCAATGCATTCAGGCACTACGAGCGGGCGCTGGCGATCAACCCCGGGCATCGTGGCGCACATGAGTACCTCGGCGAGGCTTACCTGCAGGCAGGCGACCTCGTCCATGCAGAGCGGCAGCTCGCTGCGCTCGACAAGCTGTGCTGGCTGCCGTGTGAAGCGTATCGCGAGCTCAAGGAGAAGATCGCCGATTTCAGGAAATCGAAGGCGCAATAGCGCCCCACCGGAATGGAAAACGGCCCGGCAAGCTCAGGCTGCCGGGCCGTGAAGAGGTCGATTTCGCTCAGCGCAGTTTCAGCGGCACATATAGCGTGTTGCCGTCACGCAGCACGAGCAGCGCAATCGTGCCACCGTCGAGCTTGCTCACCAGCTTGGAGAATTGCGCGACATTGGCCACCTCGGTCGAGTTGACGGCCAGGATCACATCCTCGGGCTCAAGCCCTGCCTTGCCGGCCGGGCCTTCGGCATCCTCGACATAGACGCCGGCGCGGATGTGCAGCTCGTTCTTCTGGTCGGCGCTCAGGTCCGACAGCTGCAGGCCGAGTCGGGCAATCTTGGCTGGCGCCGATTGTGGCGCGGTATCGGCGGCAGCCGCGACCTTGTCGGTCGGCATCTCGCCCACGGACACCGCAATGTCGAGTTCACGCCCCTTGCGCCAGATTTTCAGATTGGCCTTGCTGCCGGGCTTGACGTTGGCAACTTGCAGCGGCAGCTCGTTCGACGATTTCACCGGCTGGCCGTTGAAACTCAGGATCACGTCGCCGGGCTGGACACCGGCCTTGGCTGCCGGGCCGTCGGCCTCGACCATCGATATCAGCGCGCCCTCGGTGCCTTTCAGGCCGAAGGACTGCGCGAGCTCCTGCGACAGCGGCTGGATCTGCACGCCGATGCGGCCGCGGCTGACCTTGCCAGTCTCCTGCAGCTGCTTGGCGACGCTCAGCGCGACATCGATCGGGATGGCGAAGGAGATGCCCATGTAACCGCCGGAACGCGAGTATATCTGCGAATTGATGCCGACCACTTCGCCCTTCATGTTGAACAGCGGGCCGCCCGAGTTGCCGGGGTTGATCGGCACGTCGGTCTGGATGAACGGCACATAGCTCTCGTCGGGCAGCGAGCGGCCCTTGGCGCTGACGATGCCCGCTGTGACCGAGTTGTCGAAGCCGAAAGGCTGGCCGATCGCCACCACCCATTCGCCGACCTTGAGGTTGCCCGGGTCGCCGAGCGGCACCTTGGGCAGCTCCTTGGCGCTGATCTTGAGCAGGGCTACGTCGGTACGCTTGTCGACGCCGACGACCTTGGCCTTGAATTCGCGCTTGTCGGTCAGGCGCACGGTGACTTCGTCGGCGTCGGCGACGACGTGGGCATTGGTCAGGATGTAGCCGTCGTCCGAGATCAGGAAGCCAGAGCCCAGCGACTGGGCCTGGTACTGGCGCGGCTGTTGCTGCGGCGGCGCGAAGCGCTTGAAGAACTCGTAGAACGGATCGTCTTCGGACAAGCCTGGGACGGCCGCGCGGCCACGCGTACTGACCGTCTGAGTCGTGCTGATGTTGACGACAGCGCCGCCCTCTTTTTCGACCAGCGAGGTGAAGTCGGGCAGCATCACGCCGGGATTGCGCTGCAGATTGGGCAGGGCAGAGGCTTGCGGCTTGCTGCCGGCGGCCGGGGCGTTATTGTCGGCGGGCGGCTTGTTACAGCCGGCAAGCGCCAGGGCAAAGGCCAGCACGCTGAGTGTCAGGCTGTGGCGGAGAGTGTGTTTCATCGTACTTCCCTGCAATCAAAACGGTATGGGACGATCAGGCCAGTGTGGCGATCACCGGCGTATGGTCCGACGGGCGCTCGTTGCGCCGTGGCTCGACATCGACCACGCAGCTGGCGCAACGCTGCATCAGGGGAGCGGACAACAGGATGTGGTCGATGCGCAGGCCCAGGTTGCGGCGGAACCCGCCCATGCGGTAATCCCACCAGGTGAAGCTTTTCTCGGGCTGCTCGAACGCGCGGAAACTGTCGTTGAGGCCGAGCGCCAGCAAGTCCCTGAACGCCTGGCGCTCCGGGTCGCTGACCAGCACCTGGCCTTCCCAGGCCTTGGGGTCATGCACATCGCGGTCTTCCGGCGCGATGTTGTAGTCGCCGAGCAGGGCCAGCTCGGGGTAGCGCGCGAGCTCGGCCTTGAGCCAGGCTTGGAGCGCGGCGAGCCAGCGCAGCTTGTACTGGTATTTGTCCGAATCGAGCGCTTGGCCATTCGGGATATAGGCACAGATCAGCCGCACGCCGTTGACGGTGGCGGCGATCACGCGCTTCTGCTCGTCTTCGAAACCAGGCAGGTTGACCTGCACCTCGTCGAGCGCGTGGCGCGACAGGATTGCCACACCGTTGTAGGTTTTCTGCCCGGCAAAGGCGACGCGGTAGCCGGCGGCCTCGATCTCGGCTGCCGGGAAGTTGACGTCTTCGAGCTTGGTCTCCTGCAGGCACAACGCATCGATCGGGTTGGCCGCGAGCCAAGCCAGCACCTGCGGCAGGCGGACCTTGAGCGAGTTGACGTTCCAGGTGGCGATTTGCATCAGTATTTCTTTTCCTGCTTGGCGGGGGGCTTGCCCGTGGCGGCCGGGTTCGTCGCCGGCGCACCGGCAGTTTTCTCGGTCTTGGGGCGGCTGGGCTCAGTGCCTTTCGGGTAGCCTGCACTGTCCAGCGCGCTGTTCCAGGGGCCCTGCTGGAAACCTTTCAGCACTTGGCTGCCGACCACGAGTACCGGGATGGGGGCATCGCCGTTGGCCAGCTTCCGCAGCTCATCCAGGAAGGCTGGCTGGGTCGCCGGGTTTTTCAGGGTATAGGGCACGCTACGGGAGGACAGCAGCTTCTTCGCCTCGTTGCAAATCTCGCCGCATTCGCTGGTATAGAGCGTGACGGGGGCATTCTTCATCGCCTCGCGCATTTCGTACGAGGGGCCGCCGGTCTCGATGACGCTGGCCCTCAGCTTGGTTTCCTGTGCCTTGACGTTAGGCGGCGGCGGGTTGTCCGAAAACACCGTCTTCCCGGTCGCCGGATCGGTCCATTTGTACACGGTGCCCGCCATGGCGGTGCCGGTTATCAGTAGCAGGGCAATCAGAGCGGTTTTCATGGAGAGGGAGTTCCGTCTTGTGATCCTGTCATTCTAGCAGCGCGTCCGCCGCGAAAGGGGCTGCCAGCCGCGCTGGATGCACGTTTTACACAGATTTGCAGTCGGTTCGGCCGCGAGGTAATGGCGGCGCTGTGCCGAGCATAGGCTCGATCATAGCGCCGCCTGGCTTAATTGCCGCTTAACGCTCAGGCCGGCTCGGCCATGCCGTTGTGGCGCAGCAGCGCGTCGATTTCCGGGGCGCGGCCGCGGAAGGCCTTGAACGATTCGAGCGCGGGGCGGCTGCCGCCGACCGACAGGATTTCATGCCAGAAGCGATGGCCGATCCCGGTGTCGAGCGGACCGGCCTCCTCGAACGCCGCGTATACGTCCGCCGATAGCACCTCGGCCCATTTGTAGCTGTAATAGCCCGCCGCATAGCCGCCGGCGAAGATGTGGCTGAATGCCTGCGGGAAGCGGTTGAACGCCGGCGGGATGAGCACGGCCACCTCCTGGCGCACGGCATCGAGCACGTCCTGCACGGTCTTCCCCTGGCCTGGGCGGAAGTCGCTGTGAATGCGCATGTCGAACAGGCCGAACTCGAGCTGGCGCATGAACTGCATGCCGCTCTGGAAGTTCTTGGCTGCGATCATCTTGTCGTACAGCGCACGCGGCAGCGGCTCATGGCTGTCGATATGGCGTGTCATGTGCGATAGCACATCCCATTCCCAGCAGAAATTTTCCATGAACTGGCTCGGCAGCTCGACCGCATCCCACTCCACGCCGTTGATGCCCGAGACCGGGCGCTCCTCGACGCGCGTGAGCAGGTGGTGCAGGCCGTGGCCGGCCTCGTGGAACAGCGTGATCACCTCGTCGTGCGTGAACAGTGCGGGCTTGTTGCCGACCGGGCCGGAGAAGTTGCAGACGAGATAGGCGACCGGGGTCTGAATCGCGCCGTCCTTGTTCACGCGCGAGATCGCGTCGTCCATCCAGGCGCCACCACGCTTGCCCTGGCGCGCGTAGAGATCGAGATAGAACTGGCCGACGAGCTGGCCCTGCGCATCCTCGATGCGGAAGAACTTGGCATCCGCGTGCCAGGTCTCGGCCTGGTCCGGTTTGATGGTGACGCTGTAGAGCCGGTGCAGCAGCTTGAACAGGCCATCGAGCACCACGGGCTCGGGGAAATACTGCTTCACCTCCTGGTCGGAGAAGGCATAGCGAGCGACGCGCAGCTTCTCGCTGGCGTAGCCGACATCCCAGGCCTCCAGCTTGTCGATCCCGAGTTCCGCACCGGCAAAGGCCTGCAGCTCGGCCCAGTCGCGCACGGCATAGGGCTTGGCCTGGGTCGCGAGATCGTGCAGGAAGCCCTGTACCTGTTGCGGCGATTCCGCCATCTTGCTGGCGAGCGAGATGTCGGCGAAGCTGCCGAAGCCCAGCAGCGCGGCTTTTTCCGCGCGCAGCGTGAGGATCTGGTCGATCAGCGGTGTGTTGTCGAGCTCAGCCGGGCCGAACTCGGCGGCGCGCGTGGCATAGGCGCGATACAGCTCGGCGCGCAGCTCGCGATTGTCGGCGTACTGCATCAGCGGCAGGTAGCACGGCATCTGCAGCGTCAGCTTGTAACCCGGCTTGCCGTCGGCCTCGGCTGCCGCGCGCGCGGCGGCGATCACGTCGTCGGGCAAGCCGGCCAGCGTGGTCGCGTCGTCAACCTGCTTGCTCCAGGCATCGGTGGCGTCGAGCAGATGCTCGCTGAACTTGGCGGACAGCCCGGCCAACTCTTCCTGCACGGCCTTGAAGCGGGCCTTCCGGTCATCCGGCAGCTCGGCGCCGCCGAGCACGAAGTCGCGTAATTCGTCATTGACGATCTTGCGCTGCGTCGCGTCGAGCCTGTCCCATTCGGTGCCGGCCTTGAGCGCCTTGTACTTGGCGTAGAGGCCGAGATTCTGCGACAGGCCGGCGTAGAGCTGGGTGACCTTGGGCAGGTTGGCGTTGTACACGTCGCGCAGCTCGGGGCTCGATGTCACGTGGTTCAGGTGGTTGACCTGGCTCCAGGCGCGGCCAAGGCGTTCCAGCCCGGCGTCGAGGCGGCGCACGAAGCCGCGCCAGCTGGGGGCGGCGGTATCGGCCAGCAGCTGGTCGACCAGCGCCTGGTTCTCTGCCAGCAGCTGATCGACGGCGGGGGTGACATGTTCGGGCTGGATGGCGCTGTACTTGGGCAGGCCGGAGAAATCGAGCAAGGGATTCATATTGGGGTCCAGTGTGGTTCGGCAGTCCGGCCACGGCGTCTCTGCCCGTTTGGCCGCTTCAAATATCGCTTATAGTTGGGGTTTTGTCTCGTTTCACAAGAGGAAGTTGCCATGTTCTCCAATATCGGCGCCTACCAAGGCGTGCTGCCGACGATTCCGTCCAGCTGTTTCGTGCACCCCGGTGCCCAGGTGATCGGCGACGTGGTGCTCGGCGAGAACGTGTCGATCTGGCCGTTCGCCGTGGTGCGCGGCGACGTCAACCACATCCGCATCGGTGATAACAGCAATGTGCAGGACCTGTGCATGCTGCACGTCAGCCACAAGCGGCCCGACGACCCGCAAGGCGCGCCGCTGCTCATCGGCCGCGATACCACCATCGGCCACCAGGTGACGCTGCACGGCTGCACCATCGGTGACGAATGCCTGATCGGCATCGGCACCATCGTGCTCGACCGCGCCGTGATCGAGGACCGCGTGATGGTCGGCGCGGGCAGCCTGGTGCCGCCAGGCAAGGTACTGAAATCTGGCCATCTCTACCTCGGCCGGCCGGCCAAGGAAATCCGCCCGCTGAGCGACGACGAGCTGGCCCACCTGAAATACTCGGCCGAGCACTATGTGCGGGTAAAGAACAACTATCAGCCGCCGCTTGCCGCGCAGTCGAGTTGAACCGATGCAACAGGCCGACTTCTTGCTTGCCTGCACGGCAGGAGGGCTTGAATCATGCAACTGTCTGCCGTTTCAACCGCATCATCGTATTGCCAGGCGGCCGTCGCCACTCGCCACCGTGACAGCGCGGATGCGGCCACTGGCACCACGACCGACCGTGTCAGCCTGAGCCAGGCCGGGCAGGCGATCCAGCAGGCGTCGGCCGCTGAGTTGCCGTCGCTGGCCGGCCCGCTGTTCGTGTCGCCCGAGGAATTCACCCGTCGGGTCAAGCAAACCGAGGCCGACTTTCGCGGCGCGCTACACGCGGCAGGCATCTCGCCACGCAGCGCGTTCTCGCTGGAAACCGGCGACGATGGCCGGGTGCGCGCCACGGGGGCGGCGGCCAGCCAGGTCAATCAGCTGCTGCAGGCCGAGCCCGAGCTGGCCGAGGCACTGCGCATGCGCATGCTCGAAGCCACCAATCTGGCCACGGCGCAGGTCGTGGCGGCGGGTGCCGATGCCTGGCAGGCGCTAGGCGCGCAGGCCAGCGGCGAAAAAGGCGCGCGCTGGCAGTCGTTCATGGAGTCATCCCTCACGGCCTTGGGCATGAGCGGGCGCCAGGCGCAGTGGAACGGGCAGTCGTTTTCCTTCCCGGTGTTCGACCAGGCCGAGTCCATCCTCGCCTCGGCCCCGCGCGACCTCGGCTTTGGCGGGCGCATGGCGGCGGAGCAGCAGCTGTCCGAGCGGGTTGCGCTGATCCGCCGGATCGGCGGCAATAACGGGTAGGCAGCCCCTGCCGCCGGCAAAAACTGCCGGCTACATCTGCCGGAACAGGTGGGCGTAGGCGCGGCTCACCGTGAGCCTGTCGTCGCGGCCCTTGAGTCGCAGCGTGAGCTTGCCGGTGAAGTCGCGCGCGACGTCGCGTATCTGCCGCGCGTTGACGAGCGTCGAGCGGTGGATCTGCCAGAACTGCTGCGCATCCAGCTGCTCGTGCAATTCCTTCAGCGGCGTGCGGATCAGGTATTCCCCGTCGGCGGTGACGACCGCGGTGTATTTGTCGCTGGCCTGGAAATAGCACACGTCATCGACGGCGATCAGGCGGATCTCCTGGCCCACGCCGGCACGTATCCAGCTGAGCCGCTCAATGGGTGCGGCAGGGGCCCGCAGCGCCTGCTGCAGCTGCCCGAGCAGGTTGCCAAGGTCGGGCGCCGGCGCGTGTGCCAGGCTTGCCTTCAGGCGGGCCACGGTCTTGGCCAGGCGCTCGTCCGTGACGGGCTTGAGCAGGTAGTCGAGCGCCTGCTGCTCGAAGGCCTGCACCGCGTATTCATTGTAGGCGGTGACGAACACGCAGTGGCAGCGCGCCGCCTGGGCCACCTGCAGGCCGGAGAGGCCGGGCATCTTGATGTCGAGAAAGGCGACGTCGGGTTGGCGCGCGGCCAGCCATTCCTGCGCCTCCAGGCCGTTGGCGGCGAGGCCGATCACGTCGAGTTCCGGCCACAGCTGGGCCAGCCGCAGCTTCAGGTGGGCGGCCAGATGCGGCTCGTCGTCGGCGATCAGTGCGGAGGGCATGCTAGTTGTCCTCGATCGGCAGCACGATGTCGGCGATCACGCCGCCCGTGGGGGCCTCGGCGATGCTGAGGCGGGCGGCGTCGCCATACAGGCCGTCGAGCCGGCTGCGCACATTGGCGAGGCCGATGCCGTTGCCGGGCGGCGTGTGGCCGAGCCCCAGCCCGTCGTCGCTGACGCGCAGATGCAGCCTGTCCTGTTCGCGCCACGCGCGAATGGTGATGGCGCCGCCGTCCACCTTGGGCTCCAGGCCATGGACGATGGCGTTTTCCACCAGCGGTTGCAGCAGCATCGGCGGCAGTGCCTGCTGCAGCAGCTCGGGCGGCGCCTCGACCTGGTAGCGCAGGCGCTTGCCCATGCGGATGCCGAGGATGGCCAGGTAATGCTGCAGCTGCTCCAGCTCCTGGCCGAGCGTGGTGTGGCTGTCGCGCGTGCGGTCGAGTGAGGCGCGCAGGTAGCTGTTGAAATGGTCGAGCATGATCTTGGCCTGGCCCGGCGCCAGGTCGATCAGGCTCATCACGTTGGCGAGCGTGTTGAACAGGAAATGCGGCTCGATCTGCGCCTGCAGCATCTGCAGCCGCGCCGTCAGCAGGTTGCGCTCCTGCTCGGCGCGTTTTGCCTGTTCGAGATTGAAGGCGGCCTCCATGCGCGTGGCCCGGTCGCGCGCCCACAGGATGCTGCCGACGACCATCGCGCCCATCAGCATCAGGCCGTAGGTCAGCACCAGGTCGAGCGGCGCCTCGAACAGCAGGTGGTGCAGCTCGCCGGCTGTGAAGCGCACCAGCATGTTGACGACGAAGCCGAGTGTCGCGCCGACCACCACCGAGCCGAAGTAAAAATAGCGCTCCTGCTGCGGCTTGGGGCGCAACACCCAGAAGCTGACGATCAGCGCGAGAAACACGCCGAAGCCGATGATGTAGCTGGTCAACAGCACGCGCCACAGCGGCGACCAGCTGGTGAGCTTGAGGTAGAGCGCAGTCAGCGTGCTGACCGTGAGCGTGATCAGCAGCCCGCGCCCGAGCCATCGTCGAAAACTGTAGGGATAGTGAGCCGCCATCGAGGTCGCCTGAGCCGTGGTGTGGGCAGTGTACGCGCACCGTCCGCCGTGCGCACGGTGGGTGGACTTAGCTGCCGCAACGGGCATCGCCTGCCGCCTGGTCGAGATGCGGCGCCATCGCCTTGATCTGGCCGGCGATGTGGCCGGGCTCGGTGAGTACATCGTGCAGTGCCGTCGCCGCGCGGGCGGACAGCAGCAGCGCCATGCAGCCGATGAGCAGGGCCAGCAGCAGGCTGGCGTATTCGATATGTCGCGGATCAGGCATGGCGTGGCTCGCACGGAGAGGTCCGGCCACTGTAGCGGCGCGGCCCCGGCCTGGGCAGCCGCGTGCGACGGATGGCCGCCTGGCTGCCGCGAATTGCCGCCCGCTGTGACGAAATGTTGGGCCTGGGTGTGATCTCGCGCCCGCGCTATACCCTGTGCGTGCGGATGGCCATCGCCGCCACCGGCATGATCCGCCGCGGCGGCAGCGGCTCGTGCGCGAGCGGTAAGGCCCTTAGGCCGCTGGCCACGTCCAGGCGTCGAGCAGCCGTGGCAGATCGTCGCCAGCGAGCCGTGTCAGGGCCGGCGTGGCGCTGCCGCCCATCAGCGAGAGTGCCAGGCCGGGCGCCGCCTCGAACGTGTGCCAGCTGGCCTGCGGGCAGCAGGGCTCGCCGCTGTCCAATTCGAATCGTGTATCCGCAAGCAGGCAGGGCTCGCCGCGCGCGTGGCTGAGCTTGAGCCAGGCCTCTTTGCCCGTCCACAGCCGGTAGAAGGCGGCGTGCGGGTCGGGCTGGCGCGACAGCCAGCCGGCTTCATCGGGGCTGAACGCCCAGCCGCCCAGCGCGGCCACGTCGCGCTGCCGGTCGATGGCCTCGATATCCAGTCCCAGCGGTGCCTGCAGGTCGAGCGCGCAGGCTACCCAGTCGCCGCTGTGCGACAGGCTCAGCCCTGGGGGCGCGGCAGCGGCCGGCAGCGACAGGCGCGGCGGGCGCCCCGGCTCGGCGGTACAGCTGATGTCGGCCGGCGCCAGCCCGCTCAGCTGCGAGGCGGCAAGGCGCAGCAGGAGCCGTGCCAGGGCAAATTGCCGGCGCCGCAGCGGACGCGCGAAGCCGGCATGACGCTGGCGCTCGGCATGGCCGAGCAGGCGCTCTGCGGCAAGCTCCATCTCGGGCGCGACCTCGCTGAGCCGCAGCAGCCATAGCGTGGCGGTCTCGCCGCGATGCGGCTTCGTCGGTGCCGGCCTCACTCGCTGCGCGCCTTGAACAGCAGGGCCGCGCGCAGCGCCGCCGTGTCGTCGTAGAACGGTGTGGCGTCGAGCGGCAGGCCGGCATCGCGCGCGGCGTCGGTGAGAATGTGCAGGTATTCGGTGAAATGCTCGGCGGTGAACGGGTTCGGGTCGTGAAAGGTCACGACAATCGGCGTCACGCCGCCGATGGCGGGCAGCTCGCCGCGCTGCGCGAACTCGCGTATGCGCCGCAGCTCGGCCTGCATGTGGCTCCGGCGGCGGAAGCTGATGTTGAACACGTGGATCACGCCGTCGTTGGCGCTGACATCGGTCAGCATCATCCTGAGCCCGGCCGCGCGGTAGATGGCGAAGGTCTCGGGCGAATAGGCGAAATAGGGCGGGCGCACCAGCTCGGTTGGCCGGCCGGTGATCGACTCGATATCGGCCTTGCCGTCGTCGAGCGTCTGCCGCAGCGCATCCGGCGTGAGCCGCAGGTGGCCCACGTGGCCGCGCGGGTCGCCGCTGTGCAGGCCGAGCACATGGCCGTCTGCCTGCATGCGGCGCATGATCGCCTGGCCGGCTTCACTGCCGCCGCCGTTGGCATTGCGCGTCTGTACGAAGAATGCCGCCTTGATGCCGGGCTGCACGTCGTTGCGCGCCAGCAGGTCGAGGATGTCGAGTGTCGGGTTGTAGTCGGGGCGAGTGCTCGGCCCATCGTCAAACGTCAGCGCGAAGCGGAACACCCCCGCCAGCGGCGTCTGTGGCGGGCTGGCGGGGGGGCTCTGGCAGCCGGCCAGCAGCACGCTGGCGACCAGCGACAGGCCGGCAAGCCAGCCTGTCAGCCTGGCAGGCTGGCCGCGCTTAGGGTTGCTTCTGTTCGAAGAAACGCTTGGCACGGGCGGCTTCTTCCGGCGTCGGCTGGTATTCCATCCAGCTGTCCGCTTCCTGGCGCTTGTACTTGATCAGGCCGCGCGCCTGGTCGAATTCGTAGTACGGGAATACTTCACGCAGGTTGAAGAATGCAGCGGGCGCAAAGAGCAGGATGTCGAGCGTCAGGTAGCCGCCATTGAACTTGAGCGGCAGCACGCCGTAGAACGGGTCCGTGCCATCGGCCGAGACCTGGAACTCGTAGTTGCCAAAGCTCGTGGTGGCGTAGCTTTCGCTGCGCGGCGTCTCGTCCTTGGTGCTGGTCTTGATCTGGACCTTGGTGCCCGGCTGCACGGCGGAGATCTGGGTGTTGGCGGCGCAACCGGCGAGGATTGCGATGGTCAGTGAGGCGAGAACGATTTTTTTCATATTGTTTCTTCTTGTGTTGACGGATTGGCCCTGAGGCCGGTGAGCGACGCGTGCCGTGTCAGTCGATGATCTGCTTGACGCGGCCCTTGTCGAATACGATGAGCTGCTTGTCGAAACGGCTGATCCAGAAGGTCCACTGCTCGTCGTCCAGCGATGGCGTCTTGTGCTCGGGCGGATAGCCGATCGCCGCCAGCACGTCGGCCTTGCTCATGCCGACCACGATGCGGCCGGCCTTGATGTCGTTCGCGTAGGCCGGGGAGAGCGCCACCGGCTTGTCGCCGAACAGTTTGGCCTGGATGTCTTCGGCCGGGCCCTTGGTGTATTCGCGGCGCGTTTCGACGGTGACCGGTTTGGTGTGTTCCGGCAGTTCGAGCGTGAAGCTCGTGCCCTTCTTGCTGTCGGCGACCTCGATCAGCCTGACCTGGGTGTTGACCGGCACGAACTCGCCGCGCCGGTAGTTGCCGGACTTGCTGACATTGTCTTCATGCCAGAAGCCGACGTGGGTGTAATAGGATTTGTCGATCTTGGTGACCGTGCTGCACGCGGCGAGCAGCAGGGCAGACAGGCCGATGGCGAGGATTTTTTTCATTGTGTGCTCTCTGGCGGTTGGCGGAAAAAGAGGGGCGGGCCGCGCTAACAGCCCGTCCCGTCTGGCTTAGCCGCCTTCCTTCTCGACACCGGTACGGCCGCCGACGAGGTCGGCATAGTTGTTGACGGTGTAGTCGGAGATCAGCGTGACGATGCGGCTCAGCATGTTCTTGTCCATCGCGCCGAAGGTGAAACCGCCGCTCATGGCCGCCGTGCGCTGGTAGAACACCGGCTCGGCGATCAGCTTGCCGCTCCTGGCCTCGGTGTAGCGCACCGACAGCACGACGGCCGAGCTGCCCATCATCGGGCCGAGGAAGATGCGCGCGGTGGTGCCGACCAGCTTGGCGTCCGAGCACACCGGCTCGATCACCAGCGTGCCGCGCTTGGCGCGTTTCGCCTCGGCGGACTGCTCCCAGCTGTCGAGCGTCTTGCCGAGCTGTTTCTGCAGCCGCTCGTTGACCGAGTCGAGGAGCTTGTCGCCGCCGTGCTGCTTCTCGCAGCCCCGGCCTTCATTGATCGGCTTGAGCTCGAACTTCGAATACTCGTTGAACCTGACCGCCGGTGCCGGGTTCTCCGTCGTCTCCGGCTTGTTGACATGGGTGGCGCAGCCGGCGGCGGCCAGCGCGCTGGCAAGTCCCAGCACATACAGCTTTTTCATTGATTTCTCCTGGTTTTTGGAATTAGCACTTCTTGAAAATCAGCGAGGTATTGATGCCGCCAAAGGCGAAGTTGTTGCTCATGATGTAGTCGCAATCGAGCAGACGACCTTCGTGCATCAGGTAGTCGAGCGGTGCGCAGCGCGGGTCCGGTGTGTCGAGGTTGATCGTCGGCGCGAACCAGCCGGCACGCATCATCTCGATCGACATCCAGGCTTCGAGTGCGCCGCAGGCGCCCAGCGTGTGGCCCATATAGCTCTTCAGCGTGCTGATCGGCATGCGGCTGCCGAATACCGCGTGCGTGGCCTCGCTTTCGGCCATGTCGCCCTGTTCGGTCGCGGTGCCGTGGGCGTTGACGTAGCCGATCGCGGCAGGCGGCAGGCCGGCGTCGTCGAGCGCGAGGCGCATGGCGATCTGCATGGTCTCGGGGTTGGGGTGGGTGACGTGGGTGCCGTCGCAATTGGTGGCATAGCCGACGATCTCGGCATGGATGCGCGCGCCGCGTGCGCGGGCGTGCTCGTAGTCCTCGAGGATCAGCGTGCCGGCGCCCTCGCCGAGCACCAGGCCGTCGCGCGCGGCGTCGAAGGGGCGCGGCGTCAGCGTCGGCGTGTCGTTCTTCAGGCTGGTGGCGAACAGCGTGTCGAACACGGCGGCCTCGGTGGCGTCGAGCTCCTCTGCCCCGCCCGCCACCATGGCCGTCTGCCGGCCCGACTTGATGGCCTCGTAGGCGTAGCCGATGCCCTGGCTGCCCGAGGTGCAGGCGCTCGAAGTGGTGATCACGCGGCCGGTCATGCCGAAGAACACGCCGATGTTCACCGCCGCCGTGTGGCTCATCATCTTGATGTAGGTGGTGGCGTTGATGCCGTCGGTCTTCCTGAAATTGATCATGCGCCCGAAATCGCCCATCGACGCCGGCGTGCCGGACGACGAGCCGTAGGCGATGCCCATGCGGCCGCTCCTGACCAGCGGGTCGCCGAGCAGGCCCGCGTCGTCGAGCGCGAGCTCGGTGGCGCGCGTGGCCATCAGCGCGACGCGGCCCATCGAGCGCGTGGTCTTGCGGTTGTAGTGGGTGGGCAGCGCGAACGGCGCGGCGACCGAGCCCAACTGGGTGTTGAGGCCTTCGTACTGCGCCCAGTCGGCCATCGGCACGATGGCGTTGGTGTAGCTCTTCAACTTGTCGTGCACGGCCGACCAGTCGTTGCCGAGCGGGCTGATGCCGGCCATGCCGGTGACGACGACGCGGCGGCTCATGACAGCCCCCCGTCCACCGAGATCACCTGGCGCGTGATGTAGGCCGCCTCCGGCGACAGCAGGAAGCTCACCGTGGCCGCCACCTCGTCCGGCCGGCCGACGCGGCGCGCCGGGATGTGCTTGACGATCTCGTCGAGCGGCGCGTCGTGCACCATGTCGGTGTCGATCAGGCCCGGCGCCACGCAGTTGACGGTGATCTCGCGTTTCGCGAGCTCCAGCGCCAGCGCCTTGCTGGCGCCGATGATGCCGGCCTTGGCCGCGCTGTAGTTGACCTGGCCGCGGTTGCCGAGCACGCCCGATACCGACGACAGCGTGACGATGCGGCCCGGCTTGCGGCGGCGCACCAGCGGCATGGTGAGCGGGTTCAGCACATTGAAGAAGCCGTCGAGATTGGTCTCGATCACCACATCCCAATCCTCGCCCGACATGGCCGGGAAGGCGTTGTCGCGGGCGATGCCGGCATTGCACACCACGCCGTAGTAGCAGCCATGCTGCTCGATGTCGGTGAGCAACGCGTGGCTCGCGGCCTCGCGGTCGCACACGTCGAACTGCAGCACGCGGCAGGCGCGGCCCAGCGCTTCGACCTCGGCCTGTACGGCGAGCGCTTCGTCGCGCCGGCTCTTGCAATGGATCACCACATCGTAGCCGTCGCGCGCCAGACGCAGCGCGATCGCCTTGCCGATGCCCCGGCTCGAGCCGGTGACCAGGACGGTATTGCTCATACTTCGTTACCTCGTAAAAATTCTTTGGCGTTGTCCGGCTGGAATACCGTCAACGTCGCCTCGGCCTCGATGCCGTCGCCGTCGATGCGGCAGGCAAACGAGGCGAGGCCATTCTCACCCTGCAGCTCGCGCGTGACCTTGACGCGCAAGGTGCTGCCCAACGCGAATTCGGGCTGGTTGCAGGTGTAGCGGCGCGTGCCGAGCAGAAAGCCTAACTTGACCGGCTCGCCGCGCTGCCAGGCCTCGAAGCCCGCCAGCGCGGCCACCGCCTGCGCCATGTATTCGATGCCGACCCAGGCGCCGACACCGCTGGCCGAGGCGAACATGCTGTCGTCGCGGATCGCCACCTCGGCCGTGAGGCCATCGGGCTCGACGGCCAGCAGGCGTTCGAGCAGCATCATGCGGCCGCTGTGCGGCACCAGTTTGCGGATGTCGGGCAGGCTCATGCGTCGCTCCGGCTGAACACGAGCGCCGCGTTGGCACCGCCGAACGCGAACGAGTTCGACAGCGCGTGGCGGATCGGCCGGCCAAGCCGCGCGCCGATGCCGGCGATGTTGAGCCGTGGCAGCTCGGCATCGGCCTCGCCATCCCACAGATGCGGTGGCAGCCGGCCGTCGTCGGTCTGCATCGCCAGCCAGCAGAAGGCGGCCTCGATGGCGCCCGCCGCGCCCAGTGTGTGGCCGACGAGCGGCTTGGTCGAGCTGACCGCGACGCGGTCGCCGAACAGCGCGTGCAGCACGGTGCTTTCCATCGCGTCGTTGTGGCGCGTGGCGGTGCCGTGCAGATTGATGTAATCGATGTCGGCCGCGCTGAGGCCGGCGCGTGCCAGCGCCTGCTCGATCGCGATGCGGGCGCCGTTACCGCTCGGGTCCGGCGCCGACATGTGGTAGCCATCGGACGACTCGCCCCAGCCGGTCAGCGCCACGCGGGCGGGCTCGCGGCTCATCACGAACAACGCGGCCGCCTCGCCGATATTGATGCCCGCGCGCCTGGCCGACAGGGGGGTGCAGCGCTGGCTGCTGACCGAGTCGAGCGCGCAGAAGCCGGCAATCGTGAAGGCGCACAGCGAATCGACGCCGCCCGTGATCACCGCGTCGGCCACGCCGAGCTTGAGCAGGCGCGCCGCGGCGGCCATGGCCTTGGCGCTCGATGCGCAGGCAGCCGAATGGGCCAGCGCCGGGCCGCGCGCGCCGAAATGGCGGGCGAGGAAGGCCGCCGGCGACATGAGCTCCTGCTGGCCGTAATGGAAGCGCTCGGGCAGCGTGCCGTGCCGGGCATGATGCTGCATCGCGGCCTCGCCCTCGGCGATGCCCGAGGTGCTGGTGCCGATCACCACCGCGACACGCTCGCTGCCATGGCGCGCGATCACCGCCTCGACTGCCGGCGCCAGCGGCAGCGCGGCAGCCAGCGTGAGCCGGTTGTTGCGGCTCTGCAGCGGCCGTGGCCAGCCGTCGAGCGCCGGCAGGGCGTCGTCGACGGCGCCGATCGGCAGCGGCCGTCCCGGCGAATAGCTGTCGCGGCACACGAGGCCGCTGTCGCCGGCGAACAGGCGCGCCGCGACGGCATCGGGCGTGGCGCCGAGCGGGCAGACGAGGCTGAGTTGGTTCAGGTAGTACATATCAGGGGTCGTTGGGCTGCGACAGGATCGTCAGCCGGTATCCATATTGCTGGTTGTTCAGTTCGATACGGCCCTGCCAGCGCGGGCTGGCAGTGTAGCGGATGCTGGCGACGGTGCGGCTGCCGTGGCGCAGCACGCGCCCGGCCTCGCTGTCGTCGAGCGACCAGCCCGCCGGCAGCGCGGCGCGGATCGCCCCGGCCGGCCACAGCGCCAGCTCGACATCGGACAGGATGTCGGCGCCGCGCACATTGTCCGGCAGCAGCGGGTGGCGTGTCTCGCTGAGCTTGCTGCCGTCGTAGCTGAGCGTCAGCACGCGCTGGCCCAGCGCCAGGCCGACCAGCGTGAGCTGCTCGGGCGCGATGTCGAGCACCGCGTCGAGTGAGTCGCTGCGGCCCTCGCGCTCCACCGTCACGCGCTGCTGCAGGCTCAGCGCCTGGCCGAAACTGGCTGGCGGTAGCGCGAGCGTCCAGCGCGGCGCCTCGGGCGGCTGCGCGCAGGCGGCCAGCAGACAGGCGGCGGGGAGGGCGCGCGTGAACCACATCAGGCGCACAGTTCCTCGAGCGTCGCCAGGCGGCGCTTGGTCTCGCGCACATAGGCGTTGCTGTCGTCCCAGGCGTAGCCGGCGAGAATCGCGCAGATGCGGCGGCGGATGTCGGGCTGGGCGTTCTCGAAGAAGATGATCTGCTGGAAACCGCCGGCGTACCACGATTCGACGAAGGCGCGGAAGGTGTCGACGCCTTTCTTCAACGGCTGGGCGAAGTCCTGCTGCCAGTCCACCGTCTCGCCGGCGTGTTCGCGCGCGAGGCAGGCGCAGGCCAGGCTGGCCGACTTGAAGGCGATGGTGACGCCGCTCGAGAACACCGGGTCGAGAAACTCGCCGGCATTGCCGAGCAGCGCGTAGCCCTTGCCGGCCAGCGATTTGACGTTGGACGAGTAGCCGACGATCTGACGCGCGGGCGTGTCCCACTGCGCGTTTTTCAAGAGCTCGCGCGAGGCCGGGTCTTCGAACACCAGCGCCTGCAGCCGCTCGGTGTCGCTGCCCTGGTATTGCGCGAGGAATTCCTGCTTCGCCACCACGCCGATCGAGCAGCGGCCGTCGGCGAACGGGATCAGCCAGTACCACACGTCGACATGATCGGGGTGCGTGGTGATGCGGATCTTGTTGCGGTCGAAGCGCACGCCGTCGAGGCCGGCCGGCGGGATGCGGTCCTCGATATGGGTGAAGATCGCGCCGCGCGCGGGGAAGGTCGACGGTGCTTCGAGGTCGAGCAGGCGTGGCAGGATGCGCGCGAAGCCGCTGGCATCGAGCAGGAAGCCGGCGTCGATGCGGTATTCCTCGCCCCCTGCCGAGCGTGCGGTCACCTGCGGGCGCTCGCCCGACACATCGACCGCCAGCACCTCGTGGCGGAAACGCAGCTCGGCGCCCATGCGCTCGGCCTCGCGGGCCAGCACCTGGTCGAAGCGGGCGCGTTGCACCTGGTAGGTCGTGCCCCAGCCCTGCGAGTGCTTGTCGCGGAAATCGAACTCGGTGTAACGCTCGCCGCGCACGAAGGCGGCGCCGTTCTTGTACTGGAAGCCGGCCTCGACCACCGCCTGCAGCATGCCGGCCTCGTCGAGGTAAGCCATGCTTTGCGGCAGCAGGCTCTCACCGATCGAGAAGCGCGGGAACTGTTCCTTTTCCAGTACCAGCACCTGGCGCCCCTGCTTGCGCAGGATGCCGGCCGCCACCGAGCCGGCCGGGCCGGCGCCGATGATCAGGATGTCGCAGTGTTCGAGGCGTTGAGTCATGTCGGTGTGTCTCTTGATGGTTGTCGTTCAGAGTCGGGTGCGGCGGCGCCGGTCTCGATGCCGAAGCAGGGGGCGACCAGCCACACGGTGGCAATGCCGATCAGCATGGTCAGGCCGAAGGCCCTGAGCGCCGGGGTCTCGCTCAGGCCCAGCAGGCCGAAGCTCAGCAGCGTGCTGGCGGCGGACAGGCAGACGGCGAGCCAGGCATGGCGGTCGTGCCGTTCCGGGTGTTCCTGCAGGAAGATGCCGTAATCCTCGCCCATGCCGAGGATCAACAGCAATGCCAGCAGGTGGAATAGCTGCAGGGGCTGGCCGAGCCAGCCGAACACGGCGAGCGTCAGCAGGCTGGCGAACGCGGTCGGCGCCAGCACGCGCCAGGTATGGCGGCGGTAGCGCGGCCACAGCAGCAGCCACACCGCCACATAGCTCGCCAGCACGACCCAGCCCATCATCACGCGGTAGCGGCCCATCACCGACGACACCTCGCCGACCTTGTCGACCCAGCTCACGCCATCGAGCCCCTGCGCCTGTGCCGCGAGCGGCGCCAGATTGCGGTGATCGACGCCGCTGAGCGCGACGATGCTGGCCCACTTGCCGCCGATCTGGCCCAGCCACAGGTGCCGGTAAGGCTCGGACAGCGGGCTGGCCAGCCATTGTTCGACTGCCAGCGGGGTGGCCGGGGCTGCGAGGCGCGCGCGCGTGGCCCGTGCCCAGTCCGGCCCTTCGTCGAGCGCAGCGGCCAGGCTGTCGAGCGCGCCAGACGATGCATACAGCCGGGCTGCGAGCAGCGCCTGGTCTTGCTGCTGGCGCTGGTGCGAGGGCACCCATTCCGACACGGCCTGGTAGCCGCCGAGCTTGTGCTGGCCGACCAGCGTGTCGAGCCGCTGGCGCAACCGTTCTTCGCGCTGCAGGAGCGCCTGTTCGCTGTCCGCGCGCAGCAGGTAGAACTGCGCCGGCGCCGGCGCGCGCAGGATGCGGCCGACCTCCAGCTGCGCTGTCAGCAGCTCGGGCGGCGAGTTCTGCAGCAGGCGGATGTCGTCGTTGCTGGACAGGCGCGAGATGCCGATCGCCAGCGCAACGGCGGCGCCCAGGCCGAGCAGCACGGTGGCGCGGTTCCGCCGCAGGCGCGGCCAGTACTGGCGCGTGGCGCCGAGCCGGCGGGCAAAGGCCGATTCGTGGGCATGGCGGCGATCGAGCCAGGGAAACCATAGCGCGACCGTGAGCCAGGCGAACACCAGGCCGACGCCCGAGAACACCGCCATCTGCCGTAGGCCGGGGAAGGGCGTGAGCGCCAGGCCGAAATAGGCGACGACGGTGGTCAGCATCGCCAGCGCGAGCCCCGGCAGCAGCGCCCGCATCACCGCGATGTTGTCGCGGCGGTCGCCGAGCCGCGTGGCCAGGTAGTGGATGCCGTAGTCCTCGGCTACGCCGACCAGGCTGGCGCCGAACACCAGCGTGATCAGGTGCAGGTGTGGAAACAGCAGCAGGCTGACCGACAGCGCGCCGAGCGTACCGACCGCGAGCGATAGCAGCACGAGCGAAATCGGCCACAGCGAGCGGAAACTGAGCCACATCAGCAGGACGATGCCGGCCAGCGAGCCCCAGCCTATCGTCGAGATTTCGTCATTGGCCTGGGCCGAGGCGTGCGCCGCGTGGAGCACCACGCCGGCGGCAATCAGACGGCTGTCCGGCACAGCCTTGAGAGCGGCCTGGCGCGCGGCGTCGAGCACCGGCAGCACCGCCTGCTGGGTGCGGAAGGAGAAGGCCTTGTCGGTCAGCGTGACGGGCAGCAGCACATAGTGCAGCTCGCCATCGTCGACGCGCAGCTGGCCATCGAGCTGGCGCACCGGGGTTTCGGCCGCGCGCTCGGCAAGCCAGTGGCCGAACAGGGCGAAGGGATCGTCCTGCCAGGCGCCGAGCTTGGCGGCGCCGAGCGGGCTCGCCAGATTGCGCAGCGCACCTTGCGCCCACTGGGCGGCACTCTGCGTCTGCAGCGCCTGGCGGTCGGCCTGGCTCAGCAGTGCGCCGCGGTGCGCCCACCAGCCTGCCAGCGCCTGCTGTTGTTCGGCGCCCAGCGCCGTGGCGGGCTTGAACCACTGCGGTGCCGCATCGAGCTCGCGACGGTAGGCCGCCGCCGCCGCGCGTGCCCGGCCCCAGTCGCGGTGGCCGACGAGCACCACGAGGTGCTGCTGTGCGGCATCGGCTACCTTGGCGATGGCCTGGCCTACCAGCGGGTCGCGTTCCTCGGCCGGCAGCAGCGCCAGGATGTCGGTCTCGGGCGCGCGCTTCTCGATCAGCCACACCCAGCCGTTGTGCAGCGACACCGCGAGCACCACCAGCAGCCAGGCCCAGGCGAGCCGGCGCCAGACGGCATGGCCTTGCGTGGTCAGGGTGTCGGGCAGCGCTTGCGGGCTAGTCAAACTGTTTCGCCTCGTCGCCCTGGAACGCGGCGCGCCCCTGGCTGGTTGCGCTGAAATCGATGTCGGTGCGGTCGCCGCTCGTCTCGACAATGGCGACGCGCCTGACCGTGTCGGCGCCGCTCAGCGAGATGGCGGCGATCACACGCTTCAGGTTGGCGTCGCGCGGGGCCAGCTGCGCCTGCCAGTCGCGGCCGCTGGTGCTGGCCTTGAGCTCGAACAGGGCATCGAGCTGGCGCAGGTCGCCCGCAAGCAGCGAGAACAACAGGCCGTTGATCATGCGGATCGCCGGCTCCTGCTGCGCCGACAGCCGCTTCACCACCTGCCCGCCCTGCGATTCGACGATCTCGTCACGCGCGAGCCTGAGCTCCGATGGGAAAGGTCGCACGGTGCGCCACAGCACGCCCTTGCCGGGCACCACGCAGAAACGCCCGCTCGATTTGACCGGGTTTTTCAGGCCGAGCAGCGTTTTGGCCTGCTGGAACTGGCCGCACACCACGTCGGGCCTGGCCAGCAGCGGCTGGATCTTGTCGATGTCGCCCGCCGCGCGGGCCGCCGGCATGGCGAGCAGCGATGCCGTGAGCCACAGCGGATACAGTACGCGGCGCGTCATACCGGCTGCAGCCCGAGTTTCTCGAACAGGATCGCGGGCGAGACGAAGCACATCTCCTGCGTCGTGATCTCGACCGCCACCTGTACCGTCGTGCCCTTGGTCAGCCGGCGGCCGCTCGCCACGTCGCTGATCAGGTAGGCGATCTTCATGCGGTTTTCCCACTCCACCAGCTCGGCACGCACGCGGATCAGCTGGCCGAAGGTGGCCGGCTTCACATAGCGCAGGTGCAGGTCGATCACCGGCCAGGCATAGCCCGAGGCGCGCATCTGCGGGTAGTTGTAGTCGATCTGGTCGAGCAGCGCGCAGCGCGCGATTTCGAGGTATTTGACGTAGTTGCCGTGCCACACGATCTCCATCGGGTCGAGGTCGAAGAACTGCACCTGCAGCTCGACTTCGGCCACGCGCGGGTTGGCCGGCGGGTTGATGGCATCAGGCATATACGCTCCAGTGTTGGCTGCGGATCTGTTCGAGCAGCTGGCGCAGCTCGCCGTCGAGCGCGCGGTCTTCCGTGATCGGGTGCACGCTGCCGGCCAGCGCGTCGAGCTGTTGCGCCAGCGCCGGAGTCAGCGCGAGCGCGGTCTGCTGCTGGCGCAGCCAGATGCCCTGGCGCACGGTGATCAAGAGGCCGGCCGTGACCTGTTCGGCGAGCTCGAGCACGCGCAGGCAATCGCGCGCGGCGATGGTGCCCATGCTGACCTTGTCCTGGTTGTGGCACTCGGTCGAGCGCGAGAATACCGAGGCCGGCATGGTCAGCTTGAGCGCCTCGGCCGTCCACGCCGAGACGCTGATCTGCAGCGCCTTCAGGCCGTGGTTGATGGCCGCGCGCGGGCCCTGCGCGCCGGACAGGTTGGCGGGCAGCCCGTGGTTGAACTTGGTGTCGACGAGCAGCGCCATCTGCCGGTCGAGCAGGTCGGCGACGTTGGCCACGGCCTGCTTCAGCGAATCCATGGCGAAGGCGATGTGGCCGCCGTAGAAATGGCCGCCGTGCAGCACGTGCTCGTTCTCGCCGTCGATGATCGGGTTGTCGTTGGCGCTGTTGAGCTCGTTCTCGATCCATTGCCCGAGCCACGGCAGCGCATCCTGCAGCACGCCGATCACGTGTGGCGCGCAGCGGATCGAGTAGCGGTCCTGCAGGCGGCGTTCGTTGCGTTCGGGCGTATCCGACGCCAGGTCGGCGCGGATGCGCGCGGCCACGAGCTGCTGCCCGGCGTGCGGCTTGACCGAGAACAGCGTTTCGTCGAAATGATGGGCATTGCCGTCCAGCGCGATGCTGGCGAGCGCCGTGATGCGCGTGGCGAGCCGGGCCAGGTAGTCGGCGCGCTCGAAGGCGAGGCAGGCCAGCGCGGTCATCGCCGCCGTACCGTTCATGATCGCCAGGCCCTCTTTCGGGCGCAGGCGGATCGGCTCGATCCCGGCCTGGGCCTGGGCCTGCGCGGCGGCCATGCGCTCGCCGCGGTAGATTACCTCGCGCTCGCCGCACAGCGCGGCGGCGACATAGGACAGCGGCGTCAGGTCGCCGCTCGCGCCGACCGAGCCCTCGGCCGGGATCAGCGGCAGGATGTCGTGCGCGAGCAGCGCCGCGAGCTGTTCCAGCAGG
Source organism: Chitinivorax sp. PXF-14 (assembly GCF_040812015.1). Taxonomy (NCBI): domain Bacteria; kingdom Pseudomonadati; phylum Pseudomonadota; class Betaproteobacteria; genus Chitinivorax; species Chitinivorax sp. PXF-14. The sequence continues at coordinate 268,337 of NZ_JBFNXJ010000003.1, read as the reverse complement.
CGCACGCTGACGCCCGAGTAGCCGCGCGACAGCGAGGCGAGCCGTGTCGCCAGCACCGCGCGCGTCTGCGCGGGCGTGAGCCAGGCGCCAAGGCCGCAGCCGTGGTAGGTGTAGAGATGGTGCGGCAGCTCGGCGACGAGCTCGGCCGGCACGGTGACCGTGCACGAGTCGCCGTAGCCGGTGGTCACGCCGTAGATCACGCCGTCCTCGGCCAGCAGGCGGTCGAGGAAGTCGGCACCGCGCTGGATGAAGGCGCGGAATGCCGGGTCGCTCGACAGCTCGGCCGTGGCGCGGCCATGCGCGATGTCTGCGATGTCGGCGATGCTCAGCCGTGCGCGGTCGAAAACCACGCGGCGACGCGTATTCGGTTCAGTTGGGTGCATCGTGTGTTACCGCCTGGGGCGGTGCCCAGAAATCGTAGAAATTGAACCACTGCAGCGGCGCCAGCCGGCAGTAGTGGGCAAGCCGCGCGGCGTAATCGGCCGCCAGCTCGGCGAATGCGGCATCGCGCTCGCGGCGCGGCAGCTTGATCTGCTCGCGGAACAGCTCGTAATAGACGTGATAGCCGCCGTCGCGCTGCAGGCAGAACAGCAGGTAGGTCGGGCATTGCAGCAGGCTCGCCAGCACATAGGGGCCGACCGGGAAGGCCGCCCGCTCGCCGAGGAAATCGGCCCAGGCGACGCGAGGATTCGGCGACACCGGCACGCGGTCGCCCGCGATCACCACGAATTCGCCGGCGTTGACCTTCTCCGCCAGGCGGATCGCCACGTCGGGCGACATGTCGGTCACCTGCCACAGGTTCAGCATGCTTTCCGGGTTGAGCTCGGCCAGCAGCTTGTTGAAGGCCTGCGCATGCTTGGTGTGGACGAGGATGGTGAGTTTCAGCCCCTGGCGCGTTTTCGACAGCGCGCGGCAGAGCTCGACGTTGCCGAGGTGGCCGGTGATGATCAGGCCGCCGCGTCCCTGTGCCTGCTGGTCGGCGAAATGCTGCTGGTTGTGGCGTGTCACCTGGCCCACGTCGAGCTTGCCGCTCCACACGCGCAGCTTGTCGAGCAGCGCCTCGGCGAAGGCGATGAAGTGCCGCACCATGAGCCAGGTGCCGGCCCGGCCCGGCAACACGTGATCGAGATAAGCACGCGATGCGGCGCGCGCGCGCGGGTTGCGCAGCACGTAGAACAGCACGACCGGGTAAAGCAGGAAACGGAACGGCCAGCGGCCGAACCAGCGGAACACCAGGAACAGGAACTTCATCCCGGCGACGAAGCTGACCTCGTTGATTTGCGCCCAGTGGCGGCGGTCGGCGCTCATGCGGGCCTCCAGCGGCGCCACAGCAGCTGCGGCAGGCGCGCCAGCATGCCGAAGAACAGCACCGTGTGCATGCGCGAGATCAGCACATTGTCCATCACCATGCGGAAATGCGAGACGCCGTCGACCGGGTAGCGCACCGGCGTCAGCAGGTTGACCATCTTCATGCCGGACCAGTGCAGCCGCACCAGCACCTCGGTATCGAAATCCATGCGGCTGCCGAGCTTCACGCGCTGCGCCAGTGCCAGCACCGGCGCGATCGGGTAGACGCGGAAGCCGCACATCGAATCGTGGATGTCGAGGCTCAGCGTGTTGATCCACACCCATACGTGGGTCAGGTAGCGCGAATAGAGACGACCCTTGGGCACTGACTCGTCGTATTGCGGCTGGCCGACGATCATCGCCCGCGGCTCGGCGCGCGCATGCTCGACGAAGCGGCCGATGTCGGCCACCTTGTGCTGGCCGTCGGCGTCGATCTGCACGGCATGGCTGTAGCCCAGCCTGGCCGCGTGGGCCAGACCGCTCAGCACCGCGTGACCCTTGCCCCGGTTGGCCGCGTGCACCACCAGCGACACCCGCTCTGCATGCGCCGCCGCGAGGCGCACCAGCGCCTGCGCGCAGGGCGGCGACGAGCCGTCGTCGACGAGCACGCAGTGCAGGCCGCTGTCGAGCGCGCCCTCGACCACGGCGTCGATCGCGTGCTCGTGGTTGTAGACGGGAATCACGACACAGGCCTGGAACATATCAACTCTCGAAAACGACACGGCCGCTCGCATGCTGGCCGACATCGGATGCCAGCCTGAAGGCCAGCGACTGCTTCTCGGCACGCCAGTCGAGCTCGAGCCGCACCGGCCGGCCCGGCTGGATCACGCGCTGGAACTTGACCGCTTCGAGCCGCAGGAAGGCGCCGGCAATCGCGAAATGCCGGCGGCCGTAGTGGATCGCCCAGTCGACCTGGGTCACGCCGGGCAGCACCGGCGCGGCGGTGAAGTGGCCGTCGAAATGGATCAGGTCGCCCGGGATGCCCAGTTCGAGCACGAGGCGGACGTCATTCTGCTCGACGACGCGTGTCAGCGGCAGGCTGGGGGCCGCAAACAGCCCAGCCAGCGCGGCCTCGGTAGTCTTGCCCTGGGCGTTGGCCGGCAGGGCATCGACAAAGCGCCAGCGGCGCGGCAGGGCGACGCGTTCGGTCGATTCGGCCAGCAAGGCGCGCAGCCGGCGGCTGAACGCCGGCTTGCCGTCGCTGGCCAGCAGGGCCTGCCCGGCCGTGCTCGGCACCACTACCGCGGCCAGTTGCTCGCGGCCGTCGGCCAGTGCCAGCACGCGGGCTTCCGTGATCCAGCCCGAGGCCCGCAATGCGTGCTCGATCGCGTCGAGCGACACGCGCTTGCCCTCGATCTTGGCGATGCGGTCGGCGCGGCCCGCCAGCAGAAAGCGGCCATCGGGCAGAAAGCGGGCGCGGTCGGCCGTGACGAAAGGCGTGGCATCGGCCAGGTGCGGCGACGCCACCACCAGGCAGCCATCGGCCAGACTCAGCGTGACGTTCGGAAAGGCGCTGCAGGCTTCGTCCAGCCCGCCCGTGCGGCGGCGCCAGGCGATGCCGCCGGTTTCGGAGCTGCCGTAGATTTCGGTCGGCGTGTGGCCGAGCAGTTGCTCGCAGCGCAGTACGCCATCGAGCGGCAGCGGGCCGCCCGACGAGAACACGGTGCGCAGCCCCGCGCGGGGCCAGTCCAGCGTATCCGGCAGGCGCTTGAGATGGGCCGGGCTGGCGACGAGTACCGCCGCGCGGTCGGCGAGCGCTGCCGCCAGCTCCTCGGGAAACGCCAGGCTATGCGCGAGGAAGGGCCGGTGCGACGCGAGTGGCCACAATATCTTGAACAGCAGGCCGTAGATATGTTGGTGCGACACCGTGGCGACCACCTCGGCATCGCCAAGGGCGGCGCCGAACATCGCTTCCAGCGTGGCGACTTCGCTTGCCAGCTGCCGCAGGCGCTTGGGGATCGCACTGGGCTGGCCGGTGCTGCCCGAGGTGAACACGACAACGGCCGGGAAGTCCGCATCCAGCGCGGAGAACGGCGCCGCGCCAGGGTTGCCGTGCAGGGCCGTCAGCGGGCGGTAGTCCGGCGGGAATTCGCCGGCGAAGGCGCTGACCTGGGCCGCCAGCTGGCGGCAGGTGGCCGGCAGCGCGTCGCCGGGCAGCCACACGGTCTTGCCGGCCTGCCAGGCGCCGAGCAAGGCAACGGCGAATTCGAGGCCATCGGTCTGGTAAAGCGCGACGGCTTGTCCGTCCACCAGCGCGAAAGCGGCCATCCAGGCCGCCGCGCGCTGGCGGAAGGCCTGCTCGTCGATGGATTCGCCGTGGCGGCTCGCGACGGCGCGTGGCGACGGCGTGTCGATCAGGCGGCGATACAGGCGCTCAGGCATGCAGCCTCCGCTTCACGCGCAGCCGCACCAGGTATTCGCCGGCGAATAACAGGCCCATCAGCCCGTAGGCGATCAGGCCGTTGTACAGCGACCAGACCGCGGGCGAGGCCCACAGCGCGGTGTACAGCGCAATCGCGCCATTGAGCACGAAGAAGCCGCACCACACCTGGGTCACGCGGCGCGTGTAGGCGACGCCGGCGGGCGGCAGATCGGGCTCGGTCAGCCGGGCCAGACGTTCGACCACGCTCGGCGGATGCGCGAGGCTCCAGCCGAACACGCCGAGCATCGCTGCGTTGACGAGCACCGGGTAGAGCTTGAGCGGCAGCGACTGGTTGCTCCACAGCACCGCCAGCAGCAGTACGCCGGCGCCGATCAGCCAGCCGCGCGAGGCGAGCGTCCTGTTGGCGCCGATGCGGGCCAGCACCACGGCGGCCAGCAGCGCGGCCATCAGGCGCGGCTCGACATGCCCCTGGCCGTACCACACGGCAAAGGGGTAGAGCAGCGTCAGCAACGCGACGACGAGATTGCGCCAGGACAAGCCTATTCCTTGGTCAGTGCGGCGATCGCATCGATCACGTCCTGCACGGTGCGCACGCTCTTGAAGGTCTCCGCCGTCAGGCGCTTGCCGGTCAGCTGCTTGAGCTTCACCGCAAGATCGACCGCGTCGATGCTGTCGATGTCGAGATCGGTGTAGAGATTGGCGTCACGCGTGATCCTGGCGGGCTCGAGCTCGAAGGTGTCGTGCAGCACATCCACGATCATTTGGTAGATTTCGTCTTGGGTCATGTGGAGTCCTTACTGCTTGCGGCTGGCGATCAGCTGGGTCAGCGCGGCGACCGAGGCGAAATGCTTGCGGGTGTCCTCGGAGTCGGCCGAGAGCTGGATGCCGTAACGTTTCTGGATGGCGACGCCGAGTTCGAGCGCATCGATCGAATCGAGCCCGAGGCCCTCGACGAACAGCGGCGCATCGGTGTCGATGTCGGCGGGGGTCATGTCCTCGAGCTGGAGCGCGTCGATGATCAGTTGTTTGACTTCGTCTTCAAGCTGCATGGGCCTGGCTTTCCTTGATGAAATACTGTTCCAGATGGGCGGTCAGCTGTCTCGCGGCCAGGGCTTCGTGGCCGGTGTGCTGGATATAGGGGGCGATCGCGATGTCTTCCTTGACCTCGATCGTGAAGTGGGCGCGGCGTGGCGGCACGCGCCACCATTTTTCGCCCTTGCCGAGCGTCGGCGGCGTACAGCGGATGACCACCGGCGTCACCGCGCGCGCGCCACGCACTGCGATATTGGCGGCGCCGCGCTTGAGGTGGATGGCACCATCGCGCGGCGTGCGCGTGCCTTCGGGGAAGATGATCAGGTTGCCGCCGCGTTCGAGCGAGGCCACGCAATCCTCGACCAGCTCCACCCCCGAGTCGTTGCGGATATAGCCCGCCGCCCGCACCGGGCCGTGGGTGAAGGGGTTGCGCCAGAGCGTGGCCTTCACCACGCAGTCGGCATTGCGCACGAAGGCCATCAGGAACACCGTGTCGATCAGCGACGGGTGGTTGGCCAGGATCAGGAGCCCGCGCCGGTTGAGGCGCTCCAGCCCGCGCAGCTCGTAGCGCAGCACGCCGACGCCACGCATCAGCGCGATGAAGGTACGGAACGTCAGCCGCAGCACCTCGCGCGCGATGGCGACGCGACGCTTGCGATGCCAGACGAACAGGTCGATCAACGGGAACACCGCGACGCGCAGCAGCAGCCCGCCCGCGCCGAATGCCGCGAAGCTCAGGCCGGTGCCGACGATACGCCAGCAGCGGTCGACCACCTCACGCATCGCGGCTCCAGTGCCAGGTATGGTGGCCGGCGACGTGGGACAGCTGCTCCGCGCCGCCGATGAAGAAACGCAGCACCTCCAGCGCCGGCAACTGCGCGCTGGCGGCCGTATCCGCGTGGTCGGGCGCCGTCCGCCAGCTCAGGTTGAGCGGCCGCTCGCCCGCCGGCTCGATGAGCCAGGCCCAGGCATAGGCGGGTGTCGGCTCGTCGGCGAAACCGGCATAGACCGTCGGCAGGGGGCAATCCGCCACGACCAGCAGCACCTGCTCGGCGCCGTCCGCCAGCAGGCCGCAGGCCTCGATGACGCCGTGTGCGGCCGATTCGCTGCCGGCTGCGAGCGCGATGCAGTTGGCCTGGTCCTTGCGCGCGATCGAGAACAGGCCGCCCGAGGCATTGTGCACGGACAGGCCGAAGGTGGTCGGCGACAATGGCTCGCCCTGTGCGAGCGCGGCCAGCAACTCGATCGAGCGTTCCGTTTCGCCGTGACGCGAGCAGAAGATCGTCGGTACGCCGACCCGGCCATCAAGCACACGGTAGGCGACGTCGCACGCCATGCGCGACAGGCGGCCGGCGCGGCGGCGCAGCATGGCCGGCATCTGGGCGAGCGCAGGCTCGCCATCGCAGCCGATGGCGAGTTCGCCACGTGTCCAGGCCTGCCAGTCGGCATCGCTTTCAATGCCGGGTGCCCAGGCAGCGAAGCCCGCGACTGAAAACTTCACTGGCAGTGCTCCGCGCGAGGGCTGCAAGATGCGATTTCGCGCCTATTCATTTGTCATTCGGTTTGCGTCAAAAAAGGGCGGAATTATACCAGATGGGGTGGCCGTCATCCAGAAAAGGCGGAGCTTAGGCTTTGATAAATAATGATTTTATATTTTCCGCCGCATACGGTTGCGGTGTGCCGCTCCCACGCAGCAGCCGGCTCGCCGGCCGGCCATGGGCAACGGATTGGCTGCCCAATCAAGTACATATGAAATATGTAATGTATGGATCGGTGCGTTTGTGAGCATGTGCGCGCTGCGGCCGTTCCGCCGGGTGGCTACCCCTCGACGGATGGGGCCGCCAGCCTGCCACGGTGCGTGCGTTTCGGACGAAAGTAGTCGGTGTTGCGGTAGAAATCGGTATCCGCATTGCCCGGCCACCAGCCCGGAACGCCGAGCAGCGGCAGTGGTAGCAGCGTGCGCGGGCCTGGCAGAAAGCCGTGAGCGGCGAAGCCTGCCGCGATGGTGCTGTCGAGATGCAGCCGCTGCTCATCCGGCGCGAGCGAGAAGAACACCGGGTCGACCACTACCGGCAGCGCCTTGCCGGTGAAGCCGAGATAGGGCGTCAGCGCCTTCTCGTGCAAGGCGTGGCCGATGATGTGGGCGGAGATGGATCGCCCCCAGGCCGCGCGGTGGCCGACGAACAGCGCCTCCCAGGCGTGATCGGCCAGCAGCTCGATCAGCCGCGGTTCGCTGCAGGCCAGCAGCACGCCCGATTCGTCGAGCAGGGTGGCGGCATCGCGCCGGCTGCCGCGTTGCTGGCGGCTGGCGGCCGCCTGGAGCTCCTCCACGTGGCGCCGGTTCAGCGCATGCTTGATCCGGGGGAAGCTGAGCCAGGTCAGTGCGTTGTATAGGTCGTGCCAGTTTTCATGTCGCGTGGGGATCTGGCCGGTATCGTGGATGCGCTGCTCATAGTAGCGGGCGTTGGCGGGAACGCTGTCCGGCAGTACGAAGCGCAGTGCCTGGCAAGATCGCCCGCCGACATGGGCAAGCAGCGCATCGAGCTCTGCCTGGCCGGGCCAGTGCCGCCATTGCTGGTGGGCCGCTAGCCAGGCCAGCGGGGCCAGCAGCGGACTGCCGGTGAGAAAGTCGTCGCGCCAGAGGTCGCTCATAAAGCAAACGGGGCGCGGTAGCGCGCCCCGTTTCCGTCCGTTTTGCCGCTTACTTCAGCGCTGCCAGTGCGGCATCGTAGTTCGGCTCGTTCTTGATTTCCGATACCAGCTCGCTGTGCAGCACCTTGTTCTGCTCGTCGAGCACCACGACGGCGCGGGCTGCGACGCCGGTCAGCGGGCCCTCGACGATCTCGACGCCGTAGTTCTCGAGGAAGTCACGGCCGCGCATGGTCGACAGCGTGACCACGTTGTTGAGCCCTTCGGCGCCGCAGAAGCGCTTCTGCGCGAACGGCAGGTCGGCCGAGACGCACAGGACGACGGTGTTGGCGAGGCTCGAGGCTTCCTGGTTGAAGCGGCGTGTGGACATGGCGCAGGTCGGCGTATCGATGCTCGGGAAGATGTTGAGGATCTTGCGCTTGCCGGCATAGTTCGCCAGCGAGACATCGACCAGATCGTTGCCGACCAGGCTGAAGGCGGGTGCGGTCTGGCCGACTGCGGGCAGGTTGCCGTTGACTTCGATTGCGTTGCCGCCGAGTGTGACGCTAGCCATGCTGTATTCCTCGTGCTTACTGTTTCGGGGCCAGCGCGTCGGCGATGGCTTGGTAATTGGGCTCGCTGGTCAGCTCGTAGACGAGCTCCGAGTGCAGCACGGTGTCGTTCTCGTCGAGCACCACGATGGCCGATGCCATCAGGCCGGACAGCGGGTAGTCGGTGATCATGACGCCGTAGTCCTTGTGGAAGTCGCGGCCACGCAGCGTCGACAGTGTGACGATGTTGCGGAATTCCTCGACGGCGACGACGCGGGCCTGGGCGTAAGGGGTGTCGACCGACACAACGATCGCAACCGTGTTCGGGAACTGATCGGTCATGCCGTTGAGGCGGCGTGCAATGGTCAGCCCGATCGATGCGTCGAGACTCGGTACGATGGCCAGAATCTTGCGCTTGCCGGCGTATTGGCTCAGCGATACATCCTTCAGGTCGTTGTTCACGAGCATGAAGCTGTGGGCCGTGTCGCCCGGTCGCGGAAAATGCCCGCCCACGCCGATCGGCTCGCCGTTCAACAGGATGGTTGCCATCTAGATCCTCTCCTCTTGTCTGATGCCGGCCACCTGGCCGGTGCTGCACTCATTATAGGCGACAAAAATGCGGCGGGGCGGATGCTGGGCCAACGCCCTTCACCGCCCGGCGCTATTTCTGCGGAAAGAACAGGAACAGCCGGTACCCCGATGCCTTGAGCTGGCCGACATCGAGCGCCAGCCGGGCCTGCACCTCGGAATTGGGGGCAATGCCCTGGCCGGTGTGCGACGGGTCGAGGTATTGCGCGGGCTCGAAAACCTTGCGCACGACGGTCTGATCGTTGTTGTCGGTCAGCGTCAACTCCATCATCGGCAAGGCCTGCTCGAATTCGGCGCGATTGCGCAGCGTGGCCGAGAGCTTGATCAGGTTGGGCTGGGCCGGGTCGGGGATCAGCTCCGAGCCTTCGATGCTGATCAGGTTTTCGTCGGCGGGTAGTGGCACCTCGCAGCCGATGAGGCCGCACATCTTCACCAGCAGCGGTTTGCTGCCCGGCAGCTTGGCTGCCAGCGGTGTGCGATACACATAGGCCAGTTGCGCCGCGGCCAGCAGCGCGGCGATCAGGCTGCCGGCCAGCCATAGCGGGCGGGTGCGGCTGGCCGCCGGCTCGGCGCCTTCGCTGAAGGTGTCGACGTCGATGATGGGGTGGTAGACGCGGGATTTCCGCGCCGCCTGCTGTTCCTCGATTTCTTCGGGCGGGCTGATGTCGAGCTCGAGTTCCGGTTCGACATAGCGTGGCGGTTTGACTTCGATCGTGCCGTCCGCTTCCGGCGCGGCGTCGATCACGATCTCCTCGCCGGCGCCGCTCGCTGCCGTCGCCGCTTGGACTGGCTCCGATGGTGTCGCATCCTGCGCCGGCAGCTCGCTGCTGATGGCGTCGATGAAGGCGTCGAACGGCGAGGCGCTGGTCTCTTCGTCGGACTGGCCGATTTCGCTGAGGCGCTGTGCCACTTCACCCGGGGCAGTGATCTGGATATCTTCGATCACCAGATCGTCTATCTGCGGGGCTTCGGGCTCGCCGGACGACAGGCTTTGTGCGAGCGCGTCGCGCGGAATGAAGTCTTGCGACGGGTCGAACGCAGGTTGAGCGACCTCGGGCTGAGCCACTTCGGGTGCGACTTGTGGTTCTGGCGCTGGCTCCGGTTGCGGTGTTTCCATCGCGGCGGGCTGGGAGGCTGTATTGGCCACCTCTGCGGGGGGCGCCATGACTGGCTCGGCCACGGCCTGCGCCGCCGTCGGCTTGGGGGCTTCCTGGCGGATGGCGTTGGGCGGCATGTGCAGCGTCTGCGCCGACATGTCCTCCACCTCGATCAGGTGGTTCATCGCGTTGAACACAAAGGCGCAGCGGCCGCAGCGGACCTTGCCGTTGTATAGCGAGAGTTGTTCCGGGGTGACTTTGAAGCAGGTCTGGCAGTTGGGGCAGTGCGTGACGTTCATCGGCGCTTGGTTCCGGAGATGCAAGTCCAACCTTCGTCAAAAACCGGCTCGACCAGGTCGAACCACTGGGAATAGAGGCTGACGATTTCGCCGGCCTGTTCCGCCAGGATACCTGACAGCGCAATGCGCCCGCCCGGCTTGCAGCTGCCGGCGAGCAAGGGCCCGAGCATGCGCAGGGGGTTGGTCAGGATGTTGGCGACGACGACGTCGTATTGCTGTCCGCCCGGCATGTTGTCGGGCAGGTGGAAATCGGCCTGCACGCCATTCTGCTCGGCGTTCTGGTTCGATGCGATGATCGCCTGCGGGTCGATATCGACACCGACGGTCGCACCAGCGCCAAGCTTGCGCGCCGCGATGGCGAGAATGCCCGAGCCGCAGCCATAGTCGAGGATGGTCTCGCCGCCACACAGATTGCTGTCGAGCCATTGCAGGCACAGCCTCGTGGTGGGGTGGCTGCCGGTGCCGAAAGCCAGGCCCGGGTCGAGCTGCAGGTTGATGGCGCTCGGGTTGGGCGGCTCATGCCAGGTCGGCGTGATCCACAGCCGCTCGGAAATGCGGATCGGGTCGAACTGCGCCTGGGTGGCGCGCACCCAGTCCTGCTCCTCGATGGTGTCGATGCTGAAGGCCGGCGTGGGCAAGCCGCACTCGGCTGCCGCGGCCGCGATGATGCCCGCTGCATCGCTATCCTGCTCGAACAGCGCGACCACATGGCTGGCTTCCCATACCACGTCGGTAGGCTCGCCCGGCTCGCCGAAAATCGGCTGTTCGGCATCGGTACCGGCATGGGCGTCCTCGATGCTGACGGACAGGGCGCCGAGCTCGAACAGGGCGTCGGACAGCGCCTCGGCGTGGGAGGCGTCGGTCTCGATGGTGGCGGATAACCAGCTCATAGGTATTCGATTTGCTCTGATTTGGAAAGAAAAACAGCCGGCACATCGGCCGGCTGCGTATTTTATCCGAACAGCATCAAGGCTGTATGGAAAATTAGCCTTTCTTCAACTGCTCCATGCGGTGTTCGAGATAGTGGATGCTGGTGCCACCGCGTTGGAAGGCCGAGTCGATCATCAGTTCCTGGTGCAGCGGGATGTTGGTCTGGATACCCTCGACCACCATCTCGGACAGCGCGATGCGCATGCGTGCCATCGCCTGGTCGCGCGTGTCGCCGAAGGCAATCACCTTGGCCACCATCGAGTCGTAGTTCGGCGGCACGAAGTAACCCTGGTAGATGTGCGTGTCGACACGGATGCCGGGGCCACCGGGTGGATGGTAGGTGGTGATGCGGCCGGGGCTGGGTGTGAACTTCACCGGGTCTTCCGCGTTGATGCGGCATTCCATCGCATGGCCGCGCAGCACGACTTCCTTCTGCGTGTAGCGCAGCTTGTCGCCGGCGGCGATACGGATCTGCTCCTGCACGATGTCGATGCCGGTGATCTGTTCGGTGACCGGGTGCTCGACCTGGACCCGCGTGTTCATTTCGATGAAATAGAACTCGCCGTTCTCGAACAGGAACTCGAAGGTGCCGGCGCCACGGTAGCCTATCTGGCGGCAGGCTGCGGCGCAGGCGTCGCCGATCTTCTTGCGTTGCTTGTCGGTGATGCCGGGGGCCGGGGCCTCCTCGATCACCTTCTGGTGGCGGCGCTGCATCGAGCAGTCGCGCTCGCCCAGGTAGATGGCATTGCCGTATTCGTCGGCGAGTACCTGGATCTCGATATGGCGCGGGTTCTCGAGGAACTTCTCCATATAGACGGTGGGGTTGCCGAACGCGGCCTGCGCCTCGGCCTTGGTCATGTTGACCGAGTTGATCAGCGCGGCCTCGGTGTGCACCACGCGCATGCCGCGCCCGCCGCCGCCGCCCGATGCCTTGATGATGATCGGGTAGCCGACGCGCTTGGCGATCTTGGTGATCTCAGCCGGGTCGTCCGGCAATGCGCCGTCCGAGCCGGGCACGCAGGGCACGCCGGCGGCCTTCATCGCATCCTTGGCCGATACCTTGTCGCCCATCAGGCGGATCGAGTCGGGGCGCGGGCCGATAAATACGAAACCCGACTGTTCGACACGTTCGGCGAAGTCGGCGTTTTCAGACAGGAAACCGTAGCCGGGGTGAATCGCCTGTGCATCGGTGACCTCGGCCGCACTAATGATGGCCGGAATGTTCAGGTAGCTCTGCGGGCTCGGCGCTGGGCCGATGCAGACCGATTCGTCGGCGAGCTTCACGTACTTGGCATCGCGGTCGGCCTCGGAGTGCACGACCACGGTCTTGATGCCCATCTCGCGGCAGGCGCGCAATACGCGGAGGGCGATTTCGCCGCGATTCGCAATCAGTACTTTTTCAAACATGGTGGAACCTCGCGGCAAAACCGCCCTGGCAGCTGGCTGCTGCCGGTCGATTTGACTTCGTCGCTGCGCAGCCTTGCGGTTGCTGATCGCCACGACGGGCGGTCAGGACTGTTTCGAACATGGGAGTACCCCTGTGAAGGGACGGTGATGGTGGGCCGCGCCAGGGGGAATGCTTGGCCCCGGCGTGGGGCACCGCGCCTGATTTAACCGATGATGAATAGCGGCTCGCCGTATTCGACGGGCTGGCCGTTCTCGACCAGGACGGCCTTGATCACGCCGGCCTTTTCCGCCTCGATCTCGTTCAGGAGTTTCATCGCTTCGATGATGCACAGGGTGTCGCCGACATTGACCTGCTGGCCCACTTCGACAAAGGACTTGGCGCCCGGGCTGGGGGAGCGGTAGAAGGTGCCGACCATGGGGGACTTCACCGTGTCGCCTTCCACCGGGGCGGGCGCGGGTGCCGCGGCGGCGCCGGCCACCGGGGCTGCAGCCGGCGCGCCGATGGGGGCCGTCGGAAACACGATCTGGGACGGTTGTGGGGCCGCATAGGCGATTGCCTGGTTGGTGGGGACGCGGCTGATGCGAACCTTTTCCTCGCCTTCGGTGACTTCGATCTCGGCGATGCCGGATTCTTCCACCATCTCGATCAGTTTCTTGAGTTTGCGCAAGTCCATGCTTGTCCTTTCCTGTCTTGGCCGTGCGCCGCACGTATCAGTGCGGTGCCAGCTGGCGAATGGCGTAGCTCAGTGCCAGCTCGTAGCCTTGCGCGCCCAGCCCGCAGATGACGCCAACCGCCAGGTCGGAAAAATAGGAGTGCTGGCGGAATGGCTCGCGGGCGTGGACGTTTGAGAGATGTACTTCGATGAAGGGGATCTTGACTGCGGCCAGGGCATCGCGCAGTGCGACGCTGGTATGGGTGAACGCAGCCGGGTTGATGATGATGAACCCCGTATTGTCGCTGTATGCCTGGTGAATCCGCTCGATCAACACATGCTCGGCATTGCTCTGGAGGCTGCTGAGCGCCAATCCTGCCTGCTGTGCCGCGGCCGCCAGACGGCCGTCGATGTCGATCAGGCGGTCCGCGCCGTACAGGTGCGGCTCGCGCATGCCGAGCAGGTTCAGGTTGGGGCCGTGCAGAACCAGGATGTCGCGCTTGCTAGCGGTCATGGAGCGTCACTGGCGTTTTGAACATCGCGGCAGTTTGCCGCAAGATCGGCGAAGTTGTCTAGTTTTCGACAGGCTTCACCACGATGAAATGCTGACGGAATGTTTGCCCGTCCGACGCGGGGCGGCTCTGGTAGCCGTTGCGCAGCATATCTCCGTAGTTTCCCTAGTGCAAGTCATGATTTCGTGACGGACGCTTGTCCAAGCACTTGCTTGAGAGCCGCTTCCAGCTTGGCTTGCGGCAATCTACCCGCGGCTACGGCGACAATCTTGCCCTGCCGGTCGACGATCACCGTGAAGGGTAGGCCGCCGAGCCGGTTGCCAGCCGCACGCATGATTTCCATCGCATCTTCTTCGCCAGTCAGCAGAGGGTAGTTGATACCGAACTGCTTGGCGAAACGGGCGACATCCTTTGGCTCATCGACGGCAACGCCGATGAACTGCACGCCGCTGGTCTGATACTGTTTCTGCGTGGCGATGAACTCCGGTATTTCCTCGCGACAGGGGGCGCACCAGGTGGCCCAGAAGTTGACGACCAGCACCTTGCCTTTCCATTCGGCGATCTTGCGCGGTTTTTGCTGCAGATCCTTCAGCGGGGTCGTCAACAGGTCGTACTGGGCGGCCGGCGCCGGTGGCGCGGAAAAAGCCGTGACGGGGAGCGCCAGCAAGGCGGTGATCAGCAGGGGGCGAACGGTCATGGAAAGAGGGTTCAGGGAAACGCGCGGTTAAGGGTGGTGAGGAAAACGTCGGCGCTCTGGTAACCCACGACTTTATCTGCATGCGGCTGCTGGTCGCGGCCGAAGAAGATGATGCCGGGCGGGCCAAACAGGCCAAAGCGCTTGAGCAGGGCCTGGTGGGCATCGGTATTGTCGGTGACATCGGCCTGCAACAGCACGATCTGCCGCATCTTTGCCTGCACGCTTGGGTCGGAGAAGGTGAAGCGCTCCATCTCCTTGCATGAAACGCACCAATCCGCATAGAAGTCGAGCAGCACCGGCTTGCCGGCCGCCGCCTGCAAGGCCGCGTCGAGCTCGGCCTCGGACTGGATGCGGCGGAAAGCGGGCGCGGCTGGCTGCGGGCTGGTGCTCGCACTCAGGGTGAAGCTGCGCAAGGGCTGCAGCACGTCGCGGTTGCCCGCCAGTGCGCCGAGCAGCAGCGCGCTGCCGCCGAGCAGTGCGATGACGCCGATACCCTTCCACAGTTTGCGCCAGCCGGAGGCATTGCTCGGCAGCGGGTCCAGCGCATGCAGATAGATCGCGCACACGATCAGCAGCGCAGCCCAGGCCATCATGTAGGCGAGCGGCGGCAGAATCGGCGTGGCGATCCAGATGGCGAGCGCCAGCATGACCACGCCGAACACCGAACGCACGGCGTTCATCCAGGCGCCGGCCCGCGGCAGCACATGGCCGCCGAACACGCCGACTACGATCAGCGGCAGCCCCATGCCGAGCGCCATGCTGTAGAGCGTGGCACCACCGAGCACCACGTCGTGCGTGGCGCCGATGTAACCGAGCGCCATGGCCAGCGGTGGTGCGACGCAGGGGCCGACGATCAGCGCCGACAGCGCGCCCATGCCGAATACCGACAGCAGGTGGCCGCCCTGAAGGCGGTTGGATTGGTCCGACAGCCGGCTTTGCCAGCTGCTGGGCAGCTGAATCTGGTACAGGCCGAACATGGCACCGGCCATCAGCACGAAAAACAGGCTGAATACGGCCAGCACCCAGGGTTGCTGCAGCGCGTTGCTGAGCAGTGCGCCGGAGAGGCCGGCGGCGATGCCTGCCACTGCATAGGCAATAGCCATGCCCTGCACGTAGATGAAGCTCAGCACGAAGCCGCGGCGCTTGGTGGCCTGGTGCCCGTGGCCGACGATGATGCCGGACAGGATGGGAATCAGCGGATACATGCAGGCGGTGAACGCCAGCCCCAGCCCCGCCAAAAAGAAAAAGCCCAGCAAGGGGCCGAGGCTTTGTGTGGTGAAGGCCGGCAGCAGGCCGGGCGGGCCGTCCGCCTTGGCGCCGAACAGCTTGTCCAGCCGGCTGGGGGCCGCGCCCGATGCCGAGCCCGGCTGCAGCTTGAGCGTGTGGGTATAGGGCGGGTAGCAGATGCCGGCGTCGGCGCAGCCCTGGCTCGTCACCTTGAGCATGATGGCGCCACCGGCGGGCTGGCTCAACGGGATGACGAACTTGAGCTGGTGGCGATAGGTTTCCACCTTGCCGAAATACTCATCCTGCTTCACTTTGCCGGGCGGAAACCGTGCCTCGCCCAGCGCGCCAGCCGGATCGAGCTTGAACTTGAAGCGGTCGCGGTACATATAGTAGCCGTCGGCGATGTCATAGCTGATCTCGACCGTTTGCGGGTCGGTCAGCCGTGCGCTGGCCTTGAAGGCCTGCTCGGGGGGCAGCAGCTCATCCTGCGAGGCGGCGGCAACCTGCACGGCGAGCAGGACGAGAATGGCGGTGATGAGATGTCGGAATAATGCGTACATACTTGATATTGTTCGTCTCTGCCCCGATCTGATAGGGGCGGGTCTTTGTCGGCCTGCCGCTCAGGCTGGCGGGACGGTTTCCTGGGTAACCCAGCTCAGGTAAGCGGGCAGGCCCTTGTCGACGTTGACTGCGACGATTTCCGGAAGTTCATATGGATGACGCTTGCGGATCGCCGCCTCGAGTTCGGCATAGCGGCTGGCGTGGCACTTGATCTGCAGTGGAACTTCCGTTGCGGTTTCTGTCACATCCTGCCAACGATAGACCGAGGTGCACGGCGACAGGATATTGACGCAGGCGGCCAGGCGCTCGTCGATCAGGTGGGCGGCCAGCTGGTGCGCGCTGTCCATGTCCGGCATATTGGTGAAGACCAGCAGCACATCCATCATCGAACAAGGAAAACCATCATGTTGAGAATCGGCGGGCTCATTCTACTCGGATTCCCGTTGCTTGAGCTGGCGTTCACGCTGTGGGTCGGCACGCTGATCGGCCCGTGGATCTGGCTGCTGCTGCTCGGCAGCGCATTGACCGGATGGCTGGTCCTGCGCGGCCAGCGCGTGGGTGCACCGCTGCTGATGTTGCAGGCGCTGCGCAACGGTGACCCGATCGGCGGTGTGCTGTGGAATGTACGCATCGCGCTGTCGGGCGTGCTGCTGATCGTCCCTGGCCTGCTCAGCGATATCGCCGCACTGGCGCTGTTGCTGCCGTGGCGGCTGCGCCCGGTGCCGGTATCGGCCCGCGCCGCGTCGCCTGACTATATCGATGGCGAGTATCGGCGCATGGATTGAGCGCAGGGCAGGGGGAGACAGGCGGCAGAGGCCGCCCCCTTGGCCAGCCGTGTTTCTCCACTCAGGGTTTGCCGAGCAGGCTCTCCGGAGTGACTGCCGAATCTGTCACGATCACGATCTTGCGGCGCGAGCTGTCACCTGATTTCAATACTACCTGCCGTACCGGCACCTTGAAACGCTCCGCCAGGAAGGCAAGCAGGGCCTGGTTGGCCTTGCCGTCCACCGGCGGGGCTGCGAGCCGTATCTTGAGCGCCTCGCCGTAGAGGCCGGCGACTTCCGTTTTCTTGGCCCCGGGCTGGATGTGCAGGGTCAGCGTCACGCTGGCGCCTTGCCATTGATACCAGCTCATAAGCTGGTGCTGAGCAGGCTCAGGATGCCGCGCTCGATGAAGCTCATCGGCAACATCAGGATCAGCTGCAACACCAGCAGCAACACCAGCGGGCTCAGGTCCACGCCGCCGATGGGCGGGACGAAACGCTGCAGTGGCCGCAGGAACGGATCGGTCAAGCGGTGCAGAATCGGCGTCAGCGGGTTGCCGTAGGGCGATACCCAGGACAGCACGGCCTGCACGATGACGGCGCCGATCAGCAGGTAGATCGTCAGTTGCAGCACATGCAGCAGCGCGAGCAGCGTCAGGCCGATCCAGGCCGTTGGCAGGGCGAAGTCGATCGGCGCGCCGACCAGCGTGATGACCAGGAAATCCTTGATCAGCGTCGTGAGCCAGGCCAGCAGCAGCGTTGCCGTGTCGTAGCCGGCCACGGCCTTGATCACGCGCCGGGTGGGGATGACGATCCAGTTGGTGAAGGCCAGCAGGAATTGCGGCAGCGGGTGCTGGAACGGTGCCCGCACCACCTGCAGATAGAAGCGCAGCAACAGGGCGAGCGCAAAGAAGCTCGCGATGTTTTCGATCAGAAAGCGTAAGGCTTGTGCCAGCTCGGACATACTTGATCCCTGTAGGTAGCGCTGCGGGGCCGATCCTGGTCGGCACCGAATTTATCAGCCTGCATTCGGGGGGGCGCTGCCATCACGCCATGGCGGCGTGCTGACGGCGGTACCCAGGCCCCAGCAGGCTGGCCGGGTGTCGACCGGACATCGGCCCCGGGTACTTCTTGCTTTGCCGCGGTTTCGCCCTTACTGGCCCCCGAGTTCCTTGCCCAGCTCCTGGCCGCGCGTATTGGCGGCCTCGATGCCGGCGACGATACCAGCCTTTACCTGAGCCGCTTCCATCTGTTTCAGCGCCGCCTCGGTGGTGCCCCCCTTGGAGGTGACCTTGGTGCGCAGCGTGGCCGCATCGTCCTGGCTATCCAGCGCCAGTTTGACTGCACCGTTGAAGGTTGCGTAGGCAAGCTGCTTGGCGTCGGCGCGATTGAAGCCGAGCTTGGCCGCGCCCTCCAT
This sequence comes from Chitinivorax sp. PXF-14, assembly GCF_040812015.1. Classification (NCBI taxonomy): domain Bacteria; kingdom Pseudomonadati; phylum Pseudomonadota; class Betaproteobacteria; genus Chitinivorax; species Chitinivorax sp. PXF-14. The sequence continues at coordinate 250,245 of NZ_JBFNXJ010000003.1, read as the reverse complement.
CAACGATTCGATGAAGTAGAACACATAGGCCGGGCCGCTACCCGAGACTGCGGTGACGGCATCCATCATACTTTCGTCGGCCAGCCACAGCGTGTCGCCCACGGCCTTCAGGATGCGTTCCGCCACGGCCCGCGATGCCTCCGACACGGCTGCCGGCGCGAACAGCCCCGACATGCCGGCGCGAACCAGGGCCGGCGTGTTCGGCATCACGCGCACGATGTTGTCGTGGCCGCCGAGCCAGCTTGCGAGCGAGCTTACCTGAATGCCCGCGGCGATGGAAATCACCAGCTGGCCGCCAATCTTGCCGGCCAGTTCACCCGCGACTTCCTTCATGCTCTGCGGTTTGATCGCGAGCAGAATCACGTCGCATGCCGGCAGGCCACCGGCGAGCGCCGCCTGGGTGTGAACGCCGAACGACGCCTGCAACTCGGCGCGCTTGTCGCCGGAGGGTTCGATCACGGTCAGGTCGGCGGGCTCGAAGCCCTGTGCCAGCATGCCGCCGATCAATGCGGTGGCCATATTGCCGCCGCCGATGAATGTGATTTTCATGGGGGTGTACCTGAGTGGTTAACTGCTGATGATGGGGTAATCAGGGGGTGGGCCTGGCCCTGGCGCCGAAGATCGCCGTGCCGATCCTGACGATGGTTGCGCCCTCGGCAATCGCCAGCTCGAGGTCGGCCGACATGCCCATCGACAGGGTATCGAGCGCCAAGCCGCTGCTGTTCAGCCGCTCGAAGCACTCGCGCAGCGTGCGGAACTGCGCGCGCAGCTTGGTCTCGTCCTCGGTCGGCTCGGGAATGCACATGAGCCCGCGTAGGCGCAGCCGTGGCAGCCCGGCCACTGCCGCAGCCAGCGCTGGCACCTCGTCAAGCGCGCAGCCGCTCTTGCTCGCCTCGCCGCTCACATTGACCTGGATGCAGACCTGCAACGGCGCCAGCTGCGCCGGACGCTGCGCCGACAGCCGCTCGGCGGTCTTGAGCCGCTCGACCGTATGCACCCAATCGAAGTGCTCCGCGACCAACCTGGTCTTGTTGCTCTGCAGCGGGCCGATCATGTGCCATTCGAGCGGCAAGAGCAGGGGCCCCGCAAGCGGGGATGCGACGGCGCTCGAATGGCAGTCCGAGCCGGGCTCAATGCCCGGTTCGGATGAACCGGCAGTGCCTCCTACCGTGAACGTTGGCACCGACGAGCCGGTGGTGTCCTCTGCAGTGAGCATCAGGGTCTCGTTGGGCCCCGTCTGCGGGGATGCGACGGCACTCGAATGGCAGTCCGAACCGGGCGCGATGCTCAGTTCGGATGTGGCCGCATCCGGCGCGCCCCGCCTGCCCACCCCGCCATCACCCACATGCGCAACGCTCAACCCACCCAGCCCTGTGATCTTCTCCACCGCCTCCTGCACATAGTTTTCGCCGAATGCGAGCTGCCCCGCCTGGTAGGCGTCGCTGACGCAATCGGCCGGGAAGGTTTTGCTCACAGCCAGCAGGCGCACGCTTTCCGGGCTGCGTCCGGCCGCTGTCGCGGCTTGCGCAATGCGCTGGTGCACGGCTTGCAATGCAGTTTTTATTGTGCCCATAATGAAATTTCAGTCTTTGCTGATATGCCCTTGGGGCAATCGTCCATACCGCCGTGACAGGACGATCTGGCGTGGTTTTCGGGAGATTATAAATGGAAATATCTGAGCTGCTCGCGTTCGCGGTCAAGAACAAGGCCTCCGACTTGCACTTGTCGTCTGGCCTGCCGCCGATGATTCGCGTGCATGGCGACGTACGCCGTATCAATCTGCCCGCGATGGAGCATCGTGATGTGCACGATATGGTGTACGACATCATGAACGACGGGCAGCGCAAGATTTATGAAGAAACGCTCGAATGCGACTTCTCGTTCGAAATCCCCAATCTGGCGCGCTTCCGCGTCAATGCCTTCGTGCAGAACCGTGGTGCGGGTGCCGTGTTCCGGACCATTCCGTCCAAGGTGCTGTCGCTCGAAGACCTCAACGCGCCCAAGGTGTTCACCGAGATCGCCAACCAGCCACGCGGCATCGTGCTGGTGACCGGGCCGACCGGCTCGGGCAAGTCGACCACGCTGGCGGCGATCATCAATTACATCAACGAGAACGAGTACGGCCACATCCTGACGGTGGAAGACCCGATCGAATTCGTGCACGAATCGAAGAAATGCCTGATCAACCAGCGCGAAGTCGGGCCGCATACGATGAGCTTCAACAACGCGCTGAAATCCGCGCTGCGTGAAGACCCGGACGTGATCCTGGTCGGTGAAATGCGCGACCTCGAAACCATTCGCCTCGCGCTGACCGCCGCCGAGACGGGCCACCTGGTGTTCGGCACGCTGCACACCTCGTCCGCCGCCAAGACCATCGACCGTATCGTCGACGTGTTCCCGGCTGCCGAAAAGGAAATGGTGCGTTCGATGCTGTCCGAATCGATCCGCGCGGTGATCTCGCAGACGCTGCTCAAGACCAAGGACGGCACCGGCCGTGTGGCGGCGCACGAGATCATGATCGGCACGCCGGCGATCCGTAACCTGATCCGCGAGAACAAGGTGGCGCAGATGTATTCGGCGATCCAGACCGGCCAGAACGCGGGCATGCAGACCCTGGACCAGAACCTGACCGAGCTCGTGCGCCGCAATGTCGTGTCGGCAGCCGAGGCGCGCACCAAGGCGATGAACAAGGAAAACTTCATGTAATCGTCGCCATGCCGAGCGGGTATCGCCGCCGGCAGGCTACAATGGAGGTTCGAGCGGAATTTGCTTCCGCAATGGCGTTGACGGCGGCTCTGGCGGCCTGCCGCAGCGACGCCCGGCGCCCGGCTGTGGGCGGCCAGAGGAGAGACCATGGAAAGAGATCAAGCCACCAAATTCATGCACGACCTGCTCAAGCTGATGCGCAGCAAGGGTGCATCGGATTTGTTCATCACCTCCGAGTTTCCGCCGGCGATCAAGATCGACGGCAAGCTCACGCCGGTATCGAACCAGGCCCTGAATTCGCAGCATACGCGCGAACTGGCGCGGTCGATCATGAATGACCGCCAGGCCGAGGAGTTCGAGGCGACCAAGGAGTGCAATTTCGCCATCAGCCCGCCCGGCATCGGCCGTTTCCGGGTCAATGCCTTCGTGCAGCAGGGTCGCATCGGCATGGTATTGCGTACCATCACCACCGAGATCCCCAATTTCGACGAGCTCGGCCTGCCGCCGGTGCTCAAGGACGTGGCGCTGACCAAGCGCGGCCTGGTGGTGTTCGTCGGCGGTACCGGCTCCGGCAAGTCGACCTCGCTGGCGGCGATGATCGGCTACCGTAACGAGAACACCTTCGGCCATATCGTCACGATCGAAGACCCGGTCGAATACGTGCACCAGCACAAGAACTGCATCGTCACGCAGCGCGAGGTCGGCGTCGATACCGAATCGTGGCACTCGGCGCTGCGCAATACGCTGCGCCAGGCGCCGGACGTAATTCTGATCGGTGAAATTCGCGACCGCGAGACCATGGACTACGCCATCGCCTTCGCCGAGACCGGCCACCTGTGCATGGCGACGCTGCACGCGAACAGCGCGAACCAGGCACTCGACCGCATCATCAACTTCTTCCCCGAAGAGCGGCGCCAGCAGTTGCTGATGGACCTGTCGCTGAACCTCAAGGCCTTCGTATCGCAGCGGCTGATCCCGCACCGCTCCGGCAAGGGCCGTGCGGCGGCGGTCGAGGTGATGCTGAACAGCCCGCTGATCTCGGACCTGATCTTCAAGGGCGAGGTGCATGGCATCAAGGAAATCATGTCGAAGAGCCGCGAGCTTGGCATGCAGACCTTCGACCAAGCGCTGTTCGACCTCCACGAGACCGGCAAGATCAGCTACGAAGACGCGCTGCGCAACGCCGACTCGGTGAACGACCTGCGCCTGAAGATCAAGCTCGACTCGAAGGAATCGAAGAACCGCGACGTGATGGAAGGCATCGATCACCTCGATATCCTGTAGCTCGCACGGCCGTGGCCGATCTGCTCGTCGATGCCGACGGGCACGATGCGGCCACCGCTGTTTGCACCGCGACGGTCGGGCGCATGACGGCGCCAGGCGCGGTGCTTGAAACCCCCGCCTGGCGCCATGCCTGGGGGGCGCATCATCGGTCACGGCATCCTCCCGCTTCTGTTTCTTGGCCACGACGATGGCGACGTCGCGGCCTGAATGCATTCCCGTTTCCCCCCTGTGTTGGCCCTACCCGCTCGCGCCGGCCGGCCACTGCTGTGCCGCCTGCCTGAGAACACTCGACGCGATTGGGTATTGGCCCGCCACGGCAGATGCCGAGAAGACAACGGCGTGGCACGCAGCGTGCGTCGGGACGGGCCGCAGGCCCGGTGCCCGATACATATGGCAAACCATGCTGACAGTACGCTGTCAGTAGCCCCTCGCTAGACTGCCTCCATCGATTGCGCCACCTGGCGTCAGTCGAACCTTCCCGACCCTCAAGGAGAGCTGTCATGAATGCCGTGAACTGGTTTGAAATTCCGTCCCTCGACTACGAGCGCGCCGTGCGCTTCTACGAAACCGTCTGCGCGACCGAGTTGAAGCGCGACGACAGTTCCGAAAGCATGCGCCTGGCGATTTTCCCGCACGCCGAGACGGGCGTGGGTGGCTGCGTCTGCTACGATGGCCGGCAAAAGCCGAGTGCCGACGGCGTGCGTATCTACCTCAATGCCGGCGATGACCTGGCGCCCATCCTTGGACGGGTGGCGCAGGCCGGCGGCGAGGTGGTCATGCCCAAGACGTTTCTCGCTGACGAGATCGGGCATATCGCGATGTTCCGCGATAGCGAAGGCAACCTGATCGGCCTGCATTCATTGCACTGACGGAGGCGGCGCCGCTAACTCCGGCGCCGGATCGAGCATGTGGTCCCACTTACTGCTGTACCCTGCGGGGCGTAGCGCCAAGCCCGCGAGCAGCGAGGCCGATGCGCTGCTCGCGTCGTTCCCCCCAGACATCGCCAACCTGACCGGCGAGCTGCGCCAGGCCCTGCGGCGGATCGACCCGGGCTTGCAGGAGCGCATCTACGCCGGCTGGCGCGGCTTTGGCTATCGTCATGCCGAGGCGGGGTATGTGTGCGGGTTGTTTCCCGCCGCCCATCGCGTCAAGCTCGGCTTCGAGCATGGCGTGGCGCTAACCGACCCGGCCGGGCGCCTGCGCGGCGAGGGGTCGCGTGTGCGCTACCTGGAGCTGGTCCCGGGCGATGCGCTGCCGATGGGCTTGCTGGCGGCCTGGGTCGGCGAGGCTGTTGCCTTGCGGCGAGGCCGTTGATGCGGCGTGCCGACCGCTTGTTCCAACTGGTGCAACTGCTGCGCGGCCGCCGCAGTGTGGTCACTGCGCAGGCGCTGGCGGATGCCTTGCAGGTGTCTGTGCGCACCGTCTATCGCGATATCCAGGATCTCTCGCTGTCGGGCGTGCCGATCGATGGCGAGGCCGGGGTCGGCTACCGGCTTGCGCGTGGCTTCGATCTGCCGCCGCTGATGTTCGATCGCTCCGAGCTCGAGGCAGTACTGGTCGCTGCGCGCATGCTCAAGGCCTGGGGCGAGCCCGGCATGGCCGCCGCGGCGCAGTCGGCACTCAGCAAGATCGAGGCGGTGCTGCCGCGCGATTTGCGCCAGGGTTTCGGGCAGTCCGGCTTCTATGTCCCCGATTTCGGCGACTATCCCTTGTTCCAGCTCACGCCGATCCGCGAGGCCATCAACCTGCGGCGCAAGCTGGTGTTCGACTATGTGCGCGAGGATGGCCTTGCCTCGTCGCGCGTGGTGTGGCCGCTGGGCGTGTATTTCTGGGGTAAGGTGTGGACCTTGGCCGCCTGGTGCGAGCTGCGCGATGATTTCCGCCATTTCCGTGTCGACCGCATGGCGACGATCGAGGTCAGCGCCGACGATTTCCCCGCCATGCCGGGCCGCACCCTGCAGGATTTCCTGCGCAACGTCTATGGTCGATCCGGCCAGGATGACGGCGGGTGATCGTCCGCCGCCATGCGGCCACGCAGGAAGTCGATGAAGGCGCGCACCTTGGCCGGCGGGTTCGGCATCGGGTAGACCGCATGGAGCCCGGCATCGGGCAGCGCGTACCCAGCCAGCAGCCGCACCAGGCGGCCCTCGGCGAGGTCGCGCTGGACCAGGTAATCGGGCAGCACCGAGATGCCGGTGTCGGCCAGCACAAAGGCGCGTACCGCCGTGGGCGAATTGGCTTGCGAGATGGCGTTGACGCGCACCGTCTGCTCGGTGCCGTCCGCACCGGCGAAGGCCCAGGTCAGCGGCGTGCGCAGCAGGCTCAGCGCGATCCAGCGATGGGCGGCGAGGTCGGCTGGCTGCCGTGGCATGCCATATCGCGCCAGGTAGGCGGGCGTGGCGACGACGACCTGGGCGAAATGACCGAGCCGGGTCGCGTACAGGCCCGAGTCGGCGAGCATGCCGCCGCGGATGGCGAGGTCGAAACGCTCGCCGATCAGGTCCACCACTTCGTCGCTTACCGTGAAGTCCGCCTTGAGCCCCGGATGCGCGTTGACGAAGGCAGCCAGCGCCGGTCCCACCACCTGCACGCCGAAATCCGCCGTTGCCGTCAGCCGCAGCGTGCCGCGCAGCTGCTGCTGGGCATGACCGACGCGCTCGAAGGCGGCCTCGGCTTCCTGCAGGATGCGCACACAGTCAGCGTAGAAGGCCGCGCCATTTTCGGTGAGCGTGACGCGGCGCGTGGTGCGCGTCAGCAGCGTGGCGCCAAGTTCCGCTTCGAGCCGTGCCACATGCTGGCTGACCATGGCCTTGGTCAGGTCCAGCCGGTCGGCCGCCGCGGTGAAGGAGCCGGTTTCCGCTACGGCGGCGAATACCGCCAGGCGGTTGAGGTTGACGCTGCTGCTCATGTCGATTGTTTGTTATTGATTGACAGTCAATTGTTGTTGGCAGGATTTATTGTGTCAATCGGATTGGGCACACTGCCATCTTTGCAATCACGGATATCATCATGGCTGACCAGGCTCTTCTTTTCGTCTTCGACCCACTGTGCGGCTGGTGCTACGGCGCCGCACCGGCCATGGCGAGGCTGCAGGCCGCTACCAGCCTGCCGATCGAGCTGTGGCCCACGGGCCTGTTCGCTGCTGGCAATGCACGGCCGATGACGCCAGCTTTCCGCGACTACGCCTGGCAGAACGACCAGCGCATCGAGCAGTTGACCGGCCAGCGCTTCACGCAAGCCTATTACGATCAGGTATTGAGCAATTATTCCGTCGCCTTCGATTCCTGGTCTGTCACGCTGGCGCTGCACCTGATCGAGCAGGCCGCGCCGGGCCAGGGGTTGGCGGCCCTGCATCGGCTGCAGGCGCTGCGCTATGTCGATGGCCGCGACCTGAGTCAGCCCACGGTGCTTGCCGACGTGGCCGAATCGTTCGGGCTCGCGCGTGCCGACTTTCTTGCCGCCTATGCCGACGTCGAGCAGCATCGCGCGCTGCGCATCCGCATCGATGCCGGGCAGCAGCTGATGGCCAGCCTGCACCTGCATGGCGTGCCGGCCCTGGTCTCGCGTGATGGCGAGCGCCTGGCGGTGCTGCCTTCGCAGCTCTTGTTCGAAGCGGGTGACGGCATGGCCGCGTGGCTGCAAGCAGCGTGCGCGCCGCGCTAGGCTGCACCTTCTTGCCTGGCCGGTGGCGGCATGGTCGAAGTGCCGTCGCCGCAGCCTTCGGCTATAGTCCGGGGCGATGACATCCGTTCCCGATCTGCCCACTGCCACCCGCGCGGCTCGCCGCCGGGCCTGGTGGTATCGCGTCCTGTCCGACCGCGAATCGGGCTCGCCGCGGCAAATCCTGTTTCTTGAGCTGGCCCGCGCGGCCGATCAGGCCCACGCGGGCGACACCGCGCCATGGCGCCCGTCCGCCACGGACTGGCTGCTGCGCATGCTGCTCGATCGATTCGGCACCCGCGTGCTGATCCCCGTCCTGCGCCGTGCTGGCGTGGGCGCGCTGGCCGTTTACCGTCGCCGGGGCGGCCAGGATGATCGGGCGGCGGACTGGCGCAATGCCGGGGATGGCCTGCTGAGCGTGTTCTGCGTGTTGATGGGCGGGCTCGCGGCGGGGTTCCCGCCGGCCGGCGTGGTGCTGGTAGCCTGGGCCATGCTCAGCGTGGCGATGGCTGTGTTGTCGCTGCGCACGGGGCTCAGGGCGAGGCAGCAGTTCGACGAGCAGGCGGCCGAACAGGCGCTGCGCCATGACGACCCGCTGCGCCATCCGCCCGAAGGGGCGACCAGCCTGGCGCTGATCGCCATCTCGCGTGGGCTTGTGCCGGATGCGGCGCAGCGGCTGGTGGACGGCATCGTCGTCGCGCCCGACAGCGCGCTTGACGAGGCGACCATCGATTTTCTGTGCCTGCGCCGCGACGAGCCCGTGCGGCCGGTGCATCGCGTGCTGCGCCATGTCGGCGGCTTCGCCGGCGGCGTGCTGGCCGGGCTCTTGCCCGTCCTGCTGTGGCCGCGGCCGGCGGCGCTCTGGATCGCGCTGGCGCTGACGTTGTGTGCGATCGAGCTGACGGCTCGCCGACGTTTGCCGCCCAGGCCCTGGCAGCATGGCCTGCAGGCCGTGCTATCGGGGGGGCTGGTGTTCCTGGCGGTACGGCTGTTGGCCTGGCTGCTCTAGGCCTGGCGGCGTCGGGCGCGCAAGGCCGGTGAGGTGGACGATGTTCTGTGTGTTCGTGGTGGCAAAGTCTTGCACCTTGGCTGCCTCGCGCAACTGACGGGCAGGCCCGGTCTGCGGCCCTTGCGGGCGATCAGCCGTGCGGCGTTTGCTCAAGGCGCCCGCCGTTTCCGCTGGCGCCGCCCGTGCCTAGCTGCCGTAGGCCGGCACCTTGCCGATGCGCTCATGCAGCGTCGGCGCATCGTGGTTGAAGGTGCGCGCGTACCAGTAGGCGTTGGCCATCACCTTCTTCACATAGTCGCGCGTCTCGGTGAACGGGATGGTCTCGATGTACACCGCGGCATCGAGCGCACGGCTGTCCTGCCAGTTGCGCGCGCGCCCCGGGCCTGCGTTGTAGGCCGCCGTGGCCAGCACTTCCTGGCCGCCGAGGCTGTCGAGCACGTGTTTGAGATAGTAGGTGCCGAGCTGCACATTGGTACCGACCTCGTTCACCATCTCGGCGCGGAACTTCTTGTAGCCGAGCTTCTGCGCCACCCACTTGGCCGTTGCCGGCATCAGCTGCATCAGGCCGCCGGCCCCGACATTGGACTTGGCCACCGAGACGAACCGGCTCTCCTGGCGCATCAGCCCGTAGACCCAGGCCTCGTCGAGCGACAGCTGCTTGGCTGCCTCGCTCACCACGTCACGGTAAGGTGCGATGTAGCGCAGCGTGAAGTCGTGGATGTCCTTGGTGCGGTCGGCCGTGTAGATGGCGCGGTCGTACCACTGGTGGCGCGCCGCGAGCTCGGCCGCGGCCAGCAATTGGGTATCCTGCAGGTTGCGCACGCCCCAGTTCCATTCGCGCACGGCGTCGGAGCGCTGGTCCAGCTTGTACAGCGCGATCGCGCGGCCAAGGCTCGGCAGGCGGCCGATCGCGCCGACTTCATCCTCGCTCGGCTTGTAGCGGCCGGCAGCGGCATCGAGCACGCTGCCGAGCTCTTCCTTGGCGAGCAGGCCGTAGAAATGGTGCTCGCGTGACAGTGGCGCCAGCAGCTCGTTGGCCTCGGGCAAGCGCGACAGGGTCTTCAGGCAGCGCGCGCGCCAGTAGCGCCAGCTTGCCTCGCCTTGCTGGCTGGCGGACATGTGCTCGATGGTGTCGAGTGCGAGCGTCCAGTCCTGCACGCGCAGCGCCGAGCGCGTCTTCCATTCGAGCTGTAGCGGCGAGAGCTGGGTGTTGCCCGCCTCCTTGAACCAGGCCAACGCCTGCGGTTGCTGCTTTCTCGCCGCGACCAGCGCGAGCTGGCCCCACACATAGCCCTGGTCGGCCGCGTCGAACGACTTCGCCATGGCGCGCCAGTGCTCGGCGCCCACTGCCGGATCGCTGGCACCGACGCGTTGCACGGCGTAGATGGCCAGCTCCCGCCCGCCGCGCGTCGACAGCGCAAACTGCTCGCGCTTGAGGGCCGCCGCCGGATTGGCCGCGACGTTGTCGAGCTGCTTCGCCGTGAATACCTGCGCATCGGGCAATAGTGCCGCCATGCGGTTCATCAGCCCGGTGTTGTTCTCTTCGCTGCCGAGGCGCAGGCGCTGCCATACGTTGTCCTGCGTGATCTGGCCCAGGTCGCGCAACTGCTCAAACAGCGGGCCGCAGGCTTCCGGCATGTCCTTGCCGGTGAACCACAGCGGGCGCGCCGCCTGGCTTGCCGCGGTGTCGCCATGGGCCAGGCGCGCGCGCAACTGGTAGCAATTGAGCTCGGTATCGGGGCTGACCAGGGCCGGATATTCGGCGCTGAAGTCATCCCAGCGCTGGCCGCGGCCCAGCCGCTTGAGCCAGTCGCTGCGCAGCCGTTCGGCCAGCAGGCTGCCGGCATAGGTCTGCAGGAAGGTGCGGATCTGTGGGTCGCCCACGGTATCGAACTGCGACGTCAGCCACCAGTAGCGCGGGTAGATTTCCAGGTCGTCGCCCTGCAGCTTGTTCGCAAGCTGTTCGAGCCGCGCCAGGTCGCGCGTGCGGTAGGCGTCGCGGGCAGCGTTGAAATCGGAAGCGGAGACGCCGGCAAGTGCAGCCTGGCTCAGCAATAGGGAAATGCAGGAAAAGACAAAACGTTTCATGGGAAGTATAGTTCCGGGCCTTACCCGGAGAATGCAAGCAGACGGCGGAAAGCGATACCAGGCGGGAAGAGTCAGCAAGCCCGTCAATCAAGGATAACACATCGATGCCGTACCTCAGTTCGAACCCCGCGACCGGCCTGGTTTTCCGGTCGTATGACAACCACGATTCGCGCCAGATCGCCGAGATCGTCGAGTCTGCCGCCCGTGCCCAGCTCGACTGGGCCGAGCGCGACTGCACCAGCCGCGCTCAGGTGCTGGCGCGCGCAGCCGACCTGCTGGCCGAGCAGCGCGACACGCTGGCGGCGCTGATCACGGGCGAGATGGGCAAGCTGCTGCGCGAATCGCTCGATGAAATCGACAAATGCGCGGCACTGCTGCGCTGGGTCGCGGCCCAAGCGCCTGCGGCCCTGGCCGACGAGCAGGTGGCCGAGGGCTGCGTGGTGCGCAAGGCGCCGCTCGGTATCGTGCTCGGCATCATGCCGTGGAACTACCCGTTTTCGCAGGTGCTGCGCTATGCCGCGTCGGCCCTGGTGCTCGGCAACGGCTGCTTGCTCAAGCACGCCACCAACGTACCGCAATGCGCGCTTGCCATCGAACGGCTGTGGCTCGACGCCGGCCTGCCGCCAGGGCTGTTCCGCACGCTGCTGATCGAGCCGGACGAGGTCGCCACGCTGATCGCCCGACCCGAGGTGCAGGCCGTTGCGCTGACCGGCTCCGAAGCGGCGGGGCGCGCCGTTGCTGCGGTGGCAGGCAAATACCTGAAGAAGACGGTGCTCGAGCTCGGTGGCTCGGACCCATTCGTCGTGCTGCATGACGCCGATCTCGATCATGTGCTCGACCGGGCGCTGCCGGCGCGTTTCACCAATTGCGGCCAATCCTGCCTCTCCGCCAAGCGTTTCATCGTCGTGCCGGAAATCGCCGATGCTTTCGTGGCGGGGCTTGCCGAGCGTATCGGCCGTCTGCTGCCGGGCGACCCATTCGACCCGCAGGCCACGCTGGCCCCGATGGCGCGCGACGACCTGCGCCTGCGCGTGCGCCGCCAGGTGGCCGATACCGTCGATGCCGGTGCACGGCTGGTGCTGGGTGGACAGATGCTCGGCCGCGCTGGCTTCTTTCTCGCCCCGACGCTGCTCGATCACGTGCCGCCTGCGTCGCCGGCCTATGCGGACGAGGTGTTCGGGCCGGTGGCCGCAGTGATCCGCGCTGCCGACGAGCTCGATGCGCTGCGCATCGCCAACGACAACCGCTTCGGCCTCGGCGGCAGCGTGTGGAGCCGCGATGTCGAGCGCGCCACCCGTATGGCCTGTCGGCTCAAGGCGGGTTATGTGTCGGTCAACCAGCCTTGCCGATCCGACCCGCGCCTGCCCCTGGGGGGGGTCAAGGCATCGGGTTATGGCCGCGAGATGGGGCTGGCCAGCCTGCATGAGTTCGCCAATCTGCAATCGTTGCGCATCGGGCGCTGAGCCCGGATGAGAAAAGGGCATCGCTGCGATGCCCTTTTTCTTGCCCGTGAGGCACGCTCGCCGTGCGAGGCCTGACGGGTTGACCCGCGCTTAGGCCGGGTTCTTCACGGCGGCCTTGGCTGCCTTCTTGTGGTGCTTCTTGGCAGCCTTGTGGTGTTTCTTCATGGCGACCTTGTGGGCCTTGGCTTGAGCAACCGGTGCTTCGGCAGCCATGGTCTGGCCAGCAACGCCCAAAGCAGCCAAGGTCGAAACGAGTGCAATCAGCTTCTTCATGATGAATCTCTTCCTCTGGTTCGGTGACGGATGGCGAGCCACGCCGGCTCGCCTGACTGAATAACGCACGTCCGGCCGGGGCCGATGACAGTCGGCGATAAAAAAACCCGCTCGAAATGAGCGGGTTTCCGTGCCGTTGCCCTTGCCTGATCAGGCGGACAGGCGGCGACGCTGGGTGGCGCCGATGCCCAGCAGGCCGAGGCCCAGCAAGGCCAGCGTGCCAGGCTCCGGTACTGCCGTGGCGCGGATCCAGTCGAGGTAGGAATAGAGCAGCACACCGCCCATCCCGTCGCCGAAGCCGCCCTTGGGCAGGCCGGTGTCGAGATGGAAGCCGAAGGTGTTGTTGGCTACCAGCAGCAGGTTGCCGCTGCCGTCGTTGATGAAGGATGGGCCACCGGAGTCGCCACCACCGATATTGGTTTCCACGTCGTTGCCGAGCGATGCGCCGCAGACGGCTACGCCGAGCACGCTCGGGTCGCAGAACGAGTCGTACACGGTGCCGTCGGGGCCGGTGCCGTCGAAGTCGGCATACCAGACTTCGTCCGGACTGTTCGGGTCGAAACCGGCTTCATCGTCGTGGTCGGCAAAATCGTAGACGTTCTTGCCGCTGCGCTTGACGCGGAACGCCGGGCTCACGTTGTAGCCATTCCAGCCGTCGCCGCTGGTGCCATAGCCAGCCATGGTGATGACCGAGCCCTGGGCCAGCTGCTGGTTGCTCAGCTTGTACCATTTCGAGCTCAGCGGAATCGCGCGCGGCAGGCGCAGGATGGCGATGTCGTCGTTGACGCAGAAGCTGTTCACGCCGGGTGGGCAGACGCCGAAACCCTGGTAGTTGGGGTTCATCGTCACCTGGTTGGCGGTGATGATGGAGTGGCCGTCGGCGCCGGCTGCGGATTCGGAATTGAACACCACGCGCACGTCGTTGCCGGGCTTGTTGAGGTCGATCACGCTGCCCTGGCCGTTGGTGTCGACGCAGTGGCCGGCGGTCAGCACATGCCAGGGACTGATGGCTGCGCCCGAGCAGATGTAGCTGAGGCCGTCGTAGCGGATATTGATGCTGACGACGCCCGAAAACGGCGAGGTCGGCTCGTTCGGGTCGATACGCGTGGTGGGGGTGTCCGGCGGGGCGCCTGCCGTGATCAGCGGCGTCGGCGTGATGCCGAGGCCGCTGATCAGGCTGGTAGGTGCTGCCTGTGCCGCCACGCCAGTCACCATCAGGGCGATTGCCGAGATGGCGCCTGCAGTCTTACGGAACTCTCTCCTAGTGCTGTTTTTCATTGGTTTTCCCGTTGTTGTATGGGTTGAGCTCGACCGGACGATAGGCCGCCTCGATGTGACGGATACGCCCAGCCTCTCCGCCGCGCCTCACCCGCGTCAAACGCGGTGCGAGAGGCAGCCCGATAGCCCAAGCAAAACCGGTGCCATGTATATACAACTCAGAAATAACAATGATTTATGCGCGTTTTCGAGTGTTTGGAAACAAAACTGTAAGATAGTCCGACACATTTTTTTACACATGCGACGACTGGCCGCCCTGGCCGGCAGGTGGCGCCCGTACTGGCTTGCGTCCGTTCCGGACGTCACCTGGACGGCGGCTAAAACGAAAACACCCGGGATGACCCGGGTGTGTTTCAAGCGCGGCGAGGGCTCAGCTGAGGAACAGCTGGTAGGCCGGATTGTCGGTTTCTTCGCTCCAGGCGTAGCCCAGGGTGTCGAGGAAGCGGCGAAAATCGGCATCGTCCTCGGGCGGAACCTGGATGCCGACCAGGACGCGGCCGTAATCCGCGCCATGATGGCGGTAGTGGAACAGGCTGATGTTCCAGTCATGATTCATGCAGTTGAGGAAATTCGTGAGCGCGCCCGGCCGCTCGGGAAATTCGAAGCTGATCAGCTGCTCGTGCCTGGCTTGCGGCGCATGACCGCCGATCAGGTTGCGGATATGCAGCTTGGCGAGCTCGTTCTCGGTCAGGTCAAGTGCGTTGAGGCCGTGCTGGGCCAGCTCGGCCACGATCTGCCCGGCCTCGGAGCGGTGGCTCACCTGCAGGCCGACGAAGACATGCGCCTTGTCCGGGTCGGCATAGCGGTAGTTGAACTCGGTGACGAAGCGGCCGCCGAGGAAGCCGCACATGGTGCGGAAGGCGCCGGGCCGCTCGGGCAGATTCACTGCCAGCAGCACCTCGCGCTGCTCGCCGACCTCGGCGCGCTCGGCGACGTGGCGCAGGCGGTCGAAATTCATGTTGGCGCCCGAGGCGATCGCCACCAGCGTCGCGCCGCTCGCGTTCTCGCGTGCCGCCCACTTCTTGGCTCCGGCGACAGCCAGCGCGCCGGATGGCTCGAGAATCGAGCGCGTGTCTTCGAATACATCCTTGATTGCGGCGCACATCTCGTCGGTATTGATCAGGATGATCTCGTCGAGATGCTGCTGGCACAGGCGGAAGGTTTCGGCACCGACCAGCTTGACCGCCACGCCGTCGGCGAACAGCCCGACCTGCGACAGCTGCACCCGTTCGCCGGCCTGGAGCGAGCGGTACATCGCGTCGGAATCGACGGGCTCGACGCCGATCACCTTGATCTCGGGGCGCAGCCGCTTGACGTAGGTTGCCACGCCGGCCGCCAGGCCGCCGCCGCCGATCGGCACGAAGATGGCCTCGATCGGCTTGGCGTGCTGGCGCAGGATTTCCATCGCGATCGTGGCCTGGCCTGCGATCACATCGGGGTCGTCGAATGGATGCACGAAGGTGGCGCCCTCCTGCTTCACAATGGACATCGCGTGCTTGTAGGCATCGTCGTAGGAATCGCCATGCAGCACGACATTGCCGCCGCGCGCGGCGACGGCATTGACCTTGATCTTGGGTGTGGTGGCCGGCATCACGATGGTGGCCTTCACGCCGAGCGCCTGGCCTGACATCGCCACGCCCTGCGCATGGTTGCCGGCCGAGGCCGTCACCACGCCGCGTGCCAGCTCCTCCGCGCTCAGCTGCGCCATCTTGTTGTAGGCGCCGCGCAGCTTGAACGAGAACACCGGCTGCATGTCCTCGCGCTTGAGCAGCACCGTGTTGCCGATGCGCTTGCTCAGGTTGGGAGCGGGTTCGAGCGGGGTCTCGACGGCAACATCGTAGACGCGGGCGGTGAGGGTTCGTTCCAGATAATCGCGGTGCATGAGCCTAAAGCCGTGGAAAATTGCGCAAGCCGCAAGGTTAACAGATGCGTGCCCGCGAGCCTATTTCAGTTGGGCGCAAACGCCAGCGGTACACCGCATCCAGGGCGGCCGTCACGCCGGCGTCCACGGCTTTTGTGGCGGCCTTGGCCGCGCGGCTCGGTGCCGCTGCCAGTCGAGCCCGGCGGGCGTTTAGCGCGTGCCGGTGCCGTGCTCGAGCCAGCGCTGCCACATGGCGCGATAGGCCTGCTCCATATCGCGAGCGAAGGCCGGCCCGTCGTGCAGTGCCGATATCCGCGCGCGGCCCGGTAGCGAGGCGCGGATCTCCGCCAGGCGCGGCAGGTCGGCCGCCAGTGCGGTCGCCACGCGGGCCGCCGCATCGGCATCGTCGCCCGACCATTCGGGGTGGCCGACGGCGTTCAGCACCATCATCGAGCCCCGGCGCGAGGGCAGGGCGCCGGCGATGGTGACCATCGGCACGCCCATCGCCACCGAGATGGCCGTGGTGGTGAGGCCGGCAAACGGGCTGGTGTCGAGCTGGATGTCGACCTCGCGGTGCAGCGCCAGGAAGCCATCCCAGTCGCGCGGCCGCTCGAGAATCAGGCGGTCGCGCTCGATGCCATGGGCCGCGAGCGCCCTGATCAGCCGCTCGCTGTGTCCCGACGGCTTGCCGTCACGCGTCAGGGCGACCACCATGAGTTTGCTGCCGGGCGTGCCGTGCAGCGTTTCGGCCCAGAAGCGCAGGCTGGACGGTCCTTTCTTCGACAGCCGGTTGAACACGCAGAAGGTGACATGGCCCTTGGCGAGGGCGGGCAGCGGCCCCGGCTCGGGGTAGTGGTCCGGGCGGTCGAGCACCTGGGTTACCTGCGGCAGGCGCCACAGCATTTCGCTGTGGTAGCGCTCGGTCATGCCCGGCGGATCGAGGCTGGCATCGGTCAGGCGATAGTCGATGCGCGACAGACCCGTGGTCGATTGCAGCCCGCACCATGCTGCCTGGACGGGCGCCGGTTTGCGCGCGAAGACCGGCAGCCGATGGCCATCGGTGTGCAGCGAGCAGTCGATCAGCACGTCGATGCCGTCGTCGGCGATCAGCTCCGCCAGCTGCGTGTCGTTCAGGTCGGCGACATGGCGCCAGGTATCGGCCAGCGCCATGAATTCGCGTGTGGCCGCATCGGCGTAGCGGCGCGTGTAGTAACAGAACACCTCGACCTGATTGTGGTCGTGGTGGCGAAACAGCGGCAGCGCGCACTTGGCGAACGCATGCGCACGAAAATCGCCCGAGACATAGCCGATGCGCAACCGGCGGGACGGCGACAGGTCGCGCTTGGGCTGCTGGATCGGCCGTACTTCCTGCTCCAGTGCGTTGCCGTAGCGGCGGTGCAGCTCGAATACCTGTTCCGGGCTCAGCGATTCGACATACATCGAATGGTGGCTGTAGCTCGACAGCACCTGCAGATTCGTCGGGTCGAAGGCCAGCGCCCGCTCGAATTCGGCACAGGCCTGTTCCGGGTCGATGCCATCGGCCAGTGCTACGGCCAGCGCCTGGTACGTGTTTGCGTTGGGCGAGAGCTTCACGGCTCGTTCTGCCATGGCGATGGCCGACTTGGTATCCTGGCGGTCGAGCGCGATGTTCCAGGCCGCTTCCAGCGCCGGCAACGAGCGGGCGTCGATTTCCAGCGCATTCGAGGCGGCGCGCCAGGCATCGTCGAGACGGCCGGCCCGCAGGAATATCCGTGCCAGCTCCACATGCCAGGCCGGATCGCTGCGCTTACCCGGGATCGCCTGTTCAAACGCCGCCAGCCCTTTCCTGGCATTGCCCGTCATGCACAACGCCAGGCCCAGCGCGCGGTGCAGTTCGACATCCTGTTTCAGGGTCTTGGCCGCCTGCTGCAGGTGCGGGAGCGCATCCTGCCAGTTGCCGAGCGTGGCCAGTGCGATGCCCCAGTCACGGCGTATCGCCATGTCGGCCGGCACCAGCGCCGCAGCCGCGGCGAAAGGCTCGAGCGCCTGCTCCGCGCGCCCCTGGCGGCAGAACACACGAGCCCGTTCGAGCAGCGACGGCGCATGCTCGGGGTGCCGGCGCAGGTTGTCGTCGAGATACTCGTGGGCGCTTCGGTGCTTGTTCATGCGGGCGGCGACGACCGCCATATAGTAGGCCGACAACGGGTCGTCCGGCTGCGTCATGTGTGCCTGGGTCGCCAGCACGGCGGCATCGGACAGGCGGCGTTCTTTCAGTGCAGCGACAATCTTGCCAAAAATCGGTGAAACGGGTTCTGTCATGTCGAACAGCGAGAGGGTGTTGGATTGTCGGCCATTTTGCCACGGCTGCAGCGGAATAAGGATGTTGACGTCATGGCCTTCGACATTGTGCGCGGGCATTTGCTGAGGCTATGCTTTGGAATATGGGGGAGCCGGGCCCCGCTAGCTGTTGCACACAGGGCATCGACGGCGCTAGGCTCTAGGCTGGATTCACAGGGATTTGACGATGACTCAGGACGAATTGAAGCAAGCGGTGGCCAAGGCCGCCATCGAATATGTGCCCGACAACTGTATCGTCGGTGTCGGCACCGGCTCGACCGCCAACTATTTCATCGACGAGCTGGCCAGGATCAAGGGCCGCATCGACGGTGCCGTGGCGAGCTCCGAGGCCAGCGCACAGCGCCTCAAGGCCCATGGCATCCCGGTGCTCGACCTCAATGTCGTCGACGAGCTGCCGGTCTATGTCGATGGCGCGGACGAGATCAACCACCAGCTGCACATGATCAAGGGCGGCGGTGCCGCGCTGACGCGCGAGAAGATCGTTGCCGCCGTGGCCAAACAGTTCATCTGCATCGCCGACCAGAGCAAGCTGGTGGACGTGCTGGGCACCTTCCCGCTGCCCATCGAGGTGATCCCGATGGCGCGCAGCCATGTCGGCCGCGAGATCGTGCGTCTCGGGGGGCATCCGGCGCTGCGTGAAGGCGTGCTGACCGACAACGGTAATGTCATCATCGACGTGCATGGTATGCAGATCGCGCAGCCTGTGGAGCTCGAAAAACAGCTGGACCAGATCGTCGGTGTCGTCACCAACGGCCTGTTCGCGGCACGCCGTGCTGACGTGCTGCTGC
This sequence comes from Chitinivorax sp. PXF-14, assembly GCF_040812015.1. Lineage (NCBI taxonomy): Bacteria > Pseudomonadati > Pseudomonadota > Betaproteobacteria > Chitinivorax > Chitinivorax sp. PXF-14. The sequence continues at coordinate 231,498 of NZ_JBFNXJ010000003.1, read as the reverse complement.
TGGGCACGGCGCAGGGCGTCAGGACGTACAAATGAGCCGTATAACCGTATTTAACGAGTATTACGCCTGAGTCAGCAGGCGATGGGAGGGGCGGCCGCCAAGGCCGCCCGATGTGCGGTAGGACGAGCCCGGCAACGAGAATCGGGACATCACCGCGCTGTCACAATCCGGGTCTACACTGCCCGATTGCATATGTAGGAGACACACAACCATGCCGGAGCACATTTCAAAACAATTCGATAGCGATCTGGAAGCCGTGCGTTCACGCGTGCTGCAGATGGGCGGCCTGGTCGAGCAACAGATCGTGATGGCGATGGAAGGCCTGGCCACAGGCGACATCGACCTGCTGAACAAGGTGATCAGCGACGACCACCGCGTCAATGCGCTCGACGTCGAGATCGACGATGCCTGTCAGCACATCATTGCGCGCCGCCAGCCGGCAGCGACCGACCTGCGCATGGTGATGACCATGATCAAGACCACGTCCGACCTCGAACGCATCGGCGACGAGGCGGAAAAGGTCGCGCGCATGAGCAAGATGATCTACGAAGCGGACCGCGTGAACATGCCGCGTTTCCACGAGGTGCGCCACATGGCGGACCTGGCGATCGAGATGCTGCGCAAGGCGCTCGATGCCTTCGCCCGGCTCGATCTGTCCGCCGCGGCCCAGGTGGTGCGCGCCGACCTGCAGGTGGACGAGGAATACCGCGCCATCATCCGCCAGCTGATCACCTTCATGATGGAAGACCCGCGCACCATCTCGATCGCGCTCGAAATCCTGTCCATCGCCAAGGCGCTCGAGCGCATCGGCGATCACGCCAAGAACATGAGCGAATACGTGGTGTTCCTGGTCAAGGGCAAGGATGTCCGTCACACCTCGGTGGAAGAGGTCGAGCGCCAGGCGCTAGAATAAGCCTGTCGCCATTCAACAATACTCGCCCGGCGACGAGCCGGGCGTTGTCATATTCAGGGTATGGACTTTCCCACGATCGCCGCCGTTGATCTCGGCTCCAATAGCTTCCGCCTGCAAGTCGCCCGCGTGGTCGACGACCAGATCTATCCACTCGATACGCTGAAAGACCCGGTGCGGCTCGGCGCGGGCCTGCGGCCCGACGATTCGCTGGACGCGGCCGCGGTCGAACGCGCCGTGGACTGCCTGAGCCGCTTCGGCGAGCGCCTGCGCGGCCTGCCGAAAGAAGCCGTGCGCGTGGTCGGCACCAATACGTTGCGCGTGGCGCTCAATGCGCCCGAGTTTCTGCCGCGCTTCGAGCAGGCGCTGGGCGGTTTTCCGATCGAGATCATCGCCGGACGCGAAGAGGCGCGGCTGATCTACCTCGGCGCCGCGCACAGCCTGCCGGCGAGCAAGGAGAAGCGGCTCGTGGTCGATATCGGCGGTGGCTCGACCGAGTTCATCGTCGGCCAGCAGCTCAAGCCGCAGAAGACCGAGAGCCTGTACATGGGCTGCGTCAGCTACACGCTACGTTTCTTCCCCGACGGCAAGATCACCAAGCAGGCCCTGCGCGCCGCCGAGCTGGCTGCGCGCAACGAGCTGCAGACCATCGTCGGCGAGTTCCAGCACGGGCAGTGGCACCAGGCAGTCGGCACCTCGGGCACGGCGCGATCACTGCAGGACATCATGGAGCTCAACGATTTCAGCAGCAATGGCATCACCGCCAGCGGCATGGATCAGCTGCGCGAGCTGCTGATCAAGCAGGGCAGCATCCGCACCCTGGCGGTCAACGGTCTGCGCCCCGACCGTGCGCCGGTGATCGTCGGTGGCTTCGCCATCATGGCGGCGATCTTTTCCGAGCTCGGCATTGACCACATGGTCACCGCCACCGGCGCACTGCGCGAAGGCGTGTTGTGGGACCTGATCGGCCGCCATCACCACAAGGACATGCGCGACGTCACCGTGGCCCAGTTCAAGCGCCGCTACCACATCGACCTGGGCCAGGCCGAGCGGGTGATGAACCTCGCGGTGAAGCTCTACCTGCAACTCGCCCGCCAGCTCGATGGCGACCATGAGCAGGGGCTGCAGCTGCTGTCTTGGGCAGCCAAGCTGCACGAGATCGGGCTCTCGGTATCGCATACCGGCTACCACAAGCACTCGGCCTACATCCTCGAGAACGCCGACATGCCCGGCTTCGCCAAGCCCGAGCAGCGCCTGCTGTCGCGGCTGGCGATGGCGCATCGAGGCAATCTGGCGAAGCAGCTGGCCGGCGTGCCGCTGCTCGAATGGGCGCGCATCATCGCGTTGCGGCTGGGGGTGCTGTTCCACCGCAGCCGCATGGACATCAATCTGCCGGAGATGCATCTGAGCCTGCACGGCAAACGCTTCTCGCTGAGCATCGACCCTGCCTGGCTTGCGCATAGCCCGCTGACGTCGACTGCGCTCAAGCAGGAATGCGATTTCTGGGCTGCGGTCGGTCTCGGGCTCGATATCCAGCATGGCGCGTCGGCGTAAGCTCTACCAGCAAAGGCTGGCCAAGACCGGCCTGCCGCCCGGTTCGCTGCTGCATACCGGCGAGCAGAAGACGGCCGAGCCCGCCGTCACGCTGATCGAATACGACGCCGACAACTGCCGCGAGACCCATTTCCGCAGCCTCGGCGAAGGCCAGCGCCATCAGCCGCAGGCGGGCGTGCTGTGGCTCAATGTGCACGGCCTGCACGAGCCCGAGATCATGAGCGAGATCGGGCGCCGCTTCGATCTGCATCCGCTGACGCTCGAAGACGTGCTCAACACCGACCAGCGCCCCAAGCTCGAGGATTACGGCCACTACCTGTATATGGTTGCGCGCGTGTTCAATTACGATCGCGCAACGGCCGACCTGAGCTCGGACCAGGTGAGCCTGATTCTCGGTGACGGCTGGGTGTTGACCTTCCAGGAGCGGCCGACGGGCAAGTTCGCCGCCGTGCGCGAGCGTTTGCGTGCCAACAAGGGCTCGATCCGCAAATGCGGGGCCGATTACCTGGCCTACACGCTGCTCGATGCGATCGTCGATCATTACTTCGTCGTGCTCGACGAGGTCAACGAATACACTGAGGACCTCGAAAACGCGCTGCTCGACAACCCCAGCCACAAGCTGCTGCCGAACATCCATGCGCTCAAGGCCGATACCCTGCTGCTGAAGCGTTCGTTGTGGCCGCTGCGCGAAGTGTTCAACGCGCTGTCGCGTGGCGATTACGAGCTGTTCAAGCCCGAAACCCGCCTCTATCTGCGCGACGTGTACGACCACACGGTACATGTGATCGAGTCGACCGAGACGATACGCGACCTGATTGGCGGCATGCTCGACATCTACATGTCGGCGCTGTCCAACCGGCTCAATGTCGAGATGCGCTTTCTCACCGCCATCACCACCGTCTTTCTGCCCTTGACGCTCATCACGGGCATCTATGGCATGAATTTCGAGTACATCCCCGAACTCAAGTGGCACTGGGGCTACTACGCGGTGCTCGGTTTCATGGTCAGCGTTGCCGGCGGCATGGGCTTCGCCTTCTGGCGCCGCAAGTGGCTGTGATTGGCGACATCGAGAAATAAAGAAGCCCGTCTCATGACGGGCTTCTTACTGGGGGCGAGCCGGCCGTCAGGGGCGCGACGGGAAGATGCCTTCGATGGCGATGCAGGTCAGCATGCCGAGCGAGGGCTGGTGCTGGTCGAAAGGCTGGCTGCCGCCCGCCACCCCGACCGTCGTCGTGGCGCTTGCCGTCGTCGTGACCGCCGAGCCGCCCATATCGCTATCGGCCGGGCCGGCACCGTAGATATTGGTCCGCGATTGCTTGGCCAGCACGGCGCCTGCCGGGCTATCGGTCGAGCCGGCGCCGCTGCTGGCGCGCAGCTTGGTAGTGACCGTGGCCGCGGTGCTGGCAGTGTGCGTGTGTGCCGGCATGCTGTTGATCGTCAAGGTGGTGTTGTCCTGGCCGAAAACCTGACCCTGATCGACTGGCGCCAGCCCTGGCCCTTGCCCCATTCCAACCACCACCCGGCCGCGCAGATCGGGCAGGGCAAAGGTCACCCGGCCGTCACCGCCGTAGGTGGTGCCGAGCAGCGAGAACAGTGCCGTGTTCTGTGCAATCGACATGAGCTGGCCATTCGTCGCCGCCCAGCCGCGCGGACAGAAATTGAAGCCGAAGGTACAGATGGTGCCCAGGTAGGGGTCCGCACCACAGGCCAGCGCATTGGCGGTGGGTAGCCCGAGCAGGGCGGCGGCGAGCAGGGTGCGACGGATGGTCTGTGTCATGGTTTGCTCCAGTCAAAGGGTTCGACGCGATGCCCGGCTCAGCGGTGGGCAGTCAGCCTGCGTACCCAGGCGAGGCCGGTCAAACCAAGACCCAGCAGCAGCGCGCTCATGGGCTCGGGCAATGGGTTCGGGCCGACGTCCTGGGCTTGCACGTTGACGATGCTGAAGAAGGTGTCCAGGCCGCCGCTGTAGCTGCCATCCGCCGAAAATGCGCCGCCACGGGCCGATACCACCCCGGCATAGCTTGCGCTGGCGCCCGGGTTCAACAGCACGTCGAAGCTGTCGCTCGCGCTATCGCTGGTCTCGTTGGGGTTGACCGTGTCGACCAGGCGATGGCTGAACAGCAACTCATTGTTGAGCTGATCCTTGACCGATACGTCGAACAGTACGAATGCATCGCTACCCAGCGCCGACAGGTTCACATAGCTCGTGCCCAGCCGCAGCGTCACGGTGTAGCTGATGGTGGCCGAGGTATTGGCCAGGCCCAGCGAAAAATCACCGAACAGGAACTGGTTCTCGCTCGTGCCGTTGCTGCCCGTCCCTGCCAGGTCCGCATGCAGGCCGGCGCCATCGTTGATGTCACTGAGCGAGCCATTCAATGCCGATGGGGAGAGCGCGAGGCCAGTGAAATTACTTTGCGTCGTCGCGCCGCTGCTGGTCAGGCGGATATTGCCTGTCTGCGCGGCATCGCCGGTCGGCACGGTGGAATTGACCAGATCGAGGCTGCTGGCGCCGTTGACCGTCAGGTTGCTGGTAAACGGGATGGCTTGGGCCAGCCCAGGCAGGGCGGCAAGCGTTGCGACGATCGCCAGGGAACGGCAGGCCGTGATACGGGGGAATGCCATGATGCTTCTCCTCATATAGCTTGGGTTCGGCGCAGGGGCAGATGCTGTCGATTTCTCAAGCAAGTGGCGAGCCAGAAAATTAATTAATTAAAAATCAGATTGTTATGTGATTTTTTTGGTTTGTTTCGAAGCGAGTGTCAATAATTCCGACACGCGTCAGACAGCGAAACGCATGCCGCGTACCAGCCGTTGCGCCGTGCCGGCCCCGAGGGCCTGCTCGATATCCGCCAGCACCCCCGCCTCGTGCCCGGGCTCAAGATGCGAGATCAGCACCGTCACCGGCTGGCCGAGCCAGGCCAGGCCTTCGGCCAGCAGTGCCGGGGTCATGTGGCCGCTGCGCAGCGCCTGTTCGCGTTGCGCGCTGCGAAAGGTGGTTTCGATCATCAGGTAGCGCAGCCGTGGCAGCTGCTGCAAGGCCTGCCAGAACGGCGGGTGCAGGGTGGTGTCGCCGCTGAACACGAAACTGCCGCTGCCGCCATCGACGGCATAGCCGCAGGCCGGCACCGAGTGTTTGACCGGCAGCACCGTGACCTGCTTGCCCTTGAGGCTGAAGCTGTCGCCCACGGCGACCGGGGCGAAGCGCAGCCATGGCGATTCGGGCGAGGGATGGCGCGTGTAGTCGGGCCAGAGCTGGTTGTTGAACATGTGCCCGGTCAGCGCGGCGATGGTTTCGGGCAGCGCGTGGACGGTCAGCGGCCCAGGGCGGAAGCCGGCTGCCGCATCGGCCAGCAGCGGCAGCGAGCCGGCATGATCGAGGTGGGCGTGGGTGAGCAGCACGGCGTCGATGGCGATGATCTGCTCATGGGTGAGCTCGCCGGCACCGGTGCCGGCGTCGATCAGCAGATCGTCGTTGATCTGGATGCAGGTGGTGCGCCGTGGCGCACCGATGCCGGCGCTGCAGCCGAGAATATGTACTTGCATGGCGGCCTCCTCGCGCATCGCGGCGGCAAGGGGCCGCGATGCCCTACCGCTTCAGCATAGTGCAGCGGATGGGGGCTAGACGCTGGGCTTGCGGCCGAACATGACGAACAGCATGGCGCCGACGATGATCATCGGTAGGCTCAGCCACTGCCCCATGCTCAGGTGCAGGCTCAGGTAGCCCAGGAAGCTGTCGGGCTCGCGCGCGAACTCGGCAATGAAGCGGAAGGCGCCGTAACCGATCAGGAACAGCGCAGAAACCTGCCCCGCCTGGCGTGGCTTGGCCGAATAGAACCAGAGGATGAGGAACAGCGCCAGCCCCTCGAGCCCGGCCTGATAGAGCTGCGACGGGTGGCGCGGCAGGCCGTTGAATTGCGTCAGCCACTGCAGCCATTGCGGGTTGCTGGCGGCCTGCTGGATATCCTCGCGTGCGGCCTGCGGGAAGATCATCGCCCACGGCGCATCGGGGCTGGTGACGCGGCCCCACAGCTCGCCGTTGATGAAGTTGCCGATGCGGCCAGCAAGCAGGCCGGTGGGCACCAGCGGTGCGACGAAGTCGGCCACCTGCCAGAAGCCCTTGCCGGTGCGACGGCCGTAAATCCACATCGCGACGAGCACGCCGAGAAAGCCGCCGTGGAAGGACATGCCGCCTTCCCACACCTTGAGGATGGACAGCGGATTGGCCAGGTAGTCGCCGAACTTGTAGAACAGCACGTAGCCGAAGCGCCCGCCGAGTATCACCCCGAGCACGCCGTAGAACAGCAGGTCGTCGAGCTGGCGCGCATCCCAGCCGAGATCCGGGCGCTGCTTGATGCGATAGCGGCCGAGCGCGACGAACAGCATGAAGCCGACCAGATACATGAGGCCATACCAGCGCACGGCCATGGGGCCCAGGTGGATGGCGACGGGGTCGAACTGCGGGTGAATCATCATGGTGTGGGCACCTTGGCTGCGGAAGCTCGCGATTATACACAGCACGCCGCGGCCGGCTGTGCCGGTGAGGCGATGGCGGAAGTGTGGCTTGTGCCGGTTACAGGCGTTTGTCGATAATGCTGCGACATGTCGGTCGCCGCATGCAGCGGCGATGGACGCTACTCACGACGATAGGTTCCCCATGCCGGCCCAAGCAGATACGCCCTCCCTCAAATCCCAAGGCCACGCGCTGTCCGTGCTCGCTGCGGGGTTGGTCACCGTGCTCGTGGGCTTCACCAGCTCCTACGCGATCGTGGTGCAGGCCGGGCAGGCCATGGGCATGGACCGCGCCGGCATCATCTCGATGACGCTGGCGCTATGCCTCGGCATGGGGCTGACCACGCTGCTGCCGAGCCTGTGGCTGCGCATGCCGGTGGTCACGGCCTGGTCCACGCCCGGCGCGGCGCTGCTGGCGGTCACCGCGCATCAGGGCGGGGTGGCGAGCGCCATCGGCGCCTTCATGCTGTGCGGCGCGCTGCTGTTGCTGGTCGGCATCACCGGCTGGTTCGAGCGCGGCATGAGCCGCATCCCGGCTGCACTGGCGAGCGCGCTGCTGGCCGGCGTGCTGGTGCGTTTCGGGCTGGAGACCTTCGCTGCGCTGAAAACCGCGCTGCCGGTGGTGGGCGCCATGTTGCTGGTCTACCTCGTCGGCAAGCGCGTGACCCAGCGTTTCGTGATCCCGCTGGTGCTGCTGGCCGGCGTGGCGGCTGCGCTGCTCTCCGGCAAGCTCGTGCTGCCAGTACTGGCGCTGCACTGGGCGACGCCGGTGGCGACCGCGCCGCACTTCGTGCTGGCGGACATGATCGGCATCGCGCTGCCATTGTTCATCGTCACCATGGCCTCGCAGAACGTGCCGGGCGTGGCCGTGCTCAAGGCATTCAACTACCCGGTGCCGGTCTCCCGGGTGATCGCGCTGACCGGGCTGGCGACGCTCCTGCTGGCGCCGTTCGGCGCCTATGCGCTGAACCTGGCTGCGATCACGGCGGCGCTGTGCATGGGCGCCGAGGTGCACCCCGACCCGGGCAAGCGCTATCTTGCGGCGGCGGCGGCCGGTGCGCTCTACATCGTGATCGGCCTGCTCGCGCCGAGCATCGTCGATATCTTCACCGCCTTCCCGCACGAGCTGATCATCGCCGTGGCGGGCCTCGCACTGCTGCCGACGATCGGCCGCGGGCTGGCGACCGCGCTCGCCGACGAGACGGAGCGCGAGCCGGCGCTGATCGCGTTTCTCGTCACCGCCTCCGGCGTCACGCTGTTCGGCATCGGCGCCGCGTTCTGGGGCGTGGTGGCGGGTGTCGTGTCGCGGCTGATCCTGGTGCGCAAGCCGTGATGGGGGCTTGCTCCGATGCCGCTTGCACTGCGGTATGGCTCGCCAGATGAGCGGCAAGCGGCCGGCGCGCTGCTGCGACTGGATTGCACGGTATCTGAATGCACCGTCACAGTTTTGCCTCTGCCTTCGGTAGAACTGCGCATTCGGCGGCGCCCTGTTTTTGTTACAATCTTCCCCATCCCTTGTTTGGCGCCGCGTCAGGCCTACCCGTGCCGAGACCCTGCCGTTTCCGGCCTACCCCGCCGTATCGTCGCCCAGTCGCGACGCCGTGAATGCCCGCCCGTTGCGGGCCGTACGTATTGATACACCCGATTCCGTTTGAGGTTGCCATGCCCGCTTACCGTTCCCGCACATCCACCCACGGCCGCAACATGGCCGGCGCCCGCGCCCTGTGGCGCGCCACCGGCATGAAGGACGAGGATTTCAACAACAAGCCGATCATCGCGATCGCCAACTCCTTCACCCAGTTCGTGCCGGGCCACGTGCACCTGCAGAACATGGGGCAGCTGGTGGCGCGCGAGATCGAGAAGGCCGGCGGCGTGGCCAAGGAATTCAACACCATCGCCGTCGATGACGGCATCGCCATGGGCCACGGCGGCATGCTGTACTCGCTGCCGAGCCGCGACCTGATCGCCGATTCGGTCGAATACATGGTCAACGCCCACACCGCTGATGCGCTGGTGTGCATCTCGAACTGCGACAAGATCACCCCAGGGATGCTGATGGCCGCGCTGCGCCTCAATATCCCGGTCGTGTTCGTATCCGGCGGGCCGATGGAAGCGGGCAAGGTCAACTGGCGCGGCGTCGAGCGCAATCTCGACCTGGTCGACGCGATGGTCGAAGCCGCCGACAGCAAGGTCAGCGACGAGGAAGTCGCCGTGATCGAGCGCTCCGCCTGCCCGACCTGCGGCTCCTGTTCCGGCATGTTCACCGCCAACTCGATGAACTGCCTGACCGAAGCGCTGGGCTTGTCCTTGCCCGGCAACGGCTCGCTGCTCGCCACCCACGGCGACCGCAAGGAACTGTTCCTGAAAGCTGGCCGCACCATCGTCGAGCTGGCCAAGCGCTACTACGAGCAGGACGACGCCTCGGTGCTGCCGCGCGCGATCGCCACCTTCGATGCCTTCGAAAACGCGATGAGCCTCGATGTCGCCATGGGCGGCTCGACCAACACCGTGCTGCATCTGCTGGCTGCCGCTCATGAAGCCGGTGTGCCGTTCACGATGAAGGACATCGACCGCGTCTCACGCCGTGTGCCCTGCCTCAGCAAGGTTGCCCCGGCGACGCAGAAATACCACATGGAAGACGTGCACCGCGCCGGTGGCGTGATCGGCATCCTCGGCGAGCTGGACCGCGCCGGCCTGATCAACCGCGATGCCAAAACCGTCCACGCCCCGACCATGGCCGACGCGCTCGACAAGTGGGACATCAAGCGCCCGAGCGTCGATGACGCGGCCAAGACCTTCTACCGCGCCGCGCCCGGCGGCGTCGCAACCACCATCGCGTTCAGCCAGAGCATGCGCTACCCCGAGCTTGACGATGACCGCGCCGAAGGCTGCATCCGCGACAAGGCCAACGCCTACTCGCAGGACGGCGGCCTGGCCGTGCTGACCGGCAATATCGCCGAGCGCGGCTGCATCGTGAAGACGGCCGGTGTCGATGACTCCATCCTCAAGTTCAGCGGCCGTGCGCGCGTGTTCGAGAGCCAGGATGCGGCGGTTGAAGCAATTCTCGCCGACCGGATCGTGGCCGGCGATATCGTCGTGATCCGCTACGAAGGCCCGAAGGGCGGCCCGGGCATGCAGGAAATGCTGTATCCGACCAGCTACCTGAAATCCAAGGGCCTGGGCAAGGAATGCGCCCTGTTGACCGACGGCCGCTTCTCCGGCGGCACCTCGGGCCTGTCGATCGGCCACGTCAGCCCGGAAGCGGCTGAGGGCGGCGTGATCGGCCTCGTCAACGAAGGCGACATGATCGATATCGACATCCCGAACCGCGGCATCAGCCTGCGTGTGGACGACGCGGAAATCGCCGCCCGCCGCGCCGCGATGGAAGCCAAGGGCCGCGACGCGTGGAAGCCGGTCAACCGCCAGCGCTACGTGTCGCCCGCGCTGCGCGCCTACGCGGCGATGACGACCTCGGCCGACACCGGGGCCGTGCGCGATGTGAGCCAGGTCGAACGCAAGTAAGACCAAGCTCCGAGAGGATGCCGCCCGCAGGGCGGCATTTTTCATGGCAAGGCCCGTCAAGCCGGGCTGTTTGATGTTTTTGAACGGATTTAGCGTTACATGATCGTCCGCGACCGCCCCTCTGGTTTCCGCCTGTTTTTTGTCCTGCGCGGCTCCATCCTGCCGCAGATACGCGGCCCGCTGCTCGCGAACACCCTCGTCGCCACCATCGTGGCCGTCACCCACGGCGCGCTGTTCCATCTCAAGATCACGCTGACCACCATCCCGTTCAGCCTGATTGGGCTGGCGCTCGCCATCTTCCTGGGTTTTCGTAATTCGGCGGCCTACGACCGCTACTGGGAGGCACGCAAACTGTGGGGCGAGCTCGTGCACCGCAGCCGCAGCCTGGCGCGGCAATGCCAGAGCCTGATCGACATGCCCACGCCGATGCTGGCCAGCAACGGCCTGTCCGACGTGCGGGTACGCATGGTCTACCGGACCATCGCCTTCGTGCACGCACTGCGCCACATGCTGCGCGACAGCACGGATTACCATGAGCTCACCCCGCTGTTGTCCGAACACGAGACGCGGCGGCTGACGCAGACGTCGAACCCACCGGACTGGCTGATGCAGTGCATGGGCCAGGATCTGCAGCAATGCCTGCAAGAGGGGCGGCTCGACGGCTGCCGTGCCGCCGCGCTCGATGCCACGCTGTCGGCCATGGCCTCCGCCGCGGCCGGCTGCGAGCGCATCAAGAATACGCCGATCCCGTTCTCCTACGCCCTGCTACTGCACCGCACGGCCTATCTATACTGCTTCCTGCTGCCTTTCGGCCTGGTGGATTCGATCGGCTTCATGACGCCCTTTGTGGTCGGCATCGTCGCCTACACCTTCTTTGGCCTCGACGCGCTCGGCGACGAGATCGAGGAGCCGTTCGGGCTCGACCCCAACGACCTGCCGCTCGAATCGATCAGTCGCGCCATCGAGATCAACCTGCGCGAAGCACTCGCGGACGAACACGTGCCGGAAGAGATCGCGGTGATCGATCACTGCCTGATGTAGGAAGCCAGCCGATGTCTCCCTACGACATGCTGCCCACCTCGCCTGGGCAAGGCATGACCCACGTGCTGGCCAAGTCCCGTCGGCGCTGACGCTTGCCGTGTCGCGCCTGATCGGGCCGCCGTGCGGATGAGGCCCACGCCTTGCCTCGACCCGCCACCGGCGCTGGGATAGCATGTCCGTCATGACACAGATGGCTCCATTCGAACGCTTCTACAGCGTCATCCGCACGATTCCGGCCGGCTGCGTATGCACTTACGGGCGCATCGCCGAGCTCGCCGGCATGCCGCGCCGCGCGCGCCTGGTCGGGCATGCGCTCAAGGCGCTGCCGGACGGCAGCGAGGTGCCGTGGTGGCGCGTGCTCAACAGCCAGGGCCGCATCAGCGCGCGCGGGCTCGGCGGCAGCGACGAGTACCAGCGCCTGCTGCTCGAAGAAGAGGGCGTGGCCTTCGACGCCAGTGGCCGCGTCGATTTCAGGCGCCACGGCTGGCCGCGGCAGGACTGAGGCGAGGGCATGGGATTGGAACTGCTGTGGTGGGGGCTCGCCATTGCCATGATTGTCGTGGGCTTCGTCGGCAACCTCGTGCCGTTGTTGCCCGGCATGCCGCTGATGCTGGCCGGCATGGTGCTCGGTGCCTGGGTGGATCACTTCAGCAAGGTCGGCATCGCCACGCTTGCGCTGCTCGGGTTCCTGGTGCTGCTCGGCCAGCTGGCCGACTTCGTTGCCGGCAGCCTCGGCGCCAAGCGTGCCGGCGCCAGCGGCAAGGCCGTGTGGGGTGCTACGCTGGGCTCGCTGGTCGGCGTCCTCGGCGGCTTGCCGGGCATCGTGCTCGGCCCTTTCATCGGCGCGGCAATCGGCGAATACCTGGCCGAGCGCGACCTGCTGCGCGCCGGCAAGGTCGGCGTCGCCGCCTGGCTGGGGCTGGTACTGGGCATGGCGGCCAAGATCGCGCTGGCGTTCACGATACTCGGCGTGTTCGGTTTTGCGCTGCTGGTTTAGGCAAACAGCGTCGATATCTGCTCGCGCAGCCATCGGTTGGCCGGGTCGCTCTCGACATTGGCGTGCCAGTACAGGTGCACGTCGAGCCGCGGCACGTTGAGCGGGAACTCGAACAGGCGATTATTGAACTGCTGGTTGGCGACGCGTGCGTACTGCTCGGGCATGGTCAGCAGGTAGTCGGTCTGGCTCACCACGCGGCTGGCGGCGAAATAGTGCTGGCAGCGCAGCGCGATGCGGCGGCGCAGGCCCTGGCGGTTCAGCTCGAAATCCTCCAGGCCCGGCCCCTTGCGGCGCGACGACACCAGCACGTGCGGCTGCTCGAGATAGGTGTCGAGGTCGAGCGCGTCGCGGATGATCGGGTGATCGGCGTTCACCACCACCACCAGGCGGTCGCGCGACAGTCGTTTCTGGCGGATGTCGTGGCTCATCGGCATCGGGATGTCCACCACCAGGTCGAGCGTGCCGGCGGCCAGCTCGGCCTCGATCTCGTTGCGGTCGACGCGCACGCTGGCGATGTCGATGTGCGGCGCGTTCTGCTGCAGGTGGGCGAGCAGCGGCGGCAGGGCGGTGGCTTCGAGCACGTCGCGCAGGCCGAGAATGAAGGTGCGCTGCGTGCTCAGCGGGTCGAAGCTGGCCTGCTCGTGCAGGCTGATTTCGAGCGTCTGCAGCGCCTGCCGCACCGGCCCGATCAGGTTGCGAGCCAGCGGTGTGGGCACCATGCCCATGCCTTGCCGCGTGAACAGCGGGTCGTTCAGCAGCTCGCGCAATCGCGCCAGCGCATGGCTGATCGCCGGCTGGCTCAGGCTGAGCTTGTGTGCGGCGCGTGTCAGCGTGCCTTCGGTGTAGATCGTGTCGAATACCACGAACAGGTTCAAATCGATCCGGCTTATATGCATGAAATTTATTAACTCTAATTCAAACTATTCATTTGTTTGATTCTATGGCGCTCCCTATGCTTGGCGCAAATCACTTGTCGAGCAGGAGCTACCATGGATTTCGCCCATTCCCCCAAAGCGGCCGACTACATCGCCCGCATGAACGCCTTCATGCAGGAGCACGTGCTGCCGGCCGAGGTTGATTACTACGCACAGCTGCCGACCGGCGCCGACTGGACCCTGTGGCGCCAGCCGGCCGTCATGGAAAGCCTGAAGCAGAAGGCCAAGGATGCCGGACTGTGGAACCTGTTCCTGCCGGATGAGCACGGCGCCGGCCTCTCCAACGTCGAATATGCGCCGCTGGCCGAGATCACCGGCCGCGCTGGGTTTTCTGCCGAGATCTTCAACTGCGCAGCACCCGACACCGGCAATATGGAAGTGCTGGTCAAGTACGGCTCGGCCGAGCAGCAGGAGCAGTGGCTCAAGCCCTTGCTGGACGGCACTGTCCGCTCCGCCTTCTGCATGACCGAGCCCGGTGTCGCATCGAGCGATGCCACCAATATGGAAGCCACCGCCATCGTCGATGGCGACGAGGTGGTGCTGAACGGCCGCAAGTGGTGGAGCTCCGGCATCGGCCACCCGCATTGCCGGGTGCTGATCTTCATGGGGCTGACCGACCCGAATGCCGACAAGCACCGCCAGCACTCGATGGTGCTGGTGCCGCTCGACACGCCGGGCGTGAAGATCGAGCGCATGCTGCCGGTGTTCGGCGCCTTCGACGAGCCGCACGGTCACGGCGAGGTCAGCTTCACCAATGTCCGCCTGCCCTTGTCAGCCTTCATTGCCGGCCCCGGCCGTGGCTTCGAGATCGCGCAGGGCCGCCTCGGCCCAGGCCGCATTCACCACTGCATGCGTGCCATCGGCGCGGCCGAGATGGCGCTCGAACTGATGTGCAAGCGCGCCGCCACCCGTGTCGCATTCGGCAAGCCGCTGGCCCGCCTCGGCGGCAACCCGGACGTGATCGCCAATGCCCGCATGGCCATCGAGCAGGCGCGTCTGTTGACGTTGAAGGCCGCGTGGATGATGGATACCGTCGGCGTGAAGGGCGCGATGAGCGAGATTTCGCAGATCAAGGTAGTGGCGCCGAGCATGGCGCAGCAGGTGATCGACGCTGCAGTGCAGATTCACGGTGGTATGGGGGTGTCCGACGACGTGCCGCTGGCACGCCTGTTCGCCTACGCCCGTGTGCTGCGCCTGGCTGATGGCCCGGACGAGGTGCATCGCGGCCTGATTGCCAAGCTCGAGATGAGGCAGCAGCTGGCCAAGTACGGCGTGAAGATCTGACGCAGCCTGATGGGCGCTTGCAACCACTCCGTTTCCCTCGCGGCGCCTCGTCGCTCGCGTGGAAACCGGGGCGGTCAGCGCCTGCGACCCAATTGAAGGATGAAACATGGAACAACTGATTGACCAGGCCGTCGCGGTGCGCGCGGGCGAGGAGCTCGACGCAACGGCGGTCGATGCTTTCATCAAACGGCATGCGAGCGGGCTCGACGGTGCGCCCGAGATCACCCAATTCCCCGGCGGGGCATCCAACCTGACCTATCTGGTGCGCTATGCCAACCGCGACCTGATCCTGCGCCGTCCGCCATTCGGCCACCGCGCCAAGTCGGCGCACGACATGGCACGCGAGGCACGCATCATGGCGGCACTGAAGCCGGTCTACCGCTATGTGCCCGATGTCGTCGCCTTCTGCGAGGACCAGTCGGTGATGGGCTGCGACTTCTACGTGATGGACCGCATCAAGGGCATCATCCCGCGCCAGAACCTGCCCAAGGGGCTGGCACTCAACGAGGAAGACACGCGCAAGCTGTGCCTCAACGTCATCGACAAGATGATCGAGCTGCACCAGGTCGATTACAAGCAGGCCGGCCTCGATCACCTCGGCAAGGGCGAGGGCTATGTCGCGCGCCAGATCGACGGCTGGAGCGAACGCTTCCGCCAGGCGCGCACCGAGGATGTCGGCGATTTCGAAGCCGTGATGGCCTGGCTCAAGGCCAAGCAGCCGGCGAAAGACGTCGCCACCTGCCTGATCCACAACGATTACCGTTTCGACAACGTGGTGCTGAACCCGGACAACCCGTTCGAGGTGATCGGCGTGCTCGACTGGGAAATGGCCACGCTGGGCGACCCGCTGATGGATCTCGGCAACACGCTCGCCTACTGGGTGCAGGCCGACGACGACCCGATCTTCCAGCAGATGCGCCGCCAGCCGACCAACGCACCGGGCATGCTGACGCGCCAGGAAGTGATCGACTACTACGGCGAGAAGACCGGCTACCACGTCGACAACTTCGATTTCTACGCGATCTACGGCCTGTTCCGCCTCGCGGTGATCGTGCAGCAGATCTATCGCCGCTACCAGGAAGGCCAGGCCAAGAACCCGCAGTTCGCGATGTTCGGCGGTATCGCCAACTACCTCGAACAGCGCTGCCAGCGCCTGATTTCCCAATCCACCCTGTAAGCCAAAAAGAGAAAAATCATGGAGATGCTGAGCAAGATATTGGTTGGGCTGGTGGCGATCGAGCACGTTTACATCCTGGTGCTCGAGATGTTTTTGTGGACCAAGCCCAAGGGGCGCAAGGTGTTCGGCCTGACCGCCGATTTCGCCGAGCAGTCGAAGGCGCTGGCGGCCAATCAGGGCTTGTACAACGGCTTCCTGGCCGCCGGCCTGGTGTGGGGGCTGCTGCACCCGAATGCGGCGTTCGGCCACCAGATTCAGCTGTTCTTCGCCGCCTGCGTACTGGTTGCCGGCATCTACGGCGGGCTCACCGCCAAGCGCTCGATCCTGTTCATTCAGGGGGTGCCGGCCCTGCTGGCGCTCGGCGCGCTGCTGGCCGGCTGAGGCGCGCGATGCCAGCGATCTACCTGATTCGCCACGGTCAGGCCAGCTTCGGCGCCGAGGACTACGACCAGCTCTCGCCCCTGGGCGAACAGCAGTCGCGCCTGCTCGGCGACTGGCTGCACCGCTGCGGCCAGCGCCCCGCGCGCGTGGTGGCCGGCTCGCTCAAACGCCACCGGCAGACTGCCGAAGCCTGCCTCGACGCACTGCCCGGCGGCTATGCCGGCGAGTGGCAGATCGGCCAGGGCTTCGACGAGTTCGATCATCACGAGGTGCTGGTGCGCTATCGCCCCGAGTTCGATGACCGTGCCGCACTGGGGCAATTCCTGGCCGACTCGGGCAACCCGCGCCAGGCCTTCCAGCAGGTGTTCACCGCTGCCGTGGCGCGCTGGGTCGGTGGCGCGCATGACGACTATGCGGAGTCGTGGGCCGGCTTCAAGACCCGCTGCAACGCGGCACTGGCCGAGCTGACCGCGCAGGCGGCCGAAGGCACGACCTGGGTGTTCACCTCGGGCGGGCCGATCTCGGTGATCGTGCAGCAGCTGCTCGGCATTCCCGACCGCAAGATATTCGATCTGAACTGGACGCTCGCCAATACCGGCATCACCCGGCTCATGTACCGCCCGGGCCAGGTCAGCGTCGGTACCGTCAACGCCTTCCCGCATCTCGACGCGGCCGGCGACCCGCAACTGATTACCTATCGATAGCCCACGAGGAGACCACTGATGGCTACCCCCAATACCTTCGACCTGTCCGGCAAGATTGCCCTCGTCACCGGCGCGAGCCGCGGCATCGGCGAGAGCACGGCCAAGCTGCTGGCGGCCCATGGCGCGCACGTGATCGTGTCGAGCCGCAAGATCGAGGCCTGCCTCGACGTGGTCGAGGCGATCAAGGCGGCCGGCGGCTCGGCCGAGGCGATGGCCTGCCACATCGGCGAGATGGAGCAGATCGAGGCCATCTTCAAGAGCATCGAAGACAAGCACGGCCGGCTCGACATCCTCGTCAACAACGCGGCGGCCAACCCGCATTTCGGCCCGATCGTCGATACCGACGTGAGCGCCTTCCAGAAGACAGTCGACGTCAACATCCGCGGCTATTTCTTCATGTCGTCCTACGGCGCCAAGCTGATGGCAGCGCACGGCGGTGGCGCGATCGTCAACGTGGCATCGGTCAACGGCATGATCCCGGGCGTGTTCCAGGGCATCTACTCGATCACCAAGGCGGCCGTCATCTCGATGACCAAGGCCTTCGCCAAGGAATGCGCGCCGATCGGCGTGCGCGTCAACGCCTTGCTGCCCGGCGCCACCGATACCAAGTTTGCCGCCGCGCTGGTGAAGAACCCGGCGATTCTCGAAAAGGCGCTCGAACACATCCCGATGAACCGCGTGGCGCAACCGGACGAGATGGCCGGCGCCGTGCTCTATCTGGTATCGCCGGCGGCGAGCTACACCACGGGCACCTGCCTCAATGTGGACGGCGGCTACCTGCTGGTGTGAGCGGCAGGACTGGATGCGGGCAGGGGCGGCGCTGGGCCTGCATCCCAGGATTCCGCCGCATGCCGCGCCCCGCCTGCAAGCGGCCAGCAACGCCATGAAGGCATAAGACGATGCACAGCACCGAGATCGACATCCGCGCCTACCACTGCGATGGCTACGGCCACGTCAACAACGCGCGCTACCTCGAACTGCTCGACGAGGCGCGCTGGCGCGCGTGGGAGGCGATCGACTACGGCTGGTTCGCCGAGCGCCAGATGCAGGTGGTGGTGTCGCGCATCGACATCCGCTACCTGCGCGAGGCGGTGATCGGCGACCGGCTGACGATCGAGACCGAGCTGCTGGCGCTCAACGTGCGCGACGGCGTGTTCCGGCAGTGCATCGTGCGCGCCGGCAAGCGCGTGGCCGAGGCCGAGGTGACGTTCGCCGTGCTCGGCCCGGCGTCGCGTCGTGCGCTCGTGATCGAAGACGAATTGAAGGCGCGGCTGCTGGGACTGGGCCTGCGCACGGACGAATCAACGGAAACATAGAGGAAACGACATGAAGGACTTGAAAGGCAAGGTTGCCGTCATCACCGGCGGCGCAGAAGGCATCGGCAAGGCCATCGCGAGAAAGGCCGCCGCCGAGGGCATGAAACTGGTGCTGGCCGACATCGACGGCAGCAAGCTCGACGCCACGCTGAGCGAATTCGCGGCACAGGGGGTTGAGGCCATCGGCCTCAAGACCGACGTATCGAAGCAGGAACAGGTCGAGGCGCTGGCCGACCTCGCCTTCGAGCGCTTCGGCAACGTCCACCTGCTGTGTAACAACGCCGGTGTGGCCTGCGCCAGGCCGGTGTGGGAAGTGAGCCAGGCCGACTGGGACTGGGTGATGGGCGTGAACCTGTACGGCGTCACCCATGCGCTGCGCGCGTTCATCCCGCGCATGATGGCCAAGGGCGAGGAGGGCCACATCGTCAACACCGCCTCCGTTGCCGGCCTGCTGTCGCAGCCCGGGCTCGCCACCTACAACGCGAGCAAGCACGCGGTGGTGACGATCTCCGAAGGCCTCCATCACGACCTGGCGCTGCGCCAGAGCAAGATCAAGGTGTCGGTGCTGTGCCCGGCCTGGGTGAAGACGCGCATCGCCGAGAGCGAGCGCAACCGCACCCAGGGCAGCAAGACCGACCCGACCAAGCTCGACCCGGTGACCGCGCAGATCGGCATGGCCGTGATCAACGCCGTGCAGCATGGCATCGCGCCCGAGCAGGTGGCCGACGACGTGTTCGCCGCCGTCGAGGCCGAGCGCTTCTACATACTCACGCATCCGCAGATCAAGCCCGCGATCCAGGCGCGCATGGAAGACATCCTGAACGAGCGCAGCCCGACCTTCATCCCGACCAAATAAACATCAGCCACGAGAGATACCGACATGAGCACGACAACCAACCGCCTGTGGCGCCTCGCCGTCCGCCCCGATGGCATGATCAAGCAGTCCGACTTCAACCTGGTCAGCGAGCCCGTGCCTGCCCTGCAGGAAGGCCAGCTGCGGATCCGCAATGTCTACCTGTCGCTCGACCCGGCCATGCGCGGCTGGCTGATCGACCGCCCGAGCTATGTGCCGCCGGTGCAGATCGGCGAAATCATGCGCGGCCTGGCCGTCGGCGTGGTCGAGGAATCGATGCACCCCAAGTTCGCCAAGGGTGACACGGTGCAGGGCATGTTCGGCTGGCAGGAACGCGTGGTATCGAACGGCGAGGGCGTGACCAAGCTGCCCGCCAGCCCGCTGCCGCTGACTGCCAACCTGGGCCTGTTCGGCCTCGCCGGCATGACCTCCTACTTCGGCCTGCTCGACGTCGGCCAGCCCAAGGAGGGCGAAACCCTGCTGGTGTCCGGCGCGGCCGGCTCGGTCGGCTCGCTCGTCGGGCAGATCGGCAAGATCAAGGGCCTGCGCGTGGTCGGCATCGCCGGTAGCGACGACAAGTGCGAGTGGCTGGTGAACGAGCTCGGCTTCGACGCGGCCGTCAACTACAAGAAGGGCGACCTGCGCACGCAGCTCAAGGAGGCCTGCCCCAAGGGCGTGGACGTGTATTTCGAGAACGTCGGCGGCGAGATCCTCGATACCGTGCTGAGCGTGATGAACCCCTTCGGCCGCGTGGTCGTCTGCGGCTTGATCAGCCAGTACAACGCGACCGAGAAGGTGCCCGGCCCCTACAACTTCGCCATGGTGATCTCCAAGCGCCTGCGCATCCAGGGCTTCATCGCCACCGACTTCGGCTCGCGCGTGAAGGAGATGATCAACGACTACGCGCAGTGGTATATGGCGGGCAAGCTCAAGTACCGCGTCGACGTGGTGCAGGGGCTCGAAGCGGCGCCGACGGCGATCAACAAACTGTTCGACGGCTCGAATACCGGCAAGCTGATCGTGCAGGTGTCGGAGGTGTGACGGGCCGCCCTGCGGGGTGTGAGCGGCGGATGTGGCCTGGGTTAGCGGCGTGGCGGCGTAACCCAGGGCTGGCGTTGGGGTGATCTGTGGGTGGAGCGCTACGCGCGGTGTTGGGCGCCTGGCGCGCGATACCGTGAGCGTGGATGCGGGTGTCGGTGCGCAATATCAGCGTTGTTCACCCTTTCCCCAGCCCTCTCCCGTCGAGGGAGAGGGGGCGGAGCGTGCCACGGACGGCGGCAAGTGCACCCAAGCGGAGGCATGTGTCCCCGACTTTGCCGTGAGGCGTGCCGAGCACGTGTAGCCTGGGTAAACCGCGCAGCGGCGTAAGCCGGGTGAGGTTGAGGAGCGTGCATCTCGGATGGATTGGGTGGGATGACGCCAAGCAGACAGCGCTGCTTGTTTTGCCCCTGGGTTGCCGGCTGCCGGAGTACCGGGGCCGACGCCACTATCTGTCGCCATCGCCACAGCTGTGGCACGGATACTGTACTAACGCAGACGCAGACGCAGACGCAGACGCAGGCGCAGGCGCAGGCGCAGGCGCAGGCGCAGGCGCAGGCGCAGGCGCAGGCACAGGCACAGGCACAGGCACAGGCACAGGCACAGGCACAGGCACCCCCCCCTCCCTCGACGGGAGAGGGCAGGGGAGAGGGTGACAGCCGCACCGACCTTGCGCACAAGTGTCGCCCCTACCCGCCGCCGCCTCACCCAGAGCACCACGCTTTTAGTACGTGCAGCACCTGTCTTCGGCGAACGGGGCGACACCCCGCCCCGAACATCAACGAAGCGCCAGACCAGTACGCCCACAACAAGAACACCATAAAAAGATACAAGCCCAATAGGAGACATGTTCATGAAAGCCATCCTCTGCAAGAACTACGGCCCGGCCGAGTCGCTGGTGCTGGAAGACCTCCCCACGCCGCAGCCCGGCCCCAAGCAGGTGCTGATCCGCGTCACGGCGGCGGGGGTCAATTTCCCCGATGCGCTGATCATCCAGGGGCTCTACCAGTTCAAGCCGCCGCTGCCGTTCTCGCCCGGCGGCGAGCTGGCTGGGGTGGTCGAGGCGGTGGGTGAGAACGTCCATCACCTCAAGGCCGGCGACCCTGTCGTCGCCTTCACCGGTTGGGGCGCGTTTGCCGAGCAGGTGGTGGCCGATGCGTTCAAGGTGTTCCCGGTGCCGGCCGATCTCGATCCGGCCGTCGCGGCCAGCTTCGTGATGACCTATGCGACCGCCTATCATGCGCTCAAGGACCGCGCCCAGCTTCGCCCCGGCGAGCGCGTGCTGGTGCTCGGCGCGGCCGGTGGCGTGGGGCTGGCGGCGGTGGAGCTGGCCAAGCTGATGGATGCCGAGGTGATCGCCTGCGCCTCGACCGACGAGAAACTGGCGCTGTGCCGCGAAGTCGGTGCCGACCAGCTGATCAACTACAGCAGCGAAGACCTGAAGGAGCGCATCAAGCAGCTCACCGACGGCAAGGGCGTCGACGTGATCGTCGACCCGGTCGGCGGCGACTATGCCGAGCAGACGCTGCGCTCGATCGCGTGGGAAGGGCGCTACCTGGTGATCGGCTTCGCCAACGGCGAGATCCCGAAGATTCCGCTGAACCTGCCGCTGCTCAAGGGCTGCGCGATTCTCGGCGTGTTCTGGGGCGAGTTCGCGATGCGCCAGAAGGCGATCAACCAGACCAATATCCTCGAACTGTTTGGCTGGCTGCGCGAGGGCAAGCTCAAGCCGCACATCTCGGCCCGGCTGCCGCTCGCGCGCGCGGCCGAGGCGATCCAGCTGCTGGCCTCGCGCCAGGCCACCGGCAAGGTGGTGGTGACCACCGACGCCTACCCTGGGTGAGGTGGCCATGCGCGCTCGCCATATCGTGATCGCCGCGCTGCTTGCCGGCGCCGCCTACCTGCTCGCCTGGCCGGTGAACGTCGTGCCGCAGGCCTGGACCCCGCCACCAGCACCGGCCCTGGCTGGGCCGTATGCACCCAACCACGCGCTGTCCGGCGCACACCGCATCGCCGTGGGCGGCCACGGCGTACCCGAGGACATCGCCTTCGGCCCGGACGGCCTGCTCTACGCCGGCGCCGCCGACGGCAGCATCGTGCGCATGAAGCCCGACGGCAGCGCGCTGCAGGTGCTTGCCAATACCGGCGGCCGGCCGCTGGGCCTGCGTTTCGACGCGGCGGGGCGGCTGATCGTCGCCGATGCCGACAAGGGCCTGCTGGCGGTCACGCCGGACGGCAAGGTGGCGACCCTGTCGACCGAGGCCGAGGGCCGCCGCTTCGGCCTGCCCGACGACCTCGACATCGGCGCCGACGGCACAATCTACTTCTCGGACGCGAGCGACCGCTTCCCGCTCAGCGACTACGAGAGCGACCTGATCGAGCACGGCGGCAACGGCCGCCTGCTGGCCTACGACCCGAAGACGGGGCAAACGCGCGTGTTGCTCAAGGGGCTCTACTTCGCCAACGGTGTCGCGGTGAGCCCGGATCAACGTTTCGTGCTGGTGGTCGAAACCGGTGAGTACCGGCTCACGCGCTACTGGCTCACGGGCCCCAAGGCCGGCACCAGCGATGTGTTCGCCGACAACCTGCCGGGCGTGCCGGACGGTGTGCTGTCCAATGGCCGCGACACCTTCTGGGTCTCGCTGCCGACGCCGCGGCTGGCCGATCTCGACCGCCTGCTGCCGTACCCGGCGATCCGCAAGATCGTCGCGCGCCTGCCCAAGGCCGTGCAGCCCAAGCCGAAACCGATGGGCTTCGTGCTCGGGCTCGATCTGGCCGGCAAGGTCACGCACAACCTGCAGGACCCGGACGGCCGCGCTTATTCCACGATCACCAACGTTGTCGAGCACGACGGCAAGCTGTGGTTCGGTAGCCTCGACCAGCCTGCCGTCGGTGTCGTATCCCTGATGGAGACCAAGCAATGAGTGAATCCCCTTTACTGGTTGAACGCCGTGGCCCCGTGCTGTGCATGGGCCTCAACCGCCCGGAGAAGCGCAACGCACTCGATCTCGACGGCTATGTCGCACTGGCGCAAGCCTACGGCGAACTCGACCGCGATCCCGAGCTGCGTGTCGGTGTGGTGTATGCGGTTGGCGAGCATTTCACCGCCGGGCTCGACCTGCCCAAGTGGGTGCCCGCCTTTGCCGGCGGCCAGCTGCCGGCACTGCCCGACGGCGCGCTCGAACCCTTCGGCCTCGACCCGGCGCGGCGCGTGCGTAAGCCCGTCATCTTCGCGCTGCAGGGCGTCTGCTACACCTGCGGCATCGAGCTGATGCTGGCCGGCGACATCCGCATCGCCGCCACCGACACGCGCTTCGGCCAGATCGAGGTGAAGCGCGGCATCTACGCGGTGGGCGGCGCGACACTGCGCTTCTTCCAGGAGATCGGCTGGGGCAATGCGATGCGCTACCTGCTGACCGGCGACGAGATCAGCGCGCACGAGGCCTACCGCATGGGCCTGGTGCAGGAGCTGGTCGAGCCCGGCCGCCAGTTCGACCGCGCGCTCACGCTCGCCAACACCATCGCGCAGCAGGCGCCGCTCGGCGTGCAGGCCACGCTGGCGTCAGCACGGCTGGCGAAGGAGCAGGGCGAGGCGGCGGCGATTGCGCGGCTATTCCCGGACCTGCTGCCGCTGATGGCCAGCGACGACGCCAAGGAAGGCGTCGCGGCCTTCATGGCGCGGCGCCCGGCGCAGTTCGTCGGGCGTTGAACCCCGGCGGCTGCGCACCGCCGCCCCCGGACTGCACGCCGGCCAGCCGTGCTGGCGCTGCCATCCGGCTATCCACCTCACAGGCGATCCATCGACATGTCCCACCCCCTGATCAACCCGCGCGACCTTGCTTTCCAGCTCTACGAGCTGCTGCCGACCGAGGCGCTGACTGCGCGCCCCCGCTTCGCCGACCACAGCCGCGAGACCTTCGATGCCGCCATCGACACCGCGCGCCACGTGGCCGAGCAATACTTCGCGCCGCACAACCGCGAGCTCGACGAGCACGAGCCCGAGTTCGACGGGCAGCGCGTGCACATCATCCCGCAGGTCAAGGCGGCGCTCGATGCGTTTGCCGACGCCGGTTTCCTCGCCGCCCACCATGACTACGCGCTGGGTGGCATGCAGCTGCCGCACACGGTTGTCCAGGCCTGCCAGGCCTATTTCCAGGCAGCCAATATCGCTACCTCGTCCTATGCCTTCCTGACCACGGCGGCGGCCAATGTGATCCACCATTTCGGTAGCGACGAGCAGAAACGGCGCTTTCTCGAGCCGATGCTGACGGGCCGCTTTACCGGCACCATGGCGCTGACCGAGCCGCACGCCGGCTCCTCGCTGGGTGACCTGCGCACGGCTGCCGAGCCGCAGCCGGATGGCAGCTACCGGCTCAGCGGCAACAAGATATTCATCTCGGGCGGCGACCACGAGCTCAGCGAGAACATCGTCCACCTCGTGCTGGCCCGCATCAAGGGCGCGCCGGCCGCGGTCAAGGGCATCTCGCTGTTCATCGTGCCCAAGTTCCTCGTCGGCGACGACGGCGCGCTCGGCGCGCGCAACGATGTCGCACTGGCCGGCCTGCTGCACAAGATGGGCTGGCGCGGCACCACCTCGACCATGCTGAACTTCGGCGAGCAGGGCGGCGCCATCGGCTACCTGGTGGGCGAGCCCAACCACGGGCTGCGCTACATGTTCCACATGATGAACGAGGCGCGCATCGGCGTCGGCATGGGCGCCACCATGCTCGGCTACGCGGGCTACCTGTATTCGCTCGACTACGCCAGGAGCCGCCCGCAGGGCCGCCCGGCATCGAGCCGGGACTTCGGCGCGCCGCAGGTGCCCATCATCGAGCACGCCGACGTGCGCCACATGCTGCTGCAGCAGAAGGCCTATGTCGAAGGCGCGCTGGCACTCGAGTTCTACTGCGCGGCGCTGGTCGATGACATCGCCACCGCGCCGGACCAAGCCCAGCGCGACGAGGCACGCCTGTTGCTTGAGCTGCTGACGCCGATCGCCAAGGCCTGGCCGGCGAAATACTGCCTCAAGGCCAACGAGCTGGCGGTGCAGGTCCTCGGCGGCTACGGCTTCACGCGCGATTACCCGGTCGAACAGTATTACCGCGACAACCGCCTCAACCCGATCCACGAAGGCACCAACGGCATCCAGGCGCTCGACCTGCTCGGCCGCAAGGTGACGATGCAGGATGGCGCCGCATTCAAGCTGCTGCTGCAACGTATCGGCGACACCTGCCGCGAGGCCGCCACCCTGGCCGAGTGCGCGCCACTGGCCGCTGCGCTGGCTGACGCCGCCAAGCTCATCGGGGAACTGACGCTGCAGCTGGCGATGAGCTTCATCAGCGCCGGCGTCGATCGCACGCTCGCCAACGCCTCGCTCTACCTCGATCTGGCCGGGCGCGTCGTGCTGTCGTGGATGTGGCTGCGCCAGGCGATGGCGGCCGAGCGCGGCCTGGCCGGTGCGGCTCATGATGACGAAGCGTTTTATCGCGGCAAACTGCAGGCGGCGCGCTACTATCTGGGCTGGGAGCTACCGGAGATCCGGCATCAGGCCGACCTGCTGCGCGGGCTCGATACGGCGGCGTGGGAGATGCAGGGGGCGTGGTTCTAGGGCGGGCTGAATGGCTGGAGGCGTTGGCTGAGCGCCGGGCAGCTGTCAGTGCCTGAGTGCAAGTCTTGCCCACGGATGCCGGCGCTCCCCGGAATGTACAGGACGCAAAGGCCATGCCATCGGCAATTCGCAGAAGACAGGCAAGATAACGCACATCACGGGCGCCCCCGGCATACTCAAATCAACACACGCGTCAACGCACAAAACCACAAGGAGAACACGATCATGAAAATCTATGGCCATGCCAATTCCCGCTCCGTCCGCGCCGTGTGGGCTGCTGAAGAAGTCGGTGCCAGCTATGACTTCGAAAGCATCGACCTGTTCGGCGGGGCGGCGCGCCGCGAGCCCTTCGTCAGCCTCAACCCGGCGGGCAAGGTGCCGGTACTGGTCGATGGTGACCTCGTGCTGACCGAGTCGGCGGCGATCTGCAACTATCTCGCCATGCGCCACCCGGCGGCCGGGCTGCTGCCGGCCGAGGGCACGCATGAGCGGGCACTGGTCGAGCGCTGGAGCTATTTCGCGATGACCGAGCTGGAACAGCCGCTGTGGACCATCACCAAGCACAAGATTGTCTACCCCGAGTCCAAGCGTGTGCCGGCGATTATCGACACCGCGCTGTGGGAGTTCGCCAAGACCGCCAAGCTGCTCGAGCAGGGGCTCGGCGAGCGCGAGTTCATCGTGGGTGAGCGCTTCAGCGTTGCCGACATCCTGCTCGCGCACTGCCTGAGCTGGGCCAAGGCCTTCAAGGTACCGATCGAGTCCGAGTCGCTGATGGCCTATGGCAAGCGCATGTGGGCACGGCCGGCGCTGGCGCGGGCGGTGGCTCGCGAGCAGGCTGCCGAGCACGGCTGACGTTCAATACGGACGGGCCTCCTGGCCTGGCTGCCGATCAGGCTGCCGCCGATGATGAGCACGTCGGCGCAGATCCAGTTGTCGCGTTCCCAGTAGCTGGGCATGGGGGCTCCCTTGTCTGATGGATGCCGCATAGCCGAGGGCAGGCCAGCCTGCGGGGCCGCGGTGTGAGGCATGAAAAAACGGGCCATCAGGCCCGTTATTCTGCTGCGACTGCCATGCGTTGCTGCCGTTCAGTGATGCAGTATCTTCGACAGGAACTGCTTGGCGCGGTCCGAGCGCGCTTCCATATTGCCGAAGAATTCGTCCTTCTGGCAGTCCTCGATGATCTTGCCCTGATCCATGAAGATCACGCGGTTGGCCACCTTGCGCGCGAAACCCATCTCGTGGGTGACGCACATCATGGTCATGCCTTCCTGCGCGAGCTCGACCATCACGTCGAGCACTTCGTTGACCATCTCCGGGTCGAGCGCCGAGGTCGGCTCGTCGAACAGCATCACGATCGGGTCCATCGACAGTGCGCGGGCGATGGCGACGCGCTGTTGCTGGCCACCCGAGAGCTGGCCCGGATACTTGTGCGCATGCGCCTTGAGGCCGACACGGTCGAGCAGCTTGAGACCCTTGTCGCGCGCTTCGTCGGCGCTGCGGCCCAGCACCTTGGTCTGCGCGATGGTCAGGTTCTCGGTGATGCTCAGGTGCGGGAACAGCTCGAAATGCTGGAACACCATGCCGACACGCGAACGCAGCTTGGGCAGGTTGGTCTTCGGGTTGCCGACCGAGGTGCCGTCGACGACGATATCGCCCTTCTGGAACGGCTCCAGCGCGTTCACGCACTTGATCAGCGTCGACTTGCCCGAGCCCGATGGCCCGCAGACGACGACGACTTCCCCTTTCTTGACTTCGGTCGTGCAGTCGGTGAGGACCTGGAACTGGCCATACCACTTGCTGATGTTCTTGATATTGATCATCTCGAGATCCTCTTGCGAAGCATTTTGACGGCCTGGGACAGGCTGAAGCAGACAATGAAATAGGCGGCGCCGGCGAACAGCAGCATCTCGACCAGTCGCCCGTCACGCTCGCCGACCTTCTGCGCGGCGCCGAAGAAATCGGCCAGGCCGATCACGTACACCAGCGAGGTATCCTGGAACAGGATGATGGCCTGCGTGAGCAGTAGCGGCGTCATGTTGCGGAAGGCCTGCGGCAGGATGATGAGCCGCATCGCCTGGCTGTAGGTCATGCCCACCGCCATGGCGGCGCCCATCTGGCCGCGCGATACGCTCTGGATACCGGCGCGGATGATTTCGGCGTAGTAGGCCGATTCGAACAGCGCAAACGCGGTCATGGCCGACACGAGTCGGATGTCGCCGATGTCGTCGCCGAAGATCGATTTCAGCAGCGAGGGCACGATCAGGTAGAACCACAGGATCACCATCACCAGCGGTATCGAGCGGAACAGGTTGACATAGCCGGTGGCGAACGTGCTCAGTATCTTCGACGGCGAAATGCGCATCACCGCGAGCAGCGCGCCCCATGTCATGCCGACGAGGAGGGCGATACCAAGGATTTCGCCGGTGATCTTGGCGCCTTCGAGCAGGTAGGGGATGGAGCCGGGGATCGAGCTCCAGTCGAATTCGTAAGCCATTATTTGCCCCCCATATAGCCAGGCAGGCGTGTGCGGTTCTCGACCCAGCGCATGAAATACATCACCACGATATTGATCACGAAGTAACCGAGCGTCGCCGCCGTGAACGATTCATAGGGCTGCGCCGTGTATTCGACCAGCTGGCGCGCCTGGCCGGCGAGCTCGAGCATGCCGATGACCGATACCACGGCCGAGTTCTTGAAGATGTTGAGGAACTCGGAAGTCAGTGGCGGGATCACGATGCGGAAAGCCATCGGCAGCAGCACGAAGCGATAGGTCTGCGCGAGCGTGAAGCCCATCGCCAGGCCCGCGTTGGTCTGGCCGCGCGGCAGCGATTCGATGCCGGAGCGGACCTGCTCGCATACGCGCGCCGCCGTGAACATACCCAGGCCGATGAAGCCCCAGAGGAGCTGGCCCTTGACCGGGTCCATCTGTTTCACCGCGTCGCCCCAGGCGCTGGGCAGCAGCTCGGGAAAGACGAAGAACCAGACGAACAGCTGGACCAGCAGCGGAATATTGCGGAACACCTCGACATAGCCGCCGGCAAAGCCCGACAGCCATCGGTTCGGCACGGTGCGCAGGATGCCGAGCAGGGAGCCCAGGACCAGGGCAAGCACCCAGGCCGAGAGCGATACGGCGAGGGTCCACTTCATGCCGGCGAGCAGCCAGCCGAAGTAGGTGTCCAGGCCGTCCGGGGTGGTCTGTGCGAACACTCCCCAGTTCCATTGATAAGACATGAAACCTCTCCAGTGTGGAATGGCGTGAAGCGCGCAAGCACGCATCGGGCACGAACCCGTGGCGTTGGCGCTGGCGGTGACGCTTTAGTTATATGACAGGTTCGGCAAGCCCACCCATGCATTGCCCCTTGTGGGGGCCGGAACGAGCTGGGCGCTCTGGCTGGCGCTTGCCGCCGCCACCCGCTCGTGGGGTGAGAGGGGGGCGGACAGGGGAGGGGCCGTCAGCCCCTCCGTGCGGTGGCTTATTCGTAAGCCTTGTCGTTCGGGTTCTTGATCAGCGCCATCATGTCGTCGCTCATCGGGAAACTCAGGTTGAGCCCCTTGGGCGGGATCGGTGACATGAACCAGCGCTTGTAGATATCGTTGATCTTGCCGCTCTTCATCAGGCCGGCAATGGTGCTGTCGACCAGTGCCTTGAACTGCGGATCGTCCTTGCGCATCATGCAGCCGTAAGCCTCGAACGATTGCGGCTTACCCACCACGGCCCATTCGCCGGGGTTCTTGGCCTTGGCCATTTCGCCGTAGAGCAGGGCGTCATCCATCATGAAGGCGACAGCGCGGCCGGTTTCCAGCATCAGGAACGATTCGCCGTGGTCCTTCGCGCTGACCACGTTCATGCCCATGTTCTTGTCGGCGTTCATCTTGCGGATGATGCGCTCGGAGGTGGTGCCGGCGGTGGTGACCACGGTCTTGCCGGCGAGGTCCGGGAAGTCCTTCACCCCGGAGGTCTTCTTGGCCAGCAGGCGGGTGCCGATGACGAAGATCGAATCGGAGAAGGCAACCTGTTTCTGGCGCTCGGTGTTGTTGGTGGTGGAGCCGCACTCGAGGTCGACGGTGCCGTTCTGCACCAGCGGGATGCGCGTCTGCGAGGTGACCGAGTTGAGCTTGACGATCAGGCCCGGCATCTTCAGCTCTTTTTTCACCGCGGCGATGACTTCGTTGGCGACGTCCTGCGAGTAGCCGACCACCTTCTGCTTGTCGTCGAGATACGAGAACGGGATCGACGATTCGCGGTGGCCGAGCGTCATCGCGCCACTGTCCTTGATCTTCTTGAGCGTGCCGGTCAGCTCGGCCGCCGATGCCGCGCCGGTGGCGGCGATGCTGGCGATCAGGGCCGCCACGATGTTGCGCTGAATACGCATGAATCTGTCTCCTTAGCAAAAAGCTGCTACCGCAATTTTTTGGGATGGCCAGGCGGCCTTGTAATCGCTTGCTTGTCGGTGCGTCGGCCCCGCGTGGTTAGTGCCACACAGGTCCGCCGTCTAGGCGTGGACGCTGCCGCATGGTAACCGAGCCGTCATCAGGAACAATTGCGGCTTTCCTGTACTGGCGCGCCTTGCGGCATCACACCCTGGGTGGAGGCAGGGCACGACGCTAAGCTAGGTATAGCCGATGATGGCCGTCGAGTCACCGGCGCCACTCGACGGCGCGATGCTCCGGTCGATGTGGTGCGCCCGCCAGGGCGGCGGGCGCATCGGTTCGGCGTGTGTGGCCTGCCGGTCCTGTGCAGGCTAGGGCTGGCGCGTCGCGACCCGATTGGCGATGGAGACGAACTGCGCAACGCTGAGGTTTTCCGGGCGCAGGCCGGGGTCGATGTCGAGCGCGGTGAAATCGGCATCGTCGAGCACCCCGCGCAGATTGTTGCGCAAGGTCTTGCGGCGCTGCGAGAAGGCCTGCGTCACCACCTCTTCGAGCGTATCGATGCGGCTCGCGGTGAGCTCGGCGGCCGGCAGCGGGATCATCCGCACCACGGCGGAATCGACCTTGGGCGGCGGGTCGAACGAGCCGGGCGGCACGTCGAGCACCTTCTCCATGTAGAAGCGGTACTGCAGCATCACCGACAGGCGGCCGTAATCGGTGGTCGAGGGCTCCGCCACCATGCGGTCGACCACTTCCTTCTGCAGCATGAAATGCATGTCGACGATGCGGTCGCGGTATTCGGCGAGGTGGAACAAGAGCGGCGACGAGATGTTGTAAGGCAGGTTGCCGACGATGCGCAGCTTCTCGCCCAGGCTGCCGAAATCGAATTTCAGCGCATCGACGCCATGGATGGTCACGCGCTCGGGCGGGTAGGTTTTTTCCAGCCGCGCGATGATGTCGCGGTCGATCTCGACGCAATGCAGATGCTTGAGCTGGGCCAGCAGCGGTTTGGTCAGGGCACCGAGGCCGGGGCCGATTTCGACCATCAGGTCGTCGGCGCGCGGGGAAATAGCGTAAATGATGTCATTGATCACGGCTTGGTCGACCAGAAAGTTCTGGCCGAAGCGTTTGCGCGGGATGTGTTTGCTCATGCGGGCAATTCCAGAAAAGGTGGGCGAGCCGGCCGGCGGCTCAGGCTGCCGCCCGTGTCGCCAGCTCGATCGCGAGTGCGATGGCGGCATCGAGGCTGCCGCTGTCGATCTTGCCACTGCCGGCTAGATCGAGTGCCGTGCCGTGATCGACCGAGGTGCGGATGACGGGCAGGCCCAGCGTGACGTTGATGCCGTGGCCGAAGGTCGCGTACTTGAGAACCGGCAGGCCCTGGTCGTGATACATCGCCAGCACCGCGTCGCCACGCGCCAGCTGGGGCGGGTTGAACAGCGTGTCGGCCGGCAGCGGGCCGATCAGGTTCATGCCCTCGCCGCGTAATTGTTCGAGCACGGGGATGATCACGTCGATCTCCTCGCGGCCCATGTGGCCGCCTTCGCCCGCGTGCGGGTTGAGGCCGGCGACCAGGATGCGCGGCGCGGCAAAGCCGAACTTGCCGCGCAGGTCGCGATGCAGGATGCGGATGACCTCGCCGAGCGAATCGCGTGTGATGGCGGCCGGCACATCCTTGAGCGGTAGATGGGTGGTCGCCAGCGCCACGCGCAGCGAGCCGCCCGCCAGCATCATCACCACGCGCGGCGTGCCGGTGCGCTCGGCCAGCCACTCGGTGTGGCCGGTGAAGGCGACGCCGGCCTCGTTGATCACGCCCTTGTGCACCGGTGCGGTGACCATCGCCGCGAATTCGCCAGACAGGCAGCCGGCCACCGCGCGTTCGAGCGTGTCGAGCACATACTGCCCATTGGCCGGGTTCAGCTTGCCGGGCTCAGCCGTAGCTGCGGCAGGCACATGCAGCACGGTCAGCGTACCCGGGGCAAACGCCCCGGCGCCGTCATGTTCGACGAGGGTGACGTCGAGCCCGAGCTGCGCTGCGCGCGCCGCCAGCATGGCGCGGTCGGCGATGACCACGATGCGTGCGGCACAGGGCCTGGCCGCGAGCATCACCGCCAGGTCAGGGCCGATACCGGCCGGCTCGCCCGCCGTCAGCGCGATCAGTGGCAGATCGGCCACTCAGCGGTCTTCCAGCTTGATTTCGACATAGGCGCGGTCACGCTGCTGGCGTGCCCAGTCAACGAAATTCTCGTCGGCCTTGCGCGCACGGATGGCCTGGCGGATCGAGTTGCGCAGGCGATCGGCACTGACATCCTGGTTGCGGCGTTCGAGCACCTTGATCAGGTGCCAGCCGAACTGGGTCTTGACCGGCGCGCTGACCTGGCCGGGCTCCAAGGTGTCCATCGCCTGTTCGAATTCCGGTACGGTGTCGCCCGGGTTGATCCAGCCCAGATCGCCCCCCTTGGTGGCGCTGCCGTCCTCGGAGTACTGGCGTGCCATGTCCTCGAAGGCGGCGCCCTGGCGCAGGCGGTCCTGCACGCGTTCGATCAGTTGCTTGGCATCCTGCTCGGATACCACCTCGGTCGTGCGCACCAGGATGTGCTCGGCGTGGGTCTGCGCCACGACCACCTGTTCTTCCTTCTTGCGCTTGTCGATCAGCTTGACGATATGAAAGCCCTTGGCGCTCTTGATCACCGGGCTCACCTCGCCGCTCTTCAGCTTCTCGACCTGTTCGAGGAACAGCCCGGGAATGCGGCCCGACGGACGCCAGCCGAGGTCGCCGCCCTGCAGCGCGTCGGGCGATTCGGAGTAGCTCGCGGCCACCTGGGCGAAGTTCGCGCCCTTATTGATCTCGGCTGCGGCCTTGTCGGCCTTGTCGCGCAGCTGGGCAATCTGCTCGGGCGTCGCGTTTTCCGGAATCTGCAGCAGGATGTGCGCGATCTGGTACTCCTGCGCGCTTTCCTTCTGCGTATCCTGCAGCTTCATCTGGTTTTCGATTTCGGCGTCGCTGACGGTGACCTTGTTGTCGACTTCACGATCGCGCAGGCGGCTGATGATCACTTCGTTGCGGATTTCCTCGCGGAACTGCCTGAAGTCGATGCCATCCTTCGACAGCGCCTGGCGGAATTGCGGCACCGTCATATTGTTCTGCTGGGCGATGCGCTCGAGCATGCGGTCGAGCTGCACGTCGTCGACGCGGATGCCCGTATCCTGCGCCAGCTGCAGCAACACCTGTTCGTTCACGACGCGCTCGAGCACCTGGTTTTCGAGCACCGTTTCCTCTGGCAGCGGGATCTTCTGCGCATTCATCTGCCGCGATACCGACTTCACCCGTTCCTTCAGCTCGTTGTAGGTGATGGCCTGCTTGTTGACCACGGCCACCACGCGATCGACGGTCACCGGCGCTGCCTGCAGGCTCGGGGCCAGCAGCAGGGCGGTGAGGAGGGTGGAGCGGAACAGCTTTTGAGTCATGGTGGTTCTCTTGTTGTCTGTACGGGTCATTGGTACGCGTCGGAAGCCAAAGGTTGCGGTTTCGCGGTGATGTGGGTGTAGCCGGAGATGGAGCGGGACAGGAGCTCAAGCGGGTTGGAGCCGACACGGGCCACCTCCGACAGCTCGATCTGCAGGAACAGGCCGCTGTTGTTTTCGTTGGCAGTGGTCACGAAACGCTGGCCAACGATGCGGAACACCCAGCAGCCGGCATTGTATTCAAGGCCTGCAATGGTCTCCAGCGTCTTCTTGTCCTTGAGTGAATAGCTGACCCGGCCGACGCCCCACCAGCGGCTGGAAATCGGCCACTGGGCAGAAGCATCGACCTGCTTGAGCAGGTCGCGGCTGAGCCGGTAACCGAGGTTGAGCGCCTTGCCCGGCTCGGGCTGGTAGCGTGCGTCGGCATAGACGCGCTGGGTGCGGTTGTCGCTGGTGTTGTATTGCCAGGTCGCATCGAGGTTCAACGCCTGAGTCAGCTGGCCGCCGGCCAGCGCGATGATGTCCGACGAGTTGCTGGCGCGCGGCGCGCTATTCAGCGTCACGCGTTGCGGGTTCTTGTAGAAGCGCTGGCCCAGCGCGAAGCGCATGCGTTCGATGCCGGAGCCGGCGTCGATGAAGCGCGTGGTGACGGCCGCCGTCAGCTGGTTGGCCTCGTTGATGCGGTCGGAGCCGGCAAACTGGTTTTCCGAGAACATCTGCGCGAAGTTGAAATCCATTTCCGCGCTGTCGAAGTTCGGCAGGTCGCTCTGGTCGCGGTAGGGAATCCGCACGTAGAACAGCCGTGGTTCGAGTGTCTGGACGTAGCTGGAGCCGAACCACGAGCCATCGCGCTCGAGCACGACGCCGGCATCGGTACTGAAGGTCGGCAGCGTGCGCGTGCGTTGGTAGGCCGCCTGCGTGCCTTGCGAATCGATCTCGTAGCGCGTGTAGTGAAGGCCCAGCTTGGGCTTGAGGAAGGCGTAGGTGGTGTTCAGCGGCAACGATACCGACGGGTTGGCCACCAGGCGCTGGCCGGTGGTCAGCGTGGGGTGATCGAAACGCGTGTACTCGCTGGCCCACAGCCAGTCCGCGCCCCAGCGGTTGAGCTGCTGGGCATTCAGCTGCAGTTGCGGCAGCCGCGCATAGGGCGGCAGCACCGGTGCGGCCGGGTCCTGCAATGTCTGATAGCGCTGCACCCGCGCCAGCATGTTCCAGTCCGGGCGGTTGTAGGCGAGCAAGCCCTCGCGCGGCAGGATCACCTGGGAGGTGCTGCTGATCTTGTTGCTGAGGTCGGTGAAATACTGGTCGTCCGACACGCGCTGCAGGTTCAGCTCGCCGTACAGGCTGTCGCCGAAGCGCTGGCGGTGCTGGTAGATCGTGGCGCTGCGCGTGCTGTCGGTAAGCTTGTCGTTGGCCAGGTATTCCTGCTTGAGCTCGCCGCTGAAGGTCTCCCGCAGGTAGCGGAACTCGCCGTTGAGCGCCAGGCCGCGCCGGGTGATGTAGCGCGGGGCGATCTCCATATCGTAGTTGGGGGCGATGTTCCAGTAGAACGGCAACATCAGCTCGGCGCCGCCCTTGCTCGTGGTGCCGAAGCTCGGCGCGAGGAAGCCGCTCTTGCGCTGGCCGTTGAGCGAGAAATCCATCCACGGCCAGTAGATGACCGGCACGCCCATGAAACGCAGGGTGTTGTGGGTGGCCGAGCCAACGTTGCGCGTGTAGTCGAGGTCGAGATCGCTGGTGCGGAACAGCCAGTCGTCCTGGCCCGGCGCGCAGGTGGTGAAGGTGGCGTCCTTGAGGCGGTATTTCTTGTCGCCTTCCATCAGCAGCTTGAGCGCGTTGCCGCGAGCGCCCAGGGCAAACTGGTAGCGTGCGTTGTCGACGAAGCCGGTCGAATCGGCGCGCTTGAGGAGCATCTTGTCCCCCCACACCACGTCGCCATACTGTTCGACACGCGCATGGCCATCGGCCTCGATCTGTTCCGGGTCGGCCTGGTAGCACAGCTTGTCGCCGAAAATCAGCTCGCCGCGCCGGCGTAGTTCCACCTTGCCTGCCGCGTTGATTTTGGTTGCCGGGTTACCCTCGACCTGGTCGGCCTGTAGATACCAGGCACCGGGCTCATCGTTGCGGCTGGGGGTCAGGTTCAGCGCCGGGTCGGTGCGCAGGGCGGGCGCGGTTTCCTCTGCGTGGACCAGGCCGGCCAGCAGGAGCGAAAGTGCAATGGGAGTCAGGAGGAGCGGCTGCATGCTGGGATGGGCTCTTTCGACGCAGTCGTACGGTGATAAAATTAGGCATTCTATCGCCAAATGTGGATCGAGTCTTTCATGCATCGAATGCAGCAAATCGAATCCTGGCTCGCCGGCGTGTGTGTGGGGCAGGCCTACACCCTGTCGCCGGCCTCCGCCGATGCCAGCCAGCGCCGTTATTTCCGAGCTCAGTTCGCTGATGGCAGCACCCGCATCGTCATGGATGCGCCACCCGAGCTCGAGGACAGCCGCCCCTTCGTGCAGATTCGCGGCGTGCTCGGCGAGGCCGGCGTGCACGTGCCGCAGATTCATGCCTGCGACCTCGAACAAGGCCTGATGCTGCTCGAGGATTTCGGTAACACCACCTACCAGCAGGCGCTCAATGCCGACACCATGCAGCGCCTGTATCTCGATGCGATCGACACGCTGATCAAGATCCAGCTCGCCAGCCGCTCGGGTGTGCTGCCCGACTATGACGAAGCCTTCCTGGCGCGCGAGGTCGATCTGTTCGCCGAATGGTATGTGCCGAAGGTGGCCAGGATCGAGCTTTCGGCCCAGCAGCAGGGCTGGCTCGCCGAGGCGCGACGCGTGGTGCTCGACAACGCGCTGTCCCAGCCCAAGGTGTACGTACATCGCGACTACCACTCGCGCAACCTGATGGTGTGCGAGCCCAACCCTGGCGTGCTCGACTTCCAGGGTGCGCTCTACGGGCCGATCAGCTATGACCTCATGTCCTTGTTGAAGGACGCCTACGTCGAGTGGGAGGAGGAGCAGGTGCTCGACCTTGTCATCCGCTACTGGGAGCGTGCGCGCAAGGCCGGTTTGCCGGTGCATGACGATCCGACCGAGTTCTACAGGCAGTTCGAGATCATGGGCGCACAGCGCCAGCTCAAGGTCGTCGGCATCTTCGCGCGGCTCGCGCACCGCGACGGCAAGACCGGCTACCTGGCCGACATTCCGCGCGTGTGGGGCTATCTGCGCCGCACCGCCCAGCGCTACATCGCGCTCAAGCCACTGTTGAAACTGATGGACCAGATCGAGGGCGTGCTGCCTCAGGTCGGTTACACCTTCTGAGGCGGCCATGTCCTACACAGCAATGATCCTCGCCGCCGGGCGCGGCGAACGCATGCGCCCGCTGACCGACGCCACGCCCAAGCCCTTGCTGCAGGTGGGCGGCAAGGCGCTGATCGAATGGCAGATCGAGCGCCTGCGTGATGCAGGCTTCCGCCGCATCGTCATCAACCACGCCTGGCTCGGGACACAGATCGAGGAACGGCTCGGAGACGGCCGCCGCTACGGGGTCGGGATCGTTTATTCACCCGAGGCCCAGGCGCTGGAGACCGCCGGCGGCATTGCCAGGGCGCTGCCACTGCTGGGGGGTGAGCCGTTCGCGGTGGTCAGCGGCGACATCTACACCGAGTACGATTACCGCGTCCTGGCCCGTGTCATCGATGACCTGCGCCAGCCTGGCTGCGGACGCACGGCGCATCTGGTGATGGTCGACAACCCGCCGTTCCACCCGCGCGGCGATTTCGCGCTGGCGCAGGGCTTGCTTGCCATTGCCGACAGTGGGCGGCTGACGTTCGGCAACCTGTCCTGCTTCGTGCCGTCCTTCTTCGACCCGGTGCCGCCGGGCGCCCGGATGAAGCTGGTGGACCTGCTATTGCCGGCGATTGCGCAGCACAAGGTGAGCGGGGAGCATTTCAGCGGCGCGTGGTTCAATGTCGGCACGCCCGACGAGCTTGCTACGGTGGACCGGCACGTGCGGCAGAGCCCGGCCGGCGGCGCGGGCTAAGCGGAGAGGTGACTCAGGCTGGGCCTGCGTGGCCGGCTGGATGCCGCCGTTACAGCCTTTCGAGCTGGATGTAGGTTAGCACGTCGTCGATGAAACGGCGCATCTTGCGCGTGTAGTCCTGCGCCAGTTTCAGGTGGGTTTGTTGCACGGCCGGCAACGCATTGCTGTGATCGATCTGTTCGAGCGACTCACCCAGGGTGGCGAGCGGCGCCTTCAGTTGCGAGGCGATATTGCTCAGGAACTGTCCGCGTACGTGGTTGCTGTTCTCGGCATCCTGCCGCGCGCGGTTCAACGCATGCTCGCGCCGCTGCTCGCCGCTCAGGTTGTGGCCTAGCAGCAGATGGATGGGCGGGCTGTCAGGGTGCGACTGCCGTGCCACCATCTGCAGCCTGACCGGGACCTCGGCGCCATCGGCGCCCAAGAGCGCGATTTCGCCGCTCCATTTACCCTCGGCGATGACCAGCGGGAGCGCCGTCTGCAGCAGAATGGTGTGCGCCCAGGCGGGCATCAGGTCGGCATAGTTGAGGTGGGAGGGGCTCTCGTGCGCCGTGCCCAGCAGGCGCCGGGCAGCCGGGTTCAGCAACAACAGGTGGCCCGCCTCGTCGGCGACGATGAAGAGTTCGTCCATGGCATCGATCAAGGCCAGGCCCGCTTGTGAAGCGAGCTCGCGTTGATCCGATGCATCCATATCGCTAGGTGACATCGGCTGACTCATAAGCTTGTCGTTATAATTCTTACATTAGCATTTGGCGATCAATAATGCGCGTACTTGGAATCGACCCCGGCTTGCGGGTGACTGGCTTCGGCGTGATCGACGTGGTAGGCCAGTCGCGCAGCTACGTAGCGAGCGGCTGTATCCGGACAGCGCAGGAAGCCGGCCTGCCCGGGCGGCTCAGGACCATCATCGACGGCCTGTTCGAGATCATCGCCGAATATCAGCCGACGCAGGTTGCCGTCGAGCAGGTATTCGTCAACGTTAATCCGCAATCCACCTTGCTCCTGGGTCAGGCGCGCGGCGCGGCGATCTCCGCCGTGGTGATGCGCGAGCTGCCCGTCGCCGAGTACACTGCGTTGCAGGTCAAGCAGGCGGTGGTCGGCAACGGCCATGCCGCGAAAGAGCAGGTGCAGGAGATGGTCAAGCGCCTGTTGCGGCTCGAGGGCTACCCGCAGGCCGATGCGGCCGATGCGCTGGCCTGTGCCCTGTGCCACGCCAATCACAGCGGCCAGCTTGCCGGCGCGCTGGCCAAGCAGGGGCTGCGCGTCAAGCGCGGCCGCCTCGCCTGATACACATACCTTAAGGACCGACATGATAGGCAGAATTACCGGGGCATTGATCGAGAAACAGCCGCCGCAGATCGTCGTCGACGCGAACGGCGTGGGCTACGAGATCGATGTGCCGATGAGCACTTTCTACGTGCTGCCCCACCTGAACGAGAAGGTCACGCTGTACACGCACCATGTCGTGCGCGAGGATGCCCATCTGCTGTT
Source organism: Chitinivorax sp. PXF-14 (assembly GCF_040812015.1). Taxonomy (NCBI): domain Bacteria; kingdom Pseudomonadati; phylum Pseudomonadota; class Betaproteobacteria; genus Chitinivorax; species Chitinivorax sp. PXF-14. The sequence goes on along the minus strand of NZ_JBFNXJ010000003.1, from coordinate 192,307 downwards.
CGGTTTCGCCACGCGCGCCGAGCGCGAGACCTTCCGCCAGCTCACCAAGATTTCCGGCATCGGGCCCAAGATCGCCCTAGCCATCCTCTCCGGTATGAATGCCGACGAACTGGCGCTGGCGATTGCCGGTGAGGACGTGGCCCGGCTGTCGAAGATACCGGGCATCGGCAAAAAGACCGCCGAGCGCCTGGTGCTCGAGCTGCGCGGTAAGCTCAGCTTCGACGGCGGCGGTGCCCCGCTCGCCGCCGGCAGCGCCCTGCCGGCCAGCCCGGCCTCCGAGCGCAGCGACATCATTAACGCCCTGCTGGCCCTCGGCTACAATGACCGCGAAGCCGCCGCCGCGATCAAGCCCCTGCCGGCCGATGTCGGCGTGAGCGAGGGCATTCGCCTGGCGCTCAAGAGCCTTGCCAAGAGTTGATGCCTAAATGATCCAGACCGACAGGCTGCAATCCGCCCCAGCCGAAGACCGCGTGGTCACCGCACAGAAGCTGTCTTCGCAGGAAGAGGCGCTGGAGCGCGCGCTGCGCCCCAAATTGCTGGACGAATACGTCGGGCAGGAAAAGGCGCGCGGCCAGCTCAATATCTTCATCGAGGCGGCCAAGAAGCGCGGCGAGGCGCTCGATCACGTGCTGCTGTTCGGCCCGCCAGGCCTGGGCAAGACCACGCTCGCCCACATCATCGCGCGCGAGCTCGGCGTCAACCTGCGCCAGACCTCGGGGCCGGTACTCGAGCGCGCCGGCGACCTGGCCGCATTGCTGACCAATCTCGAGCCGCACGACGTGCTGTTCATCGACGAAATCCACCGCCTGAGCCCGGTGGTCGAGGAAATCCTGTACCCGGCGCTCGAGGACTTCCAGCTCGATATCATGATCGGCGAGGGGCCGGCCGCACGCTCGGTCAAGCTCGATCTGCCGCCATTCACGCTGGTCGGCGCCACGACGCGTGCCGGCATGCTGACCAACCCCTTGCGCGACCGTTTCGGCATCGTTGCGCGGCTCGAGTTCTACACGCCGGACGAGCTGACCAAGATCGTCCAGCGTTCGGCCAGCCTGCTCAATGTGCAGACGGCGGCAGAGGGCGCCTTCGAGATCGCTCGCCGCTCGCGCGGCACGCCGCGTGTCGCCAACCGCCTGTTGCGGCGCGTGCGCGACTTCGCCGAGGTGCGCGCCGATGGCCATGTCACGCGCGAAGTGGCGGATGCCGCATTGTCGATGCTCGATGTCGACCATGCTGGCCTCGATGTGATGGACCGCAAGCTGCTCAATGCGATCCTGCACAAGTTCGGCGGTGGCCCGGTCGGGCTTGATAACGTCGCGGCCGCCATCGGCGAGAGCAGCGACACGATCGAGGATGTGCTGGAGCCCTACCTGATCCAGCAGGGCCTGCTGCAGCGCACGCCGCGCGGGCGTGTCGCCACGCTCAGCACCTACCAGCATTTCGGCCTGCAGGCTCCGCAATTGTCGAGCGGGGACCTGTGGGGAGCTAGCGGGCGCTAGGCGGCCATATGGCTGATGCCAACGAGGCTGTCGCAAGCTATCAGGCGACCGAGGCCGCGCGCGCCGACCTGCCACCGGAAGCGGCGCCGGTGGCCGAGCCCGCGCCTGCCGTGGTACCGCTCGACCCGGTGCTGGTAATGCACCTCATCAAGCTCGCCATCGCGCTGATCCTGCTGCCCATCATCCTCTTCAAATGGCTGTGATGGCCTGCTGCTAACCTGGCCGGCGTGCTTCCCGCCGGCCTTGGATGCGGCCGGTGCACCGTGGTCGCGATATTTCCGTGCACGCATGTTGGGAACTATTCCCGTTTCTCACGGTATCATTCACCTTTTGCCAGGATTTCGATAAGCGTTCATGGAGACAAGTCAGGATTTGTCGATGCTCGGGTTGATTGCCAACGCGAGCGTGGTGGTGCAGCTGGTCATGGCCTTGCTGGCGTTTGCATCGATGGTGTCGTGGTGGCACATCTTCAGCAAGACCTTCAGCATCAAGCAGGCCGTGCGCCGCACTCTGGACTTCGAGGGCCGCTTCTGGAGCGGCTCCGACATCAACAAGCTGTATGGCGAAGTGCAGGGCGGCGATTCGCTGGCGCTCGAACGCATCTTCGAGGCCGGCTTCTCCGAGTTTCTCAAGCAGCGCCGCACCCCGGGCGCGGAGCTCGCCGACGTGATGGATAGCACGCGCCGTGCGATGAAGGCCGCGTCACAGCGCGAGCTCGATCACCTCGATGCGCACCTGTCGTTTCTCGCCACGGTCGGCTCGGTCAGCCCGTATGTGGGCCTGTTCGGCACCGTGTGGGGCATCATGAACTCGTTCCGCGCGCTCGGCAGCGTGGGGCAGGCCACGCTCGCGCACGTCGCGCCGGGCATCGCCGAGGCGCTGGTCGCCACGGCCATCGGCCTGTTCGCCGCGATCCCCGCGGTGATTGCCTACAACCGTTTTGCCGCCGACATCGATCGCCTGGCTGTGCGTTTCGAGAGCTTCATCGAGGAGTTCTCCAACATCCTGCAGCGCCAGGGAGCGCATAAATGAGCCGACGCCGTCGTCGCGCCATGGCGCAGATGAACGTCGTGCCCTACATCGACGTGATGCTGGTGCTGCTGGTGATCTTCATGGTCGCCGCGCCGATGATGCAGCCCGGTGTCGTCAATCTGCCCTCGGTCGGCAAGGCCGAGACCCCGCCGGCCGCGCCGCTCGAAGTATCGATCGACGCCAAGGGCGAGCTGACGTTGCGCGACCCCGAAGGCAAGAGCAACGAGCGCCAGCTGGCGCTCGACGAGCTGGTGTCGCGCATCAAGGACAGGCTCGCCGCCAAGGCCGAGCGCCCGGTGGTGATCTCGGCGGACAAGAACGTCAAGTACGAAGCCGTGATGAAGGTAATGGATAGACTGCAGCGCGAGCAGATTGCCCGCGTGGGGCTGCTGGTGCGGCCCGAGGCCAAATGAACCGACCCGAGCGCGCAGAGAGGCGAGGGCTGTCGCTGGCACTGGCATTGGGCGTGCATCTGCTGTTCTTTGCGCTGATGTTCGTCGGCCTGCAGTGGAAGAATAAGGAGCAGGCGCCCGTCGCGGTCGAGCTGTGGGCGGCGATGCCAGCACCCAGAGCTGTGGCGACACCCGCCCCGCGGCCCAGGCCTGAGCCCAAGCCGGAACGTAGGGTGGAAAGGCCTGCACCGGAAGTCGCGCCCGAGGCGCCGCCCAGGAAGGCCGATATCGAACTCAAGCAGCCCAAAAAGCCCGAGCACAAAGCGGAGCCCAAGCCGGAGCCGAAGCCTGAACCCAAGAAACCCGAAATCAAGAAGCCCGAGCTCAAGGTCGAACCCAAGCCCGAGGTGAAAAAGCCGGAACCCAAGCCCGACACCAAAGCCGAGCCAAAGAAGCCCGAGCCCAAAGTCGAGCCGAAGAAAGTTGAGGCCAAGCCCGACGATGCCAAGGTGGCTGCCCGCAATGCCGCTGCGGCCATCCAGGCTGTCGCCGCTGCGGCGGCGCAGGCTGAGGCCAAGGCACGGGCCGCACAGGAAGTGGCGCGCCAGGGGGCGATCGGCGATTACGTTGCCCAGTTGACGGCCAAGGTCAGGCGCAACGTGTTGGTGCCCGATGAGCTGAAAGGCAACCCGAAGGCGGTGTTCGAGGTCAAGCTGCTGCCGAGCATGGAGGTGCTCAGCGTCAGCAAGCTCAAATCGAGCGGCAATCAGGCCTACGACGATTCGATCGAGCGGGCCATCAGCAAGTCGAGCCCTTTCCCGCCATTGCCGGCGGGCGTGTCGTTTCAGCAGTTCCGGGTGCTGACGCTCGAGTTCCGCCCCAACGATTGAGCCTGCCGCATCGGCCTGACGCGCTGCTACGGCGACATGATGTAGCCGATCTGTACCGGCTGGCCATTGGGCAGGCGGTTCCAGATGCGGCCTTGCGGATCGACGCCGTAGGTGATGTAGGGGGTCTGGTACATCCAGGCAAAGCCGATCACCGTTGGCGGCGTGCGCCGGCCCACCGAGAGCATGATGCCGCTGGGGTCGACACCGACGATGTCGTCGTTCTCGGTGACGAAGTAGTTTGCCGGATCGCCATAGAACACCGCGCGCATGACGTAGCGCGGGCGGGCCGGCTGTGGCTCGTCGCGAGCCGCGCTGGGTGCCAGTTGCGCCGCGGCGGGTGGCTCGGCTGTGTTGCTGCCGGTGGTGGTGGTGGTGGTGGGGCTGGGCGCTGCTGCCGGCGTGGCATGGCTGGCAGGCGGCTGCACTGCCTCGGTGCGTGGCTTGGCGGTGCTGTCGCCCAGCAGGCCGGCATGATTTAGCGTGGCGACGAGCACCGATACGGCCGTGATGATCCCGCCGACCGCGGTCAGTATGCCGGGCAAGGTCTGCCAGAAGCTGGTCTGCTTGGGGTCGTCCGCCATGGTGGGTCTCGCCGCGAGAGACGTTGTGGGGTGAGTGCCGAATTGCCGCAGGCGCGGCTGTGGTGCGCTTGCTTGAATGTGTTATAGCAAAGGGCCGGCACGCTGCCGGCATGGAAAAAGGAAGGTGACGATGTCGAAACTCGCTCGACTCTCTGTGATGCTCTGCCTGGCGCTTGCGGCGTTGCAGGCCCGCGCTGCCATGACCATCGAGATCATCGGCGGGGGCGCCAAGCAGATTCCGGTCGCCATCATGCCGCTCGGCAAGGAAGACTCGCTGCCCGCCGGCATTACTGCCGTGGTACAGGCCGATCTGGCACGTAGCGGCCTGTTCAAGCTGATCGACCCGGGCAGCCCTAGCCCCCTGCCGGTCGAGCCCGGTCAGCTCAATTATGCCGACCTGCAGAATCGCGGGGCCGAGGCAGTCGCCATCGGCGCCGTCAGCGACAACGGCGATGGCAGCTACAGTGTGCGCTTCCGCCTGATGGACGTGGTGCGCAAGCAGCAGCTGACCGGTGTCGGCTACATGATCAAGGCCAGCCAGGCGCGCCTGACCGCGCACAAGATGGCCGATGCCATCTACGAAAAGCTGACCGGCGACCGGGGCTATTTCGCCACCAAGATCGCCTACGTGCTCAAGCAGGGCAAGCGCTACTCCCTGCAGGTGGCTGATGCGGACGGCTACAACGAGCAGACCGTGCTGGCGTCGAACGAGCCCATCATCTCGCCGGCCTGGTCTGCCGATGGCACGCGGCTGGCCTATGTGTCGTTCGAGCAGCGCAAGCCGATCGTGTTCTCACATGTGCTGGCAACGGGGCAACGCCGCATCGTGTCGGCGGCCAAGGGCAATAACAGCGCCCCGACCTGGGCGCCCGACGGAACCAAACTCGCCGTGGTGCTGACCAAGGATGGCCTGTCGCAGATTTACGGCGTGAATGCCGATGGCAGTGGCCTGGCGCGCCTGACCCAGAGCAGCGGCATCGACACCGAGCCTGATTATTCGCCGGATGGCCGCCGTATCGCTTTCACCTCCGATCGCGGCGGCAGCCCGCAAATCTACATGATGAGCGCCGGTGGCGGCGATGCGCGTCGCATCACCTTCGACTGCGGCTATTGCGTGAGCCCGGCCTGGAGCCCGGACGGCAAGAGCCTGACCTTCATCAAGCGGGAAGGCGGGCGGTTCCAGGTCGCGTTGATGGATCTGGCCTCCGGTGTGACCAACACGCTGTCCGACACCGGGGCGGACGAGTCGCCTTCTTTTGCGCCGAACGGTAAAATGATTCTTTATGCAACCGAGGTAGGTGGCCGTGGCGTGCTGGCTGCCGTGTCCAGCGATGGGCGCGTCAAGCAGCGCCTGCGCGTGCAATCCGGCGATGTGCGAGAGCCCGCCTGGGGCCCTTACGCGCAATAAGCACGGCACTGAACCCGAACGATTTTTCTGGAGAACAAGATGAATATGAAGTTGATGATGAGTGCGTTGCTTGTAAGCCTGCTGGCTGCCTGCGCAAGCACGCCCCAGCCGGAACAGAAGGCGCAGGTTGAGAACAAGACCGAGACCAGGACTGTTGCACCGACCCAGCCCCAGGCCGAAACCAAGCCCGTCACCGACGACAGCCTGAGCGGCGCGAAGCTGCCGCCGCACCAGGACCCGAACAACAAGCTGTCCGAGCGCAGCGTGTACTTCGACTACGACAAGTATACGGTCAAGGATGACTACAAGCCCTTGGTCGAGGCGCACGCCAAGTACCTGAGCGACAACCGCAAGCTCAAGGTGAAGATCGAAGGCAACACCGACGAGCGCGGCAGCCGCGAGTACAACCTGGCGCTGGGCCAGAAGCGTGCCGAAGCGGTGAAGAAGATGATGGCGACGCTCGGCGTATCCGAGAGCCAGCTCGAATCGGTCAGCTTCGGTGAAGAAAAGCCCAAGGCACAAGGCCATGACGAAGAGGCCTATGCCGCCAACCGTCGCGCCGACATCGCCTACACCGACGACAAGTGATGAGCCACCCGTTCCGCCGCCTATTGCTTCCGCTTGTCCTGCTGGCTGCGGCCGGCAGCGCGCAGGCGGGCATTTTCGACGACACCGAGGCGCGCAAGATGATCACCGACCTGCAGCGGCAGGTCACCGATCTGCAGCAGCAGAACCAGGCGCTGGCCGATCGCCTCGGCAAGCTCGAGAACCGGGTCGACAATTTCAAGATCGCCAATCTGGTATCGCAGCTCGACTCGCAAAACGACGCGCTGGCCAAGCTGCGCGGCCAGCTGGAGGTGCTTGAATACAACGTCGAGCAGACCCAAAAGCGCCAGAAGGACCTGTATGTCGATCTGGATAGCCGCTTACGCGCAGTCGAGCCGGACGGTGGCGGTGGCGGTGGCACGGTGCCGGCTGCGACGGTACCGGCCGACAAGCCCGCAGCCACGGCGGACAAGGCGCCGGCGGCGGGTGAGCAGGCCGCATACGATGCCGCCTTTGGCCTCTACAAGTCTGGCAACTACGTTGGTGCCGCGGCTGGGTTCAAGGAGTTCATGCGCCTGTTCCCGGACGGCAAGCTTGCGTCGAACGCGCAATACTGGACCGGCATGTCGTTGACGGCGCAGCGCGACTACAAGGGCGCGATCGCCACGCAGCAGAAGCTGCTTGCCAGCTGGCCCGATAGCAACAAGGCGCCCGATGCGTTGTTCAACATCGCGGCAAACCAGCTCGAGCAGGGCGACAAGAAGGCCGCACGCAAGACCCTGGAAGACGTGGTTGCCAAATACCCGCTGACACCCGCGGCCGACAAGGCCAAACACCTGCTCGGCAGTCTAAAATAACTACAGACGGTTGTCGTTTTGCATGGCGACAACCGTTTCCGCCATGCCAACAGACAGCTTACGTATCACCGAAATCTTCTATTCCCTGCAGGGCGAGACCAGTCGTGTCGGCCTGCCGACCGTGTTCGTCCGCCTGACCGGCTGCCCCCTGCGCTGCGGCTACTGCGACAGTGAGTATGCCTTTCACGGTGGCCAGTTGCAGCGCATGGAGCGTATCCTCGACGAGGTGCGCAGCCACGGCACCCCCTATGTGTGCGTGACAGGCGGCGAGCCGCTGGCGCAGAAGGGCTGCCTGTTGCTGCTGAAGCGGCTGTGCGACGAGGGGTATTCGGTATCGCTCGAAACCAGCGGCGCGTTGCCGCTCGACAGCGTTGACCCGCGCGTTTCGAAGATCATGGATATCAAGACGCCGGGCTCGGGCGAGGTCATGCGCAACCACTGGCCCAATCTGGAAACCTTGACCCCGCTCGACGAGATCAAGTTCGTCATCTGCCACGAGGCCGATTACGAGTGGGCCCGCCAGGTCGTGCAGGAGCAGCAGCTGCACCTGCGATGCGGCGTGCTGTTCTCGCCGGTTAACGGTGGCGTGAGCGCCACCGAATTGGCCGACTGGGTGCTGCGAGACCGCCTGCCGGTTAGATTCCAGCTGCAGCTGCACAAAGTGCTGTGGGGGAATATTCCCGGCCGCTGAGTTGGCCGCCTGCTCGTTGTCTCGGCCCGCATCGCGGGCCGTTATCGCTTATATCTATAGCGTGCGCCCCCTGCGCGGCAGGGGTAGTGACTGCGGTTGCGCATCGCTGATCGCTCTGGGACAGGAATACCATGAAAAAAGCCGTCATTCTCCTTTCCGGCGGGCTCGACTCCGCCACGGTTCTCGCGCAGGCCCGTGCGCAGGGCTTCGAGTGCTATTGCCTGAGCTTCCTCTATGGGCAGCGCCATTCGGCCGAGCTGGCCGCGGCCCGCCGTGTCGCCAAGGCGCTTGGCGCCAAGGAGCACCGCATTGCCACGATCGACCTGGCGGCATTCGGCGGCTCGGCGCTGACCGACACCTCGATCGACGTGCCGACAGACGGGGTGCAGGAGGGCGTGATCCCGATCACCTACGTCCCGGCACGCAACACCATCATGCTGTCCTATGCCCTGGCCTGGGCGGAGGTGCTCGAGGCGCAGGATATCTGGGTCGGCGTCAACGCGGTCGATTACTCCGGTTACCCGGACTGCCGGCCCGAGTACATCGAGGCGTTCGAGCATATGGCCAATCTGGCCACCCGCATCGCGATCGAGGGTAAGCCATTCAAGATCCACACGCCGCTGATCGCTCTCAGCAAGGCGCAGATCGTGGCCGAAGGCACCCGCCTCGGCGTCGATTATGGCCTCACGGTTTCCTGCTACCTGGCCGATGATGAGGGCCGCGCCTGCGGCAAGTGCGATTCGTGCAGATTGCGCCGCGAAGGCTTTGTGGCCGCGGGTGTCGCTGACCCGACACACTATCGTTAACCGTGCTTGTCGGTCGGTGTTGTTTGCTGACGGAAAAAAATACGGTGCGATTGATTGACAGCTGAAATTCAGTCTGTATAATGCCGCCCTTCCTGGGGGTTGTTAGCTCAGTTGGTAGAGCAGCGGACTCTTAATCCGTAGGTCGAGTGTTCGAGCCACTCACAACCCACCAAAACCAGGGTCGGTAGCTCAGTCGGTAGAGCAGCGGACTTTTAATCCGTTGGTCGCGAGTTCGAGTCTCGCCCGACCCACCAGTTTTTCCCAGGAATCGGTATAATGCGATTCCACGTCAGTTGCAGCAAGATGGGTTGTTAGCTCAGTTGGTAGAGCAGCGGACTCTTAATCCGTAGGTCGAGTGTTCGAGCCACTCACAACCCACCATCTCCCTCCTCTGCTTTATCCAGATCAGTTTCAATTTATGCCTCGGCGTTCGTATGCGCGGTGCGGCCATCGTCCAGTCTTCAGAGCAGCCTTGTTCGTATCGCCAGCATTCGCCCGTGGTACGCCGAATCTCGGTGTGTTGGCGCCTATGCTGGGTATCGACGGCATCAACTATTGGGCTGACTGCCGTTTGGCAATGAAGGGCCGGTTCTCATGGTCGATACCACTCACCTGATCAAGTACTTCTCCGACCGATTGTGCCTTGAGCCAATAGGGTGTTTGCCCTTGAGTCTCGACGGCGCGAGGGTGGGCTGGGTATCCCCTGCATTCGCTGCCGCGTTGCGGGCCTTTCCGGCCACCTTTGCGTGTTCGCCCAGCGGTGTGGCCTTTGCCGCAACCGGAGCCGGCTTGACCGATGCCATGGCTGCGGTGTGTGAGTCCCTGTGTGGCGATGGCTGGTTTCCCGGGTGGCGCGGCGAGCGTTTTGCTTTCACGCCGAGGGGTGGGGGGCGGCCGCTTTTCGACATGGAGCGCGGTGCGTTCCGGCGATTTGGCTTGATGTCCTGCGCTGTTCATCTGAATGGCTACGCTGATGGGGGCGACGCCATGTGGGTGGCGCGACGCAGCGACAGCAAGGCGGTTGATCCGGGCCGCTGGGACAACCTCGCTGGAGGCGGCGTCACTGCCGGCGAGCAGCCTCGGCGCACCCTGCTGCGCGAGGCGGAGGAGGAATCCGGCGTGCCGGCGTCGCTCTCCGCTCAGGCCCGTTATCTCGGGCAATGCCGCGTGTGCAGGGCCGTGGACGATGGCTTTCATGACGAGTGCCTGTATCTCTACGACCTCGACCTACCGGCCGGATTTGCACCCGTTGGCCGGGATGGGGAAGTTGCCGAGCACGCCTTGCTGGGTATCGAGCAGGTGCTGGCGCAGATTGTTGCCGATCGCTTCACCGTCGATGCGGCGCTGGTGATCGTCTGGAGCCTGCTGCAGCGGGGTGTTTGGCCGGCCCCCCTGGCTGCGGAGTTGCATGCCATGTTGCGCCGCTTGACAGAGAGCAGTGCTTGATGAAAGGGAATGCAATAGAATAGGGCGCTTGTCATGCCGCGTGAGCATGGCCGTGGCCTCACGAATGGCCAAGATCAACAAGAACGACTACCCCAATGCCCTGCTCACCCGTCGACCTTGCTCAAAAAAATCAAGCACTGCTGATGACTTGGCAGCGCTATCGCAAGGCTCCCAGCTTCGAGAATTTTGTCGAATTCGCCGTGTCGCTCAACAGCTTCACGGAGTTCCTGATCGATAAGGCGGTCAGTGGGTTGCTGCACGCCAGTCGCGAGCTTGAGCAGATCGCCCTGTCACTGTTTGGCGATGAGCACGCCCATCCGGTATCCGACATGGCAATGCAGGACCTGCATGAGCGGGTCCATGCGCTCTCCCGTCTGGTCGAGAACTATATCCAGGTGACCGAGCGCCTGGATGAGCGCCGCCAGAGTAGTGCGGCGGCTGAGCTGCGTCAGGCGGGCAACCTCTGGTTTGTCGGCCATAGCACCGATCCGTGGCAGGACTTGCTGGCTCAGCTTGGCTATTTCGGCGTCACCATACGGAGCCTGCCTTGGGGGCAGCCCCTGCCTGTCGATGCGCCACCCAACCCACTGATCCTGTTCGACATCGCCGGGCAGCAGGAGGGTGACTGGGCCGCCGGGCTCAAGGCCATGCGGAACGAGCACGGGCTGGCACAGATCATCTGCCTGTCGGTGCCGTCGGATTTTCGTATGCTGCAGCTGGCGCTCAAGAGCGGGGCGGACTGGTGTTTCCCGGTGGGTTCAGCCCTGCAGGGGGTGGTCGCACAGATTCTCGAGCTCAATGATCCGCAGGATCAGGAGCCGTTCCGCGTGCTGGTGGTGGAGGATTCGCTGACCGCATCGCGCGTCATTCAGCGTGCGCTGGAAGAAAATCAGATCATCACCCAGGCGATTCACGACCCTTTGCAGGTACTGGATGCGGTACGCCAGTTCGTGCCAGACCTGATCCTGATGGACATGTACATGCCCAACTGCACCGGGGTCGAGGCTGCGCGCGTGATTCGGCAGCACAACGAATTCCTGTCGATCCCGATCGTTTATCTCTCGGGTGAGACCGATGTGGCGCTACAGGTCGATGCCTTGCGGCTGGGCGGCGATCATTTCCTGACCAAGCCGTTCAACCCGGTGTTCCTCAACGCCATCGTCAAGAGCAAGATCGAGCGCTATCGGGCGCTGCGGCGGTCGATGTATCACGACAGCCTGACTGGCCTGCTCAACCACACGAGCACCAAGACCGCGCTGGATGCCGCGCTGACGCAGACACAGAAGGAGAAGGTGCCGCTGGCGGTCGCCATGCTCGACATCGACTACTTCAAGAAGGTCAACGACACCTACGGCCATCCCGTCGGCGACCAGATCATCCGTAGCCTGGCCTGGCTGCTCAAGCAGCGCCTGCGCAAGCACGACATCGTGGGCCGTTACGGTGGCGAAGAGTTTGTCGTCGGCCTGGTGGGGGCGTCCGCAGAGCAGGCCGCCGCCGTGATCAACCGCATTCGCCAGGATTTTGCCCTGATCGAGCACCCTTACCGCGAGACTCGCTTCAACATCACGTTCAGTGCAGGGGTGGCGGATTCCCTGGCGTTTGCCAGCGTCGATGACCTGGTCAACGCGGCGGACGAGGCGCTTTACGTATCCAAGCGTGGCGGGCGGAACCGCGTCAGCACCGCTGCAGTCGAAGAAGTTCCGGGTTGATGATTGCCGTGATTGATTTTGTCAATCAGGTATAACTTTTCGATATGTTAGAATTTACGCATTCAATTGCGTATTGACTGATGCCGCGATGATCAAACAGCGCACCCTCAAGAATCCGATCAAGGCTGGTGGCGTGGGCCTGCACTCGGGCGACCGCGTTACCCTGCATATGCGTCCCGCACCAGTCGACACGGGGATCGTGTTCCGACGCGTCGACCTGCCCGAGGTGCCGGAGTTCGTGGTGGCGCCCGACCTGGTCAATGACACCCGCCTGTCGTCCACCCTGGTCAAGGATGGCGTGCGCGTCGCGACGATCGAGCACTTGATGTCCGCGTTTGCCGGCCTGGGTATCGACAACATCATCGTCGACATCGATGCGCAGGAAACGCCGATCATGGACGGCAGCGCGGCAACCTTCGTGTTTCTACTGCAGCAGGCCGGCATCGTCGAGCAGCACGCCGCCAAGCGCTTCGTGCGTATTCTGAAGCCGGTCGAGGTGCGCGACGGCGACAAGTGGGTCAGGCTCGATCCGCACAATGGCTATAAAGTGTCGCTGACCATCGAGTTCCGTCACCCGGCAATCAGCAGCTCCAGCCAGTCGGTCACCATCGACTTTGCCGACACCAGCTTCGTGTCCGAGATCAGCCGTGCTCGCACCTTCGGCTTCATGCACGAGGTCGAGATGATGCGTGAGATGGGCCTGGGGCGGGGCGGCAGCTTCGACAACGCCATCGTGCTCGACGAATATCGCGTGCTCAACGGCGATGGCCTGCGCTACGAGGATGAGTTCGTCCGGCACAAGGTCCTCGATGCGATCGGTGACCTCTACATCCTCGGCCACCCGTTGATCGGTGCCTTCTCTGGCTTCAAGTCCGGTCACATGATGAACAACAAGCTGCTGCGGGCGCTGTTGGCCGATCAGAGTGCCTGGGAATGGGTGACGTTCGAGCGTCCCGAACAGGTGCCCAACTCCTTCCATCGTCTGCAGCCGTTGGCGATCTAAACCCGGATCATGGGCTGGCTCAGGCTGCTGGGTGTGGTGCTGGCCCTGGTTTGCACTGGGCTTGTCCTGCTGGCGTTCGCGACGCGCGAGCGCCGCTATCTGAATCACGCCATCCTTGCTCGCCAAGACTGGCTTGGTGGCCTTTCTGCTGATGGTGGTCTATTTCGCCGTGGCGCGCTTGCTTGACGGCCCCTAGTCGAAACGAATCAGCTTGCGCTGACGGCGGATCAGCGCGTCCAGGCTCGCCTTGAGGCGGGTATCGTGTACCTGCTCGCTGCAGCGTTCCAGCGATGCCAGTGCCTCATCACTCATCACCGCGCGCTTGGCCGGTTTGTTTGGGGGCACGTTCACGGCCACCTTGACCTTGAGGTCGCTGACGGGAATCCCGGCCTGCTTGAGCCGCTCGATGATGCTTGGCGCCTGGTTGCGCAAGCGGGTGGCAAGGCTGCCGCTCGATGCAAAAATCACGAGCGCCGTGCCATCCCACCGTACCACCTGCATGCCTTGGCCTTGATTGGGCAGCAGGGGCGCGATCCTGTTCTGCAGCGCCAAGGTCTGCAGTGCGCGCTTGAATACCGAGAGTTCACTTTTCGGTAATAAATCGAGGAGTTGGGGCATATCGGCTTGAATCTTTGCGCTAAGACCTAATCTTATCGAGCTGGGGCCTCTGCGCCAAGGTCAACTCAAGCGCGGCCCATCCGTTGATTCGTTGCGCTGTCATGCCAGGCGATGGAGTGCTGTGATACCATGCAAAGGTTTTGCATCGACCGGCAAAATGCCGATGGAATAGCCGCGAACACGGCTCTGCCGTCAAGAATTGTACAGCCGTGGGGGTGATAGATATGCTCTCCGGCATTTGCAAAAAACTTAAAGAAGCCGCAACCCGCGCGGCACAATGATAAGAAACGCCCATGATTGCCAACGTCCTCAAGAAGATTTTCGGTAGCCGCAACGACCGTCTGATCAAGCAATATCGCCAGACTGTCACCCGTATCAATGCCCTGGAAGAGGGGATTGCCAAGCTAACGGATGCGGAGTTGCAGGCGAAGACGGGCGAGCTCAAGGCCCGCCACGAAAAGGGCGAGACGCTCGATCAACTGCTGCCGGAGGCCTTTGCCGTCTGCCGCGAGGCATCGAAGCGGGTGCTGAAGATGCGCCATTTCGACGTGCAACTAATCGGCGGCATGGTGCTGCACTATGGCAAGATCTCGGAGATGCGCACCGGTGAAGGCAAGACACTGGTCGCGACGCTGCCGGCCTACCTGAACGCCATCTCCGGCAAGGGCGTGCACGTCATCACGGTCAACGACTACCTGGCTCGCCGCGATGCGGAATGGATGGGGCGCCTGTATAACTTCCTGGGCCTATCGGTCGGCATCAACCTGTCGCAGATGGAGCACGACACCAAGCAGCAGGCCTATGCCGCCGATATCACCTACGGCACCAACAATGAGTTCGGTTTTGACTATCTGCGCGACAACATGGTCTATTCGCCGGAAGAGCGTGTGCAGCGAGGCCTGAATTACGCCATTGTCGATGAAGTCGATTCGATCCTGATCGATGAGGCGCGTACGCCGCTGATCATTTCCGGCCAGGCCGATGACAATGTCGACCTCTATCAGCGCATGGATGCGGTGGCTCCCAAGCTGATCCGCCAGGAAACCGAGGAAGGCGACGGCGACTTCTGGGTCGATGAAAAGGCGCATCAGGTCAATCTGTCCGAGGCCGGGCACGAACATGCCGAAGCCTTGCTGGTCGAGGCCGGCATGCTGAGCGAGGGGGACAGCCTTTACTCCGCGGGCAATATCTCGCTGATGCACCACCTCTATGCCGCCTTGCGCGCGCATAACCTCTACCATAAAGACCAGCACTATGTGGTGCAGGACGGCGAAGTCGTCATCGTCGATGAGTTCACCGGCCGCCTGATGGCTGGCCGCCGTTGGTCGGAAGGCCTGCACCAGGCGGTGGAGGCCAAGGAGTGCGTGACGATCAACAAGGAGAACCAGACCCTTGCCTCGATCACGTTCCAGAACTATTTCCGCATGTACAGCAAGCTGGGCGGGATGACTGGTACGGCGGATACCGAGGCTTACGAATTCCAGCAGATTTATGGTCTCGAAACCGTGGTGATCCCGACGCATCGGCCGATTTCGCGCAAGGATACGCTGGATCAGGTCTATCGTACGGCCAACGAAAAATTCAAGGCCATCAATAATGACATCAAGGACTGCCAGCGCCGCGGGCAGCCGGTGCTTGTGGGCACTACCTCGATCGAGGCGTCGGAGCTGCTGTCCGACCTGCTGAACAAGGAAGGCCTCTCGCACAACGTGCTCAATGCCAAGCAGCATGCGCGTGAGGCAGAGATCGTCGCCGAGGCCGGTCGCCCGGGGATGATCACGATTGCCACCAATATGGCCGGCCGCGGTACCGATATCGTGCTGGGTGGCAATATCGAGAAGCGTATCGTTGCAATCGAGTCCGACGAGAGTCTGTCCGAGGCCGACAAGCAGGCCCAGGTCAAGGCTGTCCGTGACGAATGGCAGAAGGTTCATGATCAGGTGCTGGCCGCGGGTGGCCTCCACATCGTCGGTACCGAGCGCCATGAATCCCGCCGTATCGACAATCAGCTGCGCGGCCGTTCCGGCCGTCAGGGGGACCCAGGCTCGAGTCGCTTCTATCTGTCTTTGGACGACCCGCTGCTGCGCATCTTTGCCGGCGACCGTGTCGCAGTCATCATG
Organism: Chitinivorax sp. PXF-14; assembly: GCF_040812015.1. NCBI lineage: Bacteria > Pseudomonadati > Pseudomonadota > Betaproteobacteria > Chitinivorax > Chitinivorax sp. PXF-14. The sequence goes on along the minus strand of NZ_JBFNXJ010000003.1, from coordinate 176,712 downwards.
GACCGCCTCAAGATGCCCGAAGGCGAGGCGATCGAGCATCCATGGGTAACCCGCGCCATCGAAAATGCCCAGCGCAAGGTTGAAGGCCGCAACTTCGATATCCGCAAGCAGTTGCTAGAATACGACGATGTGGCCAACGATCAGCGCAAGGTCATTTACCAGCAACGCAATGAGTTGTTGGAAGCCGACGACATTTCGGAAACCGTCACCGGGATGCGTGAAGGGGTGATCCAGACGATTTTTGAAACCTATGTGCCACTGCAGAGCATCGAAGAGCAGTGGGATATTGCCGGTCTCGAAAAGGCGCTTGCCAGCGAATTGCTGCTCGAGGTGTCCATTCAGGACTGGCTCAAGGCCGACAACCATCTGGATCCCGATGGCATGCTGCACCGCCTTGCGGACGAGGCAAACCGCGCTTATGGAGCCAAGATCGAGTTGGTTGGCGCGGGCACCATGCATCAATTCGAACGCGCCGTGATGCTGCAGAATCTGGATCACGCCTGGCGTGAACATCTAGCGGCTCTGGATCACCTCCGCCAGGGTATTCACCTGCGTGGCTATGCGCAGAAGAACCCTAAGCAGGAATATAAGCGAGAGGCGTTTGACCTGTTCTCCGGTATGCTCGATCGTGTGAAGCGTGATGTGACGCAAATCCTGATGACTGTGCAGATTCGTGGTCAGGAAGATGTCGAAGCCGTCGAAGAGAGCCTGCACGAGCCTGATAACATGCAGTTGCGCCACGCAGACTTCGGCTCGGCCCTGGCGGGTGGGGCGGCTGATCTGGAAGCGGGCGATGAGACAGGGGCCGAGCCGGCCGCTGCGGGTGCGTACACCCACGTTGGGCGAAACGATCCCTGCCCATGTGGATCGGGCAAGAAATACAAGCAGTGCCATGGCAAGCTGAACTGAGCGTGTCCCGCCGTTGCAACAGAACCCGCCCTTGTGGCGGGTTTTTTGTTTGCCGGGCCTCCTGATGGTGGGGGGGGCATCAAGGCAAACAAAAAGCCAACCCGCAAGGGTTGGCTTTATATTCTGGAGCGGGTGAAGGGAACATTTCCAATCAGCCAACCCGTTGACTGACAACGGATTTATCCTGTTTGCTCCACAAGATATGACCGTATATTGTACCAGTGGGGCACGCTAGTCAACGCAGCGCGTCCACCGTTGTCTGCCCTCGACCACCAACAGCCGACGCGGTCTGCTTAGGCGTCAGCCTGGTCAGCAGTCCGCCCACTCAAGCGCTTCACTCGGCTGATGAAGCGCTTCAACGGCTCGGAGGGCTCGCCCCCGCGTCGCACCAGATAGGTCGCGAGCATCGGCGGTGCACCCGCCAGCGGCCGTGTCGCGATGTCCGGCCGGTTCAGCGCCTGAACCTGCGAAGCGATGGCGAAGCCGATCCCGTAGCCCGCTCCGATCAACGTCAGCATCACCCCCAGGCTGGTCACGTGGTCGACCACCTTCAAGGGCAGCTCGGCTCCATCGAGCAACGCCTGGATCTGGTCGTGGCAGCCCGACGCCGCGTCCGGGTGGCATAGCACGAGCGGGAACTTCACCGCGTCTGCGAGCTTGACGTCTTTGTGTGCCAGCAGCGGGTGGCGCGCGGGGACGATCACCGACAACTGATCGATCCACATCGGCTCGGCTACCAAGCCGTCATTGACCACCCCCGAGAGCGCAAAGCCTACGTCCAGCAGGTCGGTGTGCAAGCCCTTGAGCTGCTGCGAGAACGGCAACTCGACGACGCGAATCTCCAGCTCCGGTTCTTCCTCGCGGCTGCGCGCGAGCAAGGTGGCGATCCGGGGCTGGGCCAGGCTGTCGCAGATGGCAATGCGCAGGTAGCTCTGGTAGCCCTGCGCTGCCGCCTTTGCGGCACTCACCGCCTGCTCTACCGTGGCCAGCACGCGCCGGCTCTCACCGAGGAACACTTGTCCGGCCCAGGTCAGTCGAGTCTGGTTTGCACTGCGGTCGAACAACTGCACGTCGAGCCTGGATTCAAGATGACGCATAGCGCGGGACACGGGCGATTGCTCGATGCCAAGGCGCTCGGCCGCACGCGCAAAATGCAGTTCTTCTGCAACCGCGACGAAGTAGCGCAGTAGTCTAAGTTCCAATGCGGACTCCTACTCGGCGTTTTCGCGTGGCGAAGGGAAACCGCCCCCTTCGCTTACGCGGGACCGCACGTGACACACTCGCGGCATATGACTCTCGTCGTTTAGTCATTCAGCCGCACGGCCGTGAGTTCGCTGCAGTGGGTGCCATTCTCCAATTCCAACAGCTCGGCAATTGGAGTTGGACCAAGACCATCTTCCATACCTAGCGAAGTAGAACGGCAAGCTGCCGTTTCAGCGTTTCCGGAATGGCTTCGGCGGGAGTAACCACAGCGCTCTGTAGGGCGTTATGCGCGGGAGAATCAGGTTTCTCGGCACCTAAGACCCGGATCGCTTCGGCCGCCACCAGCTTGGCGCGTTCTGCATTCGTCATCAGATTGGCGATAGCCATGTCGGCTGTAACGTGGGCCTCCCGAGGGTGCCAGCAATCGTAGTCGGTCACCATGGCCAAACTGGCATAGGCCATCTGCGCTTCTCTCGCCAATTTTGCTTCCGGCATGTTGGTCATTCCGATGATGCTGGCGCCCATACTGCGATACCAGTTCGACTCGGCTTGGCTTGAAAACTGCGGGCCCTCGATGCAGACGTAAGTGCCACCTTGATGAAGGCGCACATCAACTGGAAGAACGGTACGAACGGCTCGCGACAAAACTTCGCAGGTCACTGAGCAGACCGGCTGCGCCATGGAAACGTGCGCGACCACCCCTTCCCCGAAGAAAGTGCTGTCCCGGCGTTTGGTCAAGTCGATGTACTGATCCGGCAGGACGAAGTTCAGCGGCGCCATGTCCTCTCGCAGTGACCCCACTGCCGAGAAGGACAGGAGGTAGCGAGCCCCCAGTTGCTTGAGCGCATAGATGTTGGCGCGATAGGGAACCTCCGACGGCAGCAGGCGGTGGCCACGCCCGTGGCGCGCCAGAAACGCGACTCGAATACCGTTCAAGTCCCCAGTCACTACGACGTCCGAGGTGGAGCCGTAGGGTGTCTGGATACGCTCCTCGCCAACATGCTCAAGGCCATCCAGTTGGTACAGCCCGCTTCCACCGATGATGCCAATTAGTGCGTCGCTCATATCGTCCTTATCCAGATCACGAAAGATGCGTCTTGGTCGTGCGAAGGGATTCATTTCTTACACCGTTCAAATTGGAGTTCGTGCGCTGTAAGAACGAAGCATGTCCGAGCGACCAATCCTCAAACGATCTGACTGGAGAACTTCGAATGAGCCCTACCGTTTTGCTGGCGCGGCCGCATACCTTCATTGTTTCCGAGATGAAGCCTTTTCTCGAAGAGGCTGGCTTCAAGGTTTCCAAGGCCGAAAGGGTAACGGAGCTGGCTGACCTGTCGCGTGGCTGCGTTGGCGCTGTGATTTCGCTTGCGGTGAGTTCTTCCATGGATGCTTCTGCGGAAGAAGTCATCAAACATCTGCGACAAGCGCGCCCCACCTTACCGCTGCTGTTTGCCGCGTTATTGCCTTACGCCAAAGCCAAGGAAAGCCTGGAGCGCATAGGAAAGCAGGCAGGACTAAGTCCCAAGGTTCTTGGACTGGACGACGGCGGGCTCAACCGATCCGAGCTAGGCAGTCCCACCGGACTTCTGTATCTGAGCAAGGACGATTTGGCGGGGCCAGACACCCGACAGCAGGCGATGCATGCCATTCGTCGTCATTTTGGTCTGGATCGCAGATGAAAAGACTGATCCTCGCTGGAGGCGGGCATGCCCATCTCGCGGTGTTGCACCATCTGGCGAAGTGTCGCCCAAAAGGATTGTCCATCACCCTGGTGACACCGTCTTCCTTTCAGCACTACTCCGGCATGCTGCCGGGGTGGATGGCGGGTGTGTACCCGCTGGAGAAGATCCGCATCGATCTGCGCCCGTTGTGCGCCGCCGCTGGTGTTGAACTGATCGAGTCGTCCGTCGTCGGCATGGACGCAGATCGTCGCTGCGTTGCGCTGCCAGACAAGCGTCACTTGGAATATGACCTTTTGTCGCTCGACACCGGCTCTGAAACCGATGGCTCCTGGTTTGAAGATGTTGGCCAGAACTTGCTCGCGGTCAAGCCATTGGATGACTTTGTGGTGGCGTGGCCAAAATGGATCACTTCCGCCCGCAGTCGCGAGCGTGTTCATGTCGCCGTCATTGGCGGTGGCGCGGCGGGCTTTGAGTTGGTCATGGCAGCGCGCGAAGCGCTGCGCGGCGTCAATCAAATTGACATGGACTTGGTTGCCGGGGACTCTGGCTTGTTGCCCGGGCATGGACGGGCAGTGCGTCAGCGTGCCCTGCGCTGCCTGCACCAGGCCGGGATCGCAGTACATGAGCAGCGGGCGGTTGGCGTTCCCAATGGCATCATGTTGGCCGATGGCCGCGAGCTACGTCCGGATCTCGTGCTGCTCGCAACGGGGGGGCGAGCGCCTTGCTGGTTGAAACTGTCCAAACTGACGCTGGACGAGTACGGTCATATCGCCGTTGACGCCTTCCACCGAACCTTGTCGCACAGTGACGTGTTCGCGTCGGGCGATGTCTGTGCGCGCACCGATGTTGCAATGGCTCGATCAGGCGTTCACGCCGTTCATGCAGGCCCCATCCTCGCGCAAAACCTGACTGCCGCATTGTTGGGTGAACGCCTGCATGCCTATCATCCAAGAGCCACATCCTTGTATCTGCTGGCCTGCGGCGAACGTCGCGCCATTGCGTCCTGGGGCGGCTTCAGCGCCGAGGGGCGATGGGTGTGGCGCTGGAAAGACAGCATTGATCGTCGTTTTATCGCCCGCCAATTGCGCTTGCCGCCGTAGGCACCCGCCTGAACGCACAAGAATGGAGGAACGCCATCATGCCCTTGCTAACTTCGCTGAGTCGATGGTTATCCAATGAGGATTGTCTCGATCCGCAAGATGCGACCACGCATGCCTCGCATCTGCTGGCCAGCTTGATGACCATGGCGTGGGCGGTCGAGGCGCGTGACCCCTATACCGGTGGACACCTGTGGCGCGTGTCGCGCTACGCCAGGCTGGTTGCGGAGCAGTTGGGCTACGGCGAAGCCGATGCTACCCGCATCAGCCTTGGGGGATTCCTGCACGACTTGGGCAAGATCGCCGTTCCAGACGCCATCTTGCGTAAGACCGGAGCCTTGACTGACGAGGAGTACGCCGTCATCAAGACCCATCCAGACGTCGGACTCAAGCTATTGGCCGGGCATCCGTTGGTCGAGCTGGTGCAGGATGCGGTACTGCTGCATCACGAGCGTCCGGACGGTCGCGGTTACCCAAGAGGTTTGGCTGGTGACGCGGTTCCTCCAATGGCGCGCATCGTCGGGGTTTGTGATGCGTTCGACGCGATGACCAGCCACCGCCCATACCGGCCGGGCATGCCGCGAGACCGGGCCTTGTCCATCATTGGAGAAGCACAAGGTGCGCAGTTTGATTCTGTGATTGCCGAGGTTGTTCTGGAGATGGGTGGGCGCGGCGTGCTGGATCATGTGATCAGTCACAGCGATGACGGAATTCCATTGCGCGAGTGCCCCATGTGCGGTCCGACTCTGGTGATCAGACGTGAACACCATGCAGGCGATCACGTCTATTGCCGCAACTGCACGGGAGAATTTGAACTCCGTGACGAGCACGGCCTGTTGTGCGCCGTCCCCACCGGCTGCAAGGGGCAAGCTGCCGATCTGACGCCCGACATCGATGCCGCACTGATCGCCCGGACGGTGCAGGACGCCGTTTCGGCGTTGCCCGCGCAAGAGTTGCTCAAGGCATGCGCACTGCCAGTATCAGGTAAACGATGAAACTCGGGATCAAACTGTGGTTTTCGTCGCGCATTATCGCGGGTGCGGTCAGGATTGCCTTGTTCGTTGGTACGGTGCTGAATGTCATTAATCAGGGGCCTGCGTTAATCGGAGGACAGGGATTGGACTGGTGGCGACTTGGGCTCAATTACGTGGTACCGTACTTGGTTTCAAGTTATTCAGCGGTTCGTAATGAACTCAGCAGGAGAGGGAATGGCTGACACAAACATAATAATACTCGCCGATGATGGTCAGTCACGTCATCCGAACCCTCGCGGCTGGATGAATGATGCGGTGTTTCTGGAAGACCTGCGCCGCCAAATGGTGAAATTCGCCTCGCAGCAATTATCCGACGCTCATTTGGCGGAAGATGCGGTTCAAGAGGCGCTGATTGGTGCAATGAAAAACTCGCAGAAATTCGCCGGGCGGTCGGCATTCAAGACTTGGGTCTTTGCCATTCTCAAGAACAAGATTGCAGACACATTGCGCCAGCGCCATCGCTTGGTTGAGGTTAGTCAACTTCTTCACACTGACGAGGAAGATGAAGATTTTCAGGAGCTATTTGATCGTAAAGGCTTCTGGCAGATGGATGAGCGTCCGCAGGAATGGGCAAACCCCGAGATCGCGATCAAAAATTCAGAATTCTGGCGGATATTTGAAACCTGCCTCGATCATTTGCCGGGACAGCAAGGTCGCGCTTTCATGATGCGTGAATTCATAGAACTGGACTCGGATGAAATTTGCACGGCACTCAACCTGAGTGTTAGTAATTTAAATGTCATGTTGCACCGCGCGCGATTGCGCTTGCGAGAGTGTTTGGAAAATCGCTGGTTTCTGGAGGGTGAATCATGCTGAATTGCCGTGAGGCCACCCGCCTGATGTCGGAGGCACAGGAACACCCACTCAAGTTGGGTGACAAGCTCTCGCTCAAAATGCACGTCATGATGTGCAGCGGATGTCGCAACTTTGGCGAGCAGATGCACACGCTGCGGCAGATCACGCGTGCCTATACCGAAGGTGCTGATGAGTCGGTGCCACCGCCGCCTCATCGAGACGATAAGGGAGCGCCTTAATTTTGATCTGACCTAGCGTGCTGCCAGTGCAAGCGCGTGTAGTCGAACCCGTTTTCGAGCGTGGGTTTCACGACCGCGAAATACGGAGAGACATCAAAGTCTCGCGGCGCGAACAGGCTGTGGTGGCGGACTCGCAAAATTTCCTCGACACAGGCTGGGCAATCCGGTCGATCTGCGGAGCGTTGCTCGACGATGGGCAGAATCGGGTAGCGAATGGATTGGAAGGACTGCGCGATCAGGGTCGAGCAGATGGCGCGCGTTGGGTCGCCGCTGCCGAGGTGAATGAGCCTGCGGCGCCAGCGTAGCGGAACTGGCGGGGTGGGCAACAGGTAGCGCGCCAAATCGAAGACATTGCGCAAATCGTACTGGTGCCCCAAACGTTGGATGGCATGCAAAATCAGTTGCCGTCTGTCGTGCTCCTGCAATCCCACCGGGCGACAAATTCGGGTGTGCAGTCCGGAAAATTCCTCGATACCGACACTGCGCACTCCCTCGATGGTATCGGCCTCGACAAAGCAATGCGAACCGTCTTTGCCCGCCATGCGCAGGGCCTCGAATCCAACAAACAAGGCGGCGTGCGACCAGGTTGATTGGGTCAGGTACTTGATCGCCGTGCTGATGCGACTGTTGCCTTCAACAAGCAACACATCGCCGGGTCGAAGGCAGGCCAGTAGGCGTTCGTTGGCCACTGCCGGTGCGCTACTGTGAACATGAACCGGACGGGACAAGTAGGCGGCGAGAGCCGCCCCGATCCGGCCGAGCAGCGCATTCATGGAACGCTCACCTCACCTTGGGCTGCTGCGCGCAGCGCCGCGCGATCAGGTGATCCAGTGACAGTGCCCCCGGGCCCTTGGCAATCAGATACAACAGGACGGCAGCCCAAGTGCCATGGATCGGATAGGCATCCGGGTAGACGAAGATCTCAATCACCGCCGTCATGCCCAGCAAGCCGAGCGCCGAGAATCGCGTGGCCAGGCCGATGAGCAGCAGCAGCGGAAACAGGTGCTCGGCAAACGCGGCCATCGGCACCGCGAGTTCCGGCGGTAGCAGCGGCAGGCGATATTCGGTGCGGAACAACTCCAGCGCGCTGTCCGACAGGTGCGGCCAGCCGAGTTGGACTTGGCCGCTGACGAGGTCGATGGCCAAGCCTTCGATCTTGGTCTGGCCCGATTTCCAGAACACCGCCGCGATGGAAAACCGTCCGACAAAGGCAATCAGCGAGTGTGGAATGCAAGACAGCATGGTGATGGCCGATCGAACAGCCTGTGCCGGAACAGATGAACAAAGCATAGTCATGGTCGGTCTCCTCAAATCTCAGTGGGTTCCACCGCGGTGAGCGCGCGCGTTTGCAGCAGCAAGGAAAAGATTCGGGCCATGTCCAAATCAACGCTGGCGGCGCACTTCTCATAAACCGTTTCTAGACTTTGGCCAGCCATCAACTCACTCAGAAAGTCAGCCGCCGCCGCGCTCAGCGGAACAATCTGAACCGTAAGTTCCGGGCGCACCACCAACGCGGCCTCTGCGGTGGCCGGGTCGATGGCGCAGCCCTCGCCCTCCACTTGGTGCGCCTGCCAGATTGAAACCACGGCATGGCTTGAGCGGATCAGGCGTACCGCCGGGGCAAACCGCAAACGGGTGACGGCCAGACGCTCGGGCTGGGCCAATCGTTCAGCCAAGACGGGTGTTGGCAGGCTGTCTACGTCGGCGGCATGAAAGGCACACACATAGGCCCACTCCAGCCGAGCGACATCGGCCAAATAAGGCAGGCTGGCAGCGGCCTCGAAGTTGGCAATGAAATCGGGGAAATCCTGCCCGTAGAATGCCAGCACCGGCGAGGTGGGTGGATGCTTGCGGGCGTGCTCACGCGCCATGGCATGAAAGAAGTCCTCGCCGACGAGTTGCTGCACGACCGGGAAAGTATCGGCCAGAGCGTCGATCAGCGAGATCACGACGTTGTTGCGATACACCGCATAGCGCGCCGCCGGGTCGGAGCCGTTCCAAGCCGTAAGGCCCGCTGGGGGCGGCAGTTTCGGGTCGAGCAGCGGCTTGGCGAAGGATTCCATCACGCTTGCTCCATCAACGCAGCCCGGCTTTGTTCGGTCGAATCCAATATGATCCGTTCGGCGGCCTGCGCCTCGGCGAGCAACACTGCAAACGACGGGATGTTCTGATCGCGCTCGATCAAGGTGGGAGTCGGCCCGAGCCGAGCGATCGTGTGCCGGTACAAAGCCCAGACGGCCTCGGCTACCGGAGCGCCGTGACTGTCGATGAGCAGCCTCGCGCCAGCGGCGTCGATGTCTTCGGCAAACCCAGCCAGATGGATCTCGCCCACCGCTGCTAACGGCAAACTGTCGATGTAGGCAACGGCGTCGCGCTGGTGGTTGACGGCGCTGACGTAGGCGTTGTTGACATCGAGCAGCAGACCGCAGCCGGTACGTCGCACGATCTCGGCGATGAAGTCGGCCTCCGGCCAAGTGGATGCCTCGAACTCGACATAGGTAGCCGGGTTCTCTAGCAGCATCGTGCGCTTGAGCGTGGACTGGGTTTCGTCGATGTGCTCACAGACACGACGCAGCGTGTCATCGGTATACGGGGCCGGCAGTAGGTCGTTATAGAAATTCTCGCCATGGCTAGACCAGGCCAGGTGTTCGGAAAAAGACTCCGGCTGATAGCGGTCGAGTAGCGTCTTGAGCCGTTCGAGGTGGGCGCGATCCAGGGGCGCTTCGCCGCCGATGGAGAGTCCGACACCGTGGATCGAGAGCGCGAAGCGCTCGCGGATTTTCGTCAGGTAGTGGTGAAAGGGGCCGCCCGCGATCATGTAGTTCTCTGCGTGAACCTCGAAGAAACCCAAGGAGGGCGGGACTTCGAGAATGTCACGGAAATGCTCGGGCTTGAGCCCGAGACCGGCGCGCAGCGGGAGTGCCGTGCGAGGCGAGGAATCAACTTGAAGATAGTTCGTCATCGCACGGCTCCCGAGCGCCTTAGGCCTTTTCCTTGAATTCCTTGAGCTGACCCATGCCCGTGGACGAGGTCGGTGAAGCGGTTTTCTCGCAAGTGCCGGCGGGAACCAGCTTGAACGAATTGCCCTGATAGTCCTTCTTCGCCGTGCCTGCGCAGGTGGTACCCGCTCCGGCCTTGCAGTCATTTTTGCCCTTGAGGGCGACGCCGAAGCACTTCTCCTTGCCGGCCATCATGTCGTCAGCGGCAGAAGCGGGCAGCGCGGCAGTAATGAGTGCTGCGCCAAGCGCGAGGGTGAGTGCAGTAACGGTGGTGCTTTTGCTCATGGTGAACTCCTATTTAAGTGAAGAATGCGGCGAACCACTGAAGCCCCCGGAGCAAAGGCGCGCATGACGTGTGCCGTTCACCGTGGGTAAGCAGTAGTCGTTATCGACCACCGGGTTCTTACAGTGATCTCGATCAGTGAGCAGAAAGGAGGGGGTCCAGCCGCCCTTGACGATCCAATTCAGCTAGATCGTCAAACCCTCCGACATGGGTTTCGCCGACGAATATCTGCGGCACGCTTCGCTGGCCGCCGCTTTTGAGCAGCATCTCCTCGCGCTTTCCAGGGGCAGTGCCGATATTGATTTTTTCGAACACTATGCCCTTGCGCGTGAGCAGATGTTCGGCGCGAACGCAATATGGGCACAAGTCAGTGCCATAGAGTGTGACGGGTTTCATGGTTCAACCCACCCTGTAAGCCGCGAAACGTTCATCCACCTCTGTGCCGAAAGCGTGATTCGAGTAGTTACTCAGCACCTTGACGGAAATGGCCAGAATGATGTTGAGCAAGTGGCTTTCGTCAAATCCGACATCCAGAAACTCCTGAACCCTGGCCGCTGTGGGCTGGCCCAGGTTCTTCACCAATTCCTGCGTCATTGCGAATAGCGCCGCCAAACGTGCATCCGGGATTGGCTGTCCGGTATGGATCGCCTGCAGAACATCACCCGGCACGCCGGACATTTTGTCTGCAATCATGCTGTGAGCAGCGGTGCAGTAGTTACAGCCGTTGACTCGACTGATCGCCAGAAATACGACCTCTTGTTCGGTCGGACTGAAGCCAGACTTTTGGCGAAAAGCGGAGTAGCCATGCAGATAAGTCGACAGAACGCCAGGCACATTCACCATGTTGGCATACATGTTTGGAATGAAGCCGACTTGTTTGAGGGCGGTGTCGAGCAGTGCTTTTTGGTCACCTTGCGCTTGAGTGTGGTCGACAGCGGAAAGGGTTTTGATGTAAGCCATGAGTTTCTCCTTCAATGGGTTGGCTGCTTGCAAGATCACGCACGATTGCAACGATCCAGCCTATTCATCGTAGATCCGCAATGATCAAGAAAGTTGATCATTCGTCTCAATGAAATGACCGATAGTGCTGTGCAGACTACCAGCGCAGCCAGTCGGAAGGCGATTGGCCAAACTTGCGGACGAAGGCTCTATGCAACGCGCTGGAACTCCCGTAACCAACCTTCAATGCCACCGTCTTACTCGGAATGCCTTTCGCCAACAGGCGTTGTGCAAGCATGAGGCGCCAGGAGGCCAAGTAATCTGCAGGCGTGCCGCCCGTGACCAGGTGAAAGTGCTGGGCGAAACGGGCTCTGGACATTCCTGCTAATGCAGCCATAGCGGATAAATCCCATTTGTCAGATGGATTCTGATGGATGGAGTCCAGCGCCTTGGCCAGCTTAGGGTCGGATAAGCCTGCTAATGCGCCACCAGATATTTGTCCTTGCTCCAGGCAGTGGCGCAGCATACGAATCATCAATACTTCGCAGAGGCGATCTAGCACCCCCTGGCGACCGCTGCGATCTTCAAACGCCTCAGCGAACATGATGTCTAGGATGGGTTCAATTTCCGCAAAATCGCGCAATTCAAGGATAACCACCTCGGGAAGAGAGTCGGAAATCGGATTGCGACCGCCACTACCTGTAAGAACCGTGGCGCAGACGACGTCAGCACCATCGCGGTCGTCGGCGATGAGCCGGTGACGTTCTGGTCGCGGCAGATAGAGCAACGTCGGCAGCACGATCAGGGTATCGGGCCTTCCAGGATTAATGAATTTGACCGGGCCCCTTTTTATTAGATGAAGATGACCACGCTGTTCGTCGCGATCAAAGTCGTGGAGACCGCAAATGTTGCCCGTGTAAAAAACACCTGCACGCAGGGAAAAATGATTGAGAAGCCGATCCAACGGACTTGTCATAGAGATGTTGGCTCAACCTGAGAACGAACGGCAGTGAAAAGCCCTTCGAAGTTGTCGAGAGCAAAATCGCAATCCGGATTCGGGATCGGATCGGGCGGCGGCTCGCAGCCCCACTCATTGGGCCTGCGAACAAATGCCGTCTGGAAGCCGCAGGCACGGGCGGCATTGAGGTCGAAGTTGTGGCAGGCGACCATGAGGATCTCCGATGGCTCTATGCCCAGCCATTTCGATGCCTGCAGATAGGCGCGCGGATCGGGTTTGTAGTAGCCGATGGCCTCGCAGGAGATGACCGCATCCCAGGAAATGCCGTTCAACCGCGAGACATCCACCACCAGCGAAAGCGGGAGCATGGTGAAGGAGACGACTGGGTAGAGCGATCTGATTTCGCGCAAAGGATCCGCAAAATCACCCCATGCTGACAGCTTGTGCCAAGCTTGGGCGATTCGTCGTTGATCCTCATTGGAGAACGCCTGCAATCCATAGGACTCGAAAATCTCATTCAACACACGGAAGTGGACATCGTCCATATTGAATGAGGGTTGGCATTGCCCGACAATGGATCTCATTGCAAGGCGCCGGTATTGATTGGCAATTGCGCCCCAATCCCTTTCCACGCCATGCGATCGCCCAATGGCGGCAAATGCATCCCTGACTCCTGAGTGCCAATCCAGGACGGTGCCTCCAGTATCGAACGCCACTGCTTTGATTTGCATGGAATCTTCTCCTTAGAACGTGCCTAAAACCGGGTGGTCAACTTCGTCAGCCAGGCAGGTGATGCGTCCACCAGCCAGGCTTCAACGGGCTTGTCGGCCCCCGACAGGATCATGGCGGCCAAGGCGATCATGACCGCTCCGAGAATCATCTTGCCGGTTTTGCCCGCCTGCATGAGCTTGCCGCGCATCTTCACCATGGCGCTGCGCCCGACGTAAGCAAGGGCCACCACGGGGAAAGCTGCCCCTGCACCGAAGACGCCCATCAACAGGGCAACTTGCGGCAGATGTGATCCCTGACTGGCCAGCACCACGGCAGCGCCGAGGGTCGGCCCCACGCATGGGCTCCAGACCACGCCCAGCACTAGGCCGATGGCGAACTGGCCCCAAAGGCCTGAGAGATTCATGCGGGAGATCAGGTTGTTGCCGGCATCCCCGATGCCGAAAGTGGCCGAGGCGAAGCGTTGTTGCAGGCTGCCCGACATCAGCACCAGGCCCAAGACCCCGAGGATCGCTGCGCCCACGCTGCGAAAGATGGCGGAGTCCAGATCTAAGGCGGTGCCGGCCCAGGCCAATCCAGTCCCGATGATGGCGTAGGAGATGGCCAGGCCGCCTGCCAGGGCGAGCGGCGCGCGTGGGTGCGCGTTCGCTGCCGTCCCCAGCAGGATGGGGATGATGGGCAGCACGCATGGCGAGAGCGTCGAGAGGATGCCTGCCAGCAGCCCGAATCCGTAGGAGCCGAACCCGAACTCCATCAGTTGACCACCTTCTTGATGAGGCCTTCTATCCCTTCTGGCGAGGTGTCACCCACAGAGCGCCCAGTTTCCTTGCCGCCCTTGAACGCAACCAGAGTGCTTTGCATCGTCACCTTGAACTTCTTGAGCGTGGGCTTGGCCGAGTCGAAGTCGATGTTCATCAATGTCACATCCTTGTAAGCGGGCCGCTTCATCAAACCTTCGACGATGGGTTTTTGTTCCTTGCAGGTGGGGCACCAGGTTGCGCTGATGTCGAGCACGACGGGCTTGCCCTCCTGGGCCAGCTTGTCGAACTCCGCTTGGTTGAAGGCCTTGATGTCGCCAGCCATGGCGAGAGATGCAATGGATGCGAGGGCAAGAAGAATTACGGTCTTGACGGGCTTCATAAAAAGTCTCCTGGGCGGTTATGGGTAGTGATGGATGGCATTTGGTCGCTGCAACAACCCTGGTTCTTACACAAAGATGGCCGCCGTCCTGTCTATGTAAGAAATTGACCAGCGCTGACGACAGAGGGCACAAGGGGGGACGAAACCCCGCGCATACCTCAAGGAGTCCTTTGATGCACGCTACGCTGCCCTTGCTGGAAGTCAGTGACTTTCCCGCACTCCACCGTCAGGTGCTGACCACGCTGCAGGTCAATCTCGGTTATCGCTGCAATCAGTCTTGTGTGCACTGCCACGTCAACGCGGGGCCCAACCGCAAGGAAATGATGGATGAAGCGACGATGGCGCTGATCCCTGCGGTGCTAAGTGCGAGAGACATCCAGACGCTGGACTTGACGGGAGGGGCCCCGGAACTGCATGTCGGTTTCCGTTCCCTGGTGCGCGCCGCACGCGAGTTAGGGGTGCACGTCATTGATCGCTGCAATCTGACGATTCTGTTCGAACCGGGGCATGAGGATCTCGCCGAGTTCCTCGCCGCCAATCGGGTCGAGGTGGTCGCTTCGTTACCGTGTTACAGCGCGGACAACGTCGACAAACAGCGGGGCAACGGCGTGTTCGACAAGAGCATCGCCGCCTTGCAGAAACTCAATGCGCTGGGTTACGGACAGCCCGGCAGCGGCTTGACCCTCAACCTGGTCTACAACCCGCAAGGTCCCAGCCTGCCGCCGGATCAGGCCACGCTGGAAGCGACCTACAAGCGCGAGCTTTTCGAGCACTTCGGCATCGTGTTCAATCAATTGTTCGCGCTGGCCAACATGCCGATCAACCGCTTCGGTTCCTGGCTGATTTCCAAGGGTCAGTTCAATGCCTACATGGGGCTGCTCAAAAGCAGCCACCGCAGTGAAAACCTCGCGCAAGTGATGTGCCGAAGCCTGGTCAGCGTCGACTGGCAAGGCCATCTATTCGACTGCGACTTCAACCAGCAATTGGGCTTGTCCTTGCAAGGCAGCCGCGTGCATCTGCGCGACTTGCTGCAAGAAGACTTGCAAGGCGCTCCCATCCGCGTTGCCGACCACTGCTTTGCCTGTACGGCGGGTTGCGGCAGCAGTTGTGGTGGGGCTTTGAAGCAAGGGGAGCGCCCATGAGGTCAGCGAAATTCTGGCTACTGCTCCTGATCGCGGCACTGCTGGGGCTGTTTTTTTACTTCAACGGGGCGCAGTGGCTGTCGTTTGCCGCCCTGAAGTCTGGGCTGACTCAGCTTCAGGCGTGGCGTGAATTGCATTCGCTCTGGATGATGGCGGGGTTCTTTGGGCTGTACGTCCTGGTAGCGGCGCTTTCCTTGCCGGGAGCCGCTGTCATGACGCTGGCTGCCGGTGCGTTGTTCGGCTTGGCGTGGGGCACCCTGCTGGCTTCGTTTGCCTCCAGCGTGGGCGCGCTGCTGGCCTTCCTCGTGGCGCGTTACCTGCTGCGCGACCTCGTGGAGGCACGGTTTTCAGCAAGGCTGGCGTCGATCAATGAAGGCGTGAACCGGGATGGGGCTTTCTACTTGTTCACGCTGCGCCTGGTGCCGGTCATTCCCTTCTTCATGATCAACCTCTTGTTGGGATTGACCCGCATGCGCGCCCGCACGTTTTACTGGGTCAGCCAGTTGGGCATGCTGGCTGGGACGCTGGTTTACGTGAACGCGGGAACACGGCTGGCGCTGATCGAAGCGCCTTCCGACATTCTCTCCGTGTCATTGCTGGCCTCATTCGCGCTGCTGGCGGCATTCCCTTGGCTGGCCAAGGCGACTATCGGATGGATCAAGCAGCGCCGTGTCTATGTGCGCTGGCAACGGCCGAGCCGATTTGATCGCAATCTGATCGTGATTGGCGCTGGCGCGGCCGGGCTGGTGACGTCTTACATCGCCGCTGCGGTCGAGGCCAAGGTCACGTTGATTGAGTCGCACAAGATGGGGGGCGATTGCCTCAACTACGGATGCGTTCCGAGCAAAGCGCTCATCCGCAGCGCGAAAGCCGCGCATCAGATGCGTCATGCAGCCGATTTGGGGCTCGAATCCACAATGCCTGCGTTTTCATTCAAGCGTGTCATGGCGCGGGTTCATGGCGTGATTGCCGCCGTGGCACCGCATGACAGTGTGGAGCGTTATACCCAACTCGGCGTGGAGGTGCGCCAAGGTCATGCCCGTTTGATCAATCCATGGACGGTCGAGATCACCGATCAAAGCGGCAAGGTGGAGCAGTTAAGCGCCCGTAGCATCGTTCTGGCGACCGGCGCACGCCCTTTCGTGCCGCCGCTACCGGGGCTGGAATCGATCAACTACCTCACCTCAGACACCCTCTGGGATCGCCTCAAGGAACGGGATCATGCGCCAGAGCGGCTTATCGTGCTCGGCGGCGGTCCAATCGGATGCGAGTTGGCGCAGAGCTTTGCGCGACTGGGCTCCACAGTGACGCAGGTCGAAATGCTGCCTCGGCTGATGCTGCGAGAGGACGACGAGGTGTCGAGCTTCGCCCGTCGCGCCCTTGAGGGCGATGGTGTCCATGTGCTCGTCGAACATCGTGCGCTGCGTATCGAACAGGAAGCTGGTTCCAAATACCTCGTCGTTGCCGGAACGGCCGGGGAGCAGCGCATCGCGTTTGACGAGATTGTGGTCGCCGTGGGTCGGCAGGCCCGGCTGGAAGGGTTCGGCTTGGAGGCGCTGGGCATCCCCACCCAACGCACGATTCAGACCAATGAATACCTTGAAACGCTCTACCCAAACATCTTCGCCGCGGGCGATGTGGCCGGGCCCTATCAATTTACCCACACTGCCGCGCACCAGGCGTGGTATGCGGCGGTCAACGCGCTGTTTGGTCGCTTCAAGCGCTTCAAAGTGGACTACTCCGTGATCCCCTGGGTGACGTTTGTCGATCCCGAAATTGCGCGGGTAGGCCTCAATGAGCGCGAGGCTAGGGAGAAAGGCATCGCGTTTGAGGTAACCCGCTATGGCCTGGACGACCTGGATCGCGCGATTGCCGAAGGTCATGCCGAAGGCTGGATCAAGGTGCTGACCGAGCCGGGCAAGGATCGCATTCTGGGCGTCACGATTGTCGGCGCGCATGCCGGGGAATTGCTCTCCGAGTTCGTGCTGGCCATGAAGCACGGGCTGGGGCTTAACAAAATCCTGGCCACGATCCACCCGTATCCCACTTGGGCCGAGGCCAATAAATATGCGGCGGGGGAATGGAAGCGCGCCCACGCACCGCAGCGGGTATTGCGATGGGTGGAAGCCTATCACCGCTGGATGAGGGGATAAGCCGATGTATTCAACGATGAAAGTTTGGCTGCGCAGACTGGCCGTCGCCATCACGTTCTCCTTGGGGGCTGCGACGGCCTATGCCCAAACGCCACAGGGCTTCGATCACGGCGCATGGAGCCAGATGCTTCAGCGACATGTGCGCTGGATTAGCGACGGCCATGCGAGCACCGTGAACTATCAGGGTATGGCGACCGACAAGGATAAGTTGCAGAACTATTTGACGGCCCTGTCAGCCGTATCGCGCCAGACCTTCGATGGTTGGTCGCGGGAGGCACAGTTGGCGTATCTGATCAATGCCTACAACGCCTTCACGGTGCAGTTTATTCTGACCCGATACCCGGATTTGAAGTCCATCAAGGATCTGGGTTCCTTCATCCAGTCACCCTGGAAGAAGCCGTTTGTGTCTTTGCTCGGGCAAACCCGTTCGCTGGATGACATTGAACACGGATTGATTCGCGGATCGGGGCGCTATCGTGATCCGCGTATCCATTTTGCGGTCAATTGCGCCAGCATCGGCTGCCCGGCGTTACGGCCCGAAGCCTATGGCGCGGAAAAACTTGACGAGCAACTCGAAGACCAGACCAAGCGCTTCTTGGGCGACCGGACGCGAAACCGGATCGCGGACGATGCGCTGGAGGTTTCCCCCATCTTCAAGTGGTACCGCGAGGATTTCGAGCAAGGCTTCCGTGGCGATAAGGCGTTGCCGGATTTACTGGCGCGTTATGCCGGTGTGGCCGGACTGAACGCCGCGCAAGCGAACGATCTGCGCGGTGGAAGGCTGGCGATCCGCTTTGGCGATTACGACTGGCGTCTCAATGACGGCCGGAGGTAAGCATGAAGTTAAGCATCATAGTCCCCATGCTCAATGAGTCGACAGGCCTGCCCGATTTGTGCGAGCACGTGGTGCCACTCGCCCGATCAGGCGTGGAAATCATTTTTGTTGATGGCGGCAGTCAGGATGGATCAGAAGCCATTGCACACGCAGCCGGGTTTCGTGTTCTGACGAGCGCAGCGGGTCGGGCGCGCCAAATGAATGCGGGCGCGGCGGCGAGCAGCGGCGACGTACTGCTTTTTTTGCATGCCGACACGCGGCTGCCGCCAGGGGCCATGATCGCCATCGCACAGGCGCTGCGCAGCCATCAGTGGGGACGCTTCGATGTGCGCATCGCCGGTAAACCGATGGCTTTGCGCATGGTTTCGGCACTGATGAATTGGCGTTCACGCCTCTCCGGGATCGCCACCGGCGATCAGGGCCTTTTCGTGACGCGTGAGGCGTTTGAAGCAGTCGGCGGATTTGCGGATCAACCGCTGATGGAAGACATCGACATCTGCCGAGCACTCAAAACCGGAGGGAAGCCCGCCTGCTTGGCGCTGCAAGTCGTCACCTCGGGCCGTCGCTGGGAGCAGCGCGGCGTGTGGCGCACTATCGCGCTCATGTGGTGGTTGCGTTGGCGTTACTGGCTGGGTACGCCGGTGGAGGACATTGCGAGGGCCTACCGATGAGTCCCATCCGGATCGTGATCTTCGCCAAGGCGCCGCTGGCGGGGCTCGCCAAGACACGCCTCATTCCGGCACTGGGCGAGCAAGGTTCGGCTCGGCTTGCCCAGCGCATGTTGCGCCATACCGTGGCCGAGGCGCTGGCCGCCGATGTCGGAGAAATCGAACTGTGCGTCACGCCAGAACCCGGCGCGCAGCAATGGCGGCCCTTTCGCGACCCTGAGTGGCCTGTCGCCTGGCAGGCACAGGGCGATGGCGATTTGGGTGAGCGGCTCGCGCGCGCCACACGCAGAGGCGTTCTGGATGGGCGCGCGGTGCTGCTCATCGGTACCGATTGCCCTTTTCTGACCGCAGAGCGTCTGCGTGAGGCTGCTACACAGCTGGTGTCGAAGGACGCGGTGATCATTCCGAGCGCCGACGGTGGCTATGTATTGCTCGGCCTAAAGACTTTCAATCCTTCGGTCTTTCGAGGCATCGCCTGGAGCACTGACAGTGTCGCTTTTGACACCCTATGCCGCATCGGCGTATTGCAGTGGTCGGTCGCGCAGTTGCCCATACTGTGCGACATCGATGAACCCGCCGATCTGGCGGCTCTGCCGCAGGATTGGTGCGTGCGGTGAAGCGTGTGGCCTTCTCAGCCTTGCTGCTGCCAGCGCTTATTCAGGCGCAGACACTGGATGTGGGGCGCATTGACGCCGGAGCAACGGCCATTCCCGCGCCCTGGCAAATCGTCGTACCGTCTGAGAAAGCGCCGCCTACCCGCTATCAGCTACGGCAGTGGGATGGCGTCGCGGCCATCGAAGCCACGGCCAAGGGCAGCATGGCGCTGCTGGCGCGACCGCTGAACATGGACTTGCAGCCAACGCCGGTTTTGTGCTGGCGCTGGCGCATCGATGCGCCCCTGATCCATGCGGATCTATCGAAAAAATCGGGCGATGATTTTGCCGCCCGTGTCTATGTCGCCTTTTCGCTGCCCGACCGTGCGCTGAATCTCGGGCAACGCCTCAAGTTGGGACTGGCGCGGCAGTTGTTTGGGGCGCAGGTTCCAGACGCGGCGATCAACTACGTTTGGGATAACCGACACCCCATCGGTTTCGAAGCCCCCAATGCCTACACCGACCAAGCCCGCATGCTGGTACTCGAATCCGGCGCCGAGCGGGCTGGCCGCTGGATTGAGGAGCGACGAGATGTTCTCTCCGATGCGCGTCGCCTGTTCGGTACGGATCAAATAAAAGCTGCGCAGCTTGCCATCGCAAGCGATACAGACAATACCGGCGAATTTGCACATGCCGGGTTCGCCGATTTTCACTTTGTGCCCCCGGATCAACCCTGTTCATTCTCAGCGCCGTCACGCTGACCGTGACGTAGTTCTCAAGCGATCCCCAGCCATAAAAAAAGAGAAACACTTGTGGATAACCTCCAGCAACATTACAGGCAAAGTCGAATCATGGTCAGTTGGGCTTCCTTCCGATCCTTGCCCGGTTGGGTTCAGTTTTGGGTGGGCTGCATTCTGGTGCCGGTCAATGCGGCATCGTTTGCGATGCTGGATACCGGGTCTGGCCGCGCCATCGCGGCCGCTGCCCTGCTGGTCGTGGCGACGAACGTTCCCATCATGCTGTGGGCTCGCGGGATGACCAAGTTGATGGCTGTACCTCATCTGTTCTTTTGGGGACCGTTGCAATGGTTCTTGCTCTCAAAAATCAGGCAGTTCTCTGATGCCGATGCCATGCCGCCGCTTGAACTGATTTATGTCACGGCGGTGTTGTTGGTGAATGGGATCAGCCTGGCTTTCGACGCATTGGACAGTTGGCGCTGGCTGAAGGGAGATCGTGCGGTACCCGGCATGCGAGTGTAAGAAATTGGCCCGGCAGTGCGACTCAGTAGCAAGCCAACACGATTCTGGAAACCGCCCATCATGCATGAACTCGTACAAGACTATTACGGCAAGCAGCTGCAAAGCAGTGCCGATCTGAAAACCACGGCCTGCTGCGATGCCAGTGCCATGCCGGAGTGGCTCAAGCCCTTGCTCGCGCGCATTCATCCCGAAGTGCTGTCACGCTATTACGGTTGCGGGCTCGTCTGTCCGCAACAGCTTGCGGGGTGCCGGGTACTGGATCTGGGCTGCGGGTCCGGACGCGACGTTTACGCGCTGGCGCAGTTGGCCGGCCCGGACGGGATGGTGGTGGGCGTCGACATGACCGACGAGCAACTTGCCGTCGCGCAAAGCCATAGAGCACACCATGTACAGGCATTCGGCTTCGATAACGTGCGTTTTCTGAGCGGCTACATTGAGCGGCTAGCCGAACTGGATCTGGAACCCGAAAGCTTTGACGTCATCGTTTCCAACTGCGTGGTGAATCTGTCGCCCGACAAGGCCGCTGTTTTGCGCGGCGTTCATAGGCTGCTCAAGCCGGGGGGCGAGTTCTATTTTTCGGACGTCTATGCGGACCGCCGCGTGCCGACCGCCGTGCGCGACGACCCCGTGCTCTACGGCGAATGCCTCGGCGGTGCGCTGTACTGGAATGATTTCCTGCGGTTGGCCAACGCGGCAGGGTTTGCCGATCCGCGTTTGGTCGAAGATAGACCGCTGCTCATCACCGACCCCACCTTGGCCGAGCGCGTGGGAAACCTGCGTTTTTTCTCCGCCACCTACCGCCTGTTCAAGCTTGGCGGCCTGGAAAGCGCCTGCGAAGACTACGGGCAAGCCGTGATCTATCGCGGAACGGTAGCGCAGCACCCGCATCGTTTCCAACTGGATAAGCACCACGATATCGCCACAGGAAAGGTGTTCCCTGTCTGCGGCAATACCTGGCGCATGCTGAACGAAACCCGTTTCGCCCGTCATTTCGACTTCATCGGAAATTTCGATCAGCACTTTGGACTGTTTGAGGGCTGCGGCGGCGGCCTGCCATTTGACCAGGGCTCCAATGGCACGTCAGGAGGTGGCGCATGTTGCTAAGCGAGGCTGTTAACCAAAGTGTCGGCCCCAAGTTGGAGAAGCCGTTGACCCTTCTGGTGCTGTGCACCGGCAACTCGGCGCGCAGCATCATGGCGGAGGCATTGTTCGATCATCTGGGCAAACCATGGATTCGAGTGGTCAGCGCCGGTAGTCACCCAGTGGGCCGGGTCAATCCGTTTGCCATCGAGCAGATCAGCGCACATTTGAATGACGATGGAGTGGCTTACCGAAGCAAGAGCTGGGATCAGTTTGCCCAAGCGCATTCGGATAGGCCGATTGATGTTGTTCTGACTGTTTGCTCGAATGCCGCAGACGAGCCGCCATGCCCGGTGTTCCCTGGTGAAGCACGGCGGGTGCATTGGGAGTTTGCCGATCCAGCCGCTGTCTCAGGAAATCCGGAGGAGATCCGCGCCGCGTTTTCCGCGACGTTTCTTGAGATGCGAACGCGCATCACATCGCTGATGGAATTGCCGCTTGAGCGCCTGAGCAAATCCCAAGTCGCGGATGCCTTGCGGGCGCTATCAGAAAGAGGAGAACAATGATGGAATGGGTACTGATTATCGCGGCGACATTTCTCGCCTTTGCCAACGGCGCCAACGACAATTTCAAGGGCTTCGCTACCGTGTGGGGATCGGGCACGCTTGATTATCGACGGGCTCTGTTCCTTGCAACCATCGCGACAGTTGCGGGCAGCCTGTTGTCATGGATGCTGGCAGATGGTTTGGTGCAGCAGTTCTCGGGTAAAGGGCTGGTGGCCAGTGAAGCGACACAGAGCCTGCCGTTTATCGCCAGTGTTGCCATGGGCGCGGCGGTGACGGTTTTCCTCGCCACCCGACTGGGTTTTCCCATTTCGACGACGCATGCGCTGATCGGTGGCCTGGTCGGGGCCGGAGCGGCACAGACCGGCGGTGTGCACTTCGCCAAGCTGGCCGACACCTTCCTCCTGCCGCTTCTGGTCAGCCCCTTGCTTGCAGCCGTTTTGGGCGTGCTCGCCTATCGGCTGCTAAAAAAGAGACCGGCTGAGAAGGATTGCGCCTGCGTTGCGCTGGAGCCTATAGTCGCGCCGGTCGCGGATTCTGCATCGCAGATGTCCGCCATGCTGCCCGTTATTGTCATCGAGCAGGCCAGCGAATGTGAGCGGGCGGCGATGCCTGTCCGTTTTTCGATCAGCAAGTATCTTGACCGCTTGCATGTCGGGTCGGCTATGGCTATCTGCCTCGCGCGCGGAGTGAACGACACGCCGAAGCTGGTCGCCTTGCTGCTGTTGGCACACAGCCTCGGAGCTTCTCAAGGCTCGGTGGTCTTGATTGCCCTGGCCATGGCATTGGGCGGCGTGCTGTTCGCAAAAAAGGTGGCGCAAACCATGAGCCAGCGCGTCACCCGAATGGATCACACCTCGGGTCTCGCCGCCAACCTGATCACGGCGTCTCTGGTACTGTTCGCCAGCAAGCTCGGGCTGCCGGTGTCGACGACACACGTCTCGGTTGGCGCGATTGCCGGGGTGGGGGCCAGCTCGAGCACGCTGGATTGGCATGCACTGCGCAACGTCTTGTTGTCCTGGGTTTTGACCCTGCCGCTGGCTGCCGGTGTGGCATGGGCAATGAGTCTGGCCCTATGAACTGTTTGGATCGCGCTGGGGGGGCATCATGTGATAATAAGCCATGCCCTAATTCAGCAACAAAGATCTATTTTCAAGATCCGGGCTTTATAGGCGAGTAATGGTATTCGTTCGGTTTATCTTGGTTGTGCTGATATCGCTTGCCGTTCCCTTCGTGGCAACGGCAGGGATCATCACGTCCCAGGCAACCGAATGCCCGATGCAGTCGAGCAACGACAGCATGGCTGCGATGACCATGCACGACTGCTGCGACCACGGCATGCTGGACAAGGCCAAGCCTCACGCCTGCAAACCTGGCCAAGAATGCAAGGTGTGCAGTGCCTGCGCGGTGGTCCCTGCCGCTTCGGCCTCTCCTCTTCTCCCGGATGCGTCGCAGGTCGTTATCGCCTTGCCGGACTCGACGCTCCCCTCCCACGACCCACGCGGGTTGTGGCGACCTCCCCGCTCGCTCTAATCCCTTGACTTGGTAGCCCTGCGGCCTTGCCGACAGGGCGTTCGTGCGCGGGTGCGCACCGATCCGTCATGGAGTTGGAGATGTATTCCCTAATACGAAGAACCGTCCTGCCCGTGTTGGCCGGACTGGCGAGCCTTGCCCAGGCCGCCCCTTTGAGTTTCACCTCGGCGCTCGATCTTGCTGAGCGCCAATCCCCCAAACTGGCGGCAAATGCCGCCGCAATCGATGCCGCCCGTTCGGCGGCCATCCCGGCCGGAGCCTTGCCCGATCCCAAGGTCTTCGCCGGCATCGACAACTTCCCGGTGTCTGGCCCCGATGCGGGGCGCTTGCAAGCCGATTTCATGACAATGCAGAAGATCGGCGTGATGCAGGAGGTGCCTAATGCGGACAAGCGACGCGCCCGCGAGGCGGTGGCCGCTGCGAGCGTGGATGTGGCGTCTGCCCAGCGGCGCGTGGATCGTCTCGCGGTGCGACGCGACGCCGCCCTGGCCTGGCTTGATCTGTACTACCTGCAACGCAAGCAAGCGCTGTTTGCCGACTTAGACCACGAAAACACCCTGTTGGGGCAAATCGTCCAAGCGCAGATCGCCAGCGGTCGCGCCCAGGCCGCCGACGCGGTGGCTCCCAAACAAGAAGCCGCCCAACTGGCTGACAGCCGCGACGACTTGGCGCGCGACCTGATGCAAGCCAGTGCAAAGCTGCGTCAGCTCATCGGCGGCGGTGCCGACGATGGCTTGGTCGGTGCCCCGCCTGCATTCGAGGTGAACGCACAACACCTGCGTGGACACCTGCAGCAGCACCCGGAATTGCTGGCCTTCGCGGCCGAGACGCGCAAGGCGCAGGCCGAAGTCACGGAAGCCCAGTCCATGAAGAAGTCCGATTGGGGTGTCGAGCTGGCTTATCAACGCCGCGCGCCGCAATTCGGCAACATGGTGTCGATCCAGTTCACCTTCGACCTACCGGTGTCACCGGCCACGCGGCAAGACCCGTTGATCGCCGCCAAGCAGCGCGAATTGGATCGTATCGATGCCGAGCGGGAAGGCATGTTGCGAACCCAAGCCACTGAACTGGAGAACCTGTTGGCCGAGTACGACGCACTCAGCCGCCAGCTCGAACGCGCCAAGCAGATTGCGCTACCGCTGGCAGAGCAAAAAGTGGCGCTGCAAACCGCCAGTTACCAAGCTGGCAAAGGCGATCTGTCTGCGGTATTGGCGGCCCGCCGCGAGCGCATCGAACAACGCCTGCGCATCGTTGAACTGGAAGCCGGACAGGCCCGCGCTGGCGCGCGACTTCATTACGCCTATGGGGAGGACTGGCAATGAACGGGAACAAACGATCTGTGGTGACGGTGGCGACGGTGGCCGTCCTGTTTGCTGGCATCGGCGGCGGCACAGGCTACTGGCTGGCCTCGCATCGAACCAGCGTGGAGGGAATGGCTGCTGCGGCTAACCCAGCGGCGAACGCGGCGCAAGGTCGCAAAGTGCTGTACTGGTATGACCCGATGGTGCCCAACCAGCATTTCGACAAGCCGGGGAAGTCGCCTTTCATGGACATGCAACTGGTCGCCAAGTACGCCGACGAAGGCGGTGACGCGGCCAGCATCAAGATCGACCCCAGCGTGACTCAGAACCTGGGCCTGCGGCTTGCCAAGGTGGAACGCGGGACACTGGCCGCGCCCGTGGCCGCAGTCGGTAACGTGCAATGGAACGAACGTCAGGTTGCCGTGGTGCAAGCCCGCACGGCCGGGTTCGTCGAGCGCGTCTACGGGCGCGCACCAGGCGATGTGATCGCCACAGGCGCGCCGCTGGCCGACCTGCTGGTGCCGGACTGGGCGGGGGCGCAGACTGAATTTCTGGCGTTACGCAGCTCCGGCGACGCGGCGTTGACGCAGGCGGCACGCGAGCGGCTGAAGCTCCTGGGCATGCCGGCCGAGTTGATCGCACAGGTCGAATCGACGGGCCAAGTGCACCCACTGTTCACGGTCACTTCGCCCGTCTCAGGCGTCATCCAGACCCTGGACGTGCGCGCGGGTATGTCGCTCGCAGCGGGCATGCCGCTGGCGAAGATCAACGGTCTCAATCCGGTCTGGCTAGAAGCAGCGGTTCCTGAGGCGCTGGCGGGCAAAGTCGGGGGAGGCACCCCGGTCAGCGCCTCGCTGGCGGCCTATCCCGGTCAACGGCTGACCGGCAAGGTCATTGCGGTGCTGCCAGAAACCAACCTGGAAAGTCGGACCGTGCGTGTACGCGTCGAACTGGCCAACCATGACGGGCGTCTGCGCGCTGGCATGTTTGCACAGATCAATCTGACTGCGGACAACGGTGCTCAAGCCTTGTTGGTGCCGAGCGAAGCGGTGATTCGCACTGGCACCCGAAATGTCGTGTTGCTGTCCCTGGATGGTGGGCGTTTTCAGCCGGTCGAGGTCAAGCTCGGCCAGGAAGCCGGAGGCAAGATTGCCGTGCTCGACGGTTTGCGCGAAGGACAAAGCGTCGTTGCTTCCGGGCAGTTCCTGATCGACTCGGAAGCCAGCTTGAAAGGCGTGTTGGCGCGGTTGTCCGAGGGAGGCGGGGTCTCGCCAGCAGCGCAACCCGCGGCATCCGCTGCCAGTACCCTCAATGAAGCAGATGGCAAGGTCGAGTCAATCTCCGGCAACGAGATCACCCTATCGCATGGGCCGGTCAAGTCTCTGGGCTGGGGCGCAATGACGATGCCTTTCCAGCTCGCCCGGCCGAATCTCTTGGCTGGCGTCAAGCCAGGTGACCGCGTGCATTTCGGTTTCAGGCAGGGCGATGGTGGCTATGTCCTCGAGCAAATCGGCAAAACCGGGAGCGCGCCATGATCGAAAAACTGATCCATTGGTCGATTGCCAACCGCTTCCTGGTGCTGCTCACTACCCTGTTCCTGGCGGCCTGGGGTATCTGGGCGGTGACGACCACGCCGGTCGATGCGCTACCCGACCTATCGGACGTGCAGGTCATCATCCGCACCAGCTATCCCGGCCAGGCACCACAGATCGTCGAGAACCAGGTCACCTACCCGCTGGCAACCACCATGCTGTCGGTACCGGGGGCCAAGACCGTGCGCGGTTACTCGTTCTTTGGCGACTCCTTCGTCTATGTGCTGTTCGAGGATGGCACCGACCTGTACTGGGCGCGTTCGCGCGTACTGGAATACCTGAACCAGGTGCAAGGTCGCTTGCCGGCCGGCGCGCGCGCTTCGCTCGGGCCGGACGCCACGGGCGTCGGCTGGATTTACGAGTACGCATTGATCGACAAGACGGGTAAGCACGATCTGTCGCAACTGCGCAGCTTGCAGGACTGGTTCCTGAAGTACGAGCTGAAAAGTCTGCCCAATGTCTCGGAGGTCGCCTCCATCGGCGGCATGGTCAAACAGTATCAGGTCGTGCTCGATCCCGTAAAGCTGGCGGCCTACCGCATCCCGCAGGCCAAGGTCATCGAGGCGATCCAGAAAGCCAACCAAGAGACCGGTGGCTCGGTGCTCGAACTGGCGGAGACAGAGTTCATGGTGCGGGCTGCGGGCTACCTGAAAACGCTGGACGATTTCCGGGCCATTCCGCTTGCCACCGCGCAGGCCGGCGTACCGGTGACTTTGGGCGACGTGGCGACGATCCAGCTCGGGCCGGAGATGCGACGCGGCATCGCCGAATTGAACGGTCAAGGCGAAGTCGCTGGTGGTGTGGTGATCCTGCGCTCGGGCAAAAACGCTCGCGAAACCATTGCGGCTGTCAAGGTCAAGCTCGCCGAATTGCAAAAGAGCCTACCTGCCGGCGTCGAGGTCGTGCCAACCTACGACCGCAGCCAGCTGATCGACCGCGCCATCGACAACCTTTCACACAAGCTGCTCGAAGAGTTTCTGGTGGTCGCGGTCGTTTGCGGCATCTTCCTATGGCATCTGCGTTCGGCGCTGGTGGCCATCGTGTCCTTGCCGCTGGGCGTGATGATGGCCTTCATCGTGATGCGCTACCAGGGCGTCAATGCCAACATCATGTCGCTGGGCGGCATTGCCATCGCCATCGGCGCCATGGTCGATGCAGCGGTGGTCATGATCGAGAACGCCCACAAGCATATCGAGGCGTGGCGGCACCACCATCCCAGCGAACGCCTGCAGGGTGAGGCGCATTGGCGCGTGATGGGAGAGGCGGCGGCCGAGGTCGGCCCAGCGCTGTTCTTCTCGCTGCTGATCATCACCCTGTCTTTCATCCCGGTGTTCACCTTGCAGGCCCAGGAGGGCCGCCTGTTTGGGCCGCTAGCCTTGACCAAGACCTACGCGATGGCGGCGGCGGCGGGCCTGTCGGTGACGTTGATCCCGGTGCTGATGGGCTACTGGATACGTGGGCGCATCCCGGGCGAGCACAAGAACCCGCTCAATCGCTGGTTGATCCGCCGCTACAGCCCCTGGCTTGACCGGGTGCTCAGGCATCCGAAAACGACGCTTGCGCTCGCGGCGCTGGCCTTGTTGACCACTGTCTGGCCGATCACTCGACTGGGCGGCGAATTCATGCCGCCGCTCGATGAGGGCGACCTGCTCTACATGCCTTCCGCTTTGCCGGGGCTGTCGGCGGCCAAGGCGGGCGAGTTGTTGCAGCAGACAGACCGGCTCATTAAGACCGTGCCCGAGGTGGCGAGCGTATTCGGCAAGGCTGGCCGTGCCGAGAGCGCCACCGACCCCGCACCGATGGAAATGTTCGAGACCACGATCCAGTTCAAGCCGCGTGAGCAATGGCGTCCGGGTATGACGCCTTCCAAGCTCGTCGATGAGCTGGACCGCGTGGTCAAGGTGCCGGGCCTGGCCAACATCTGGGTGCCGCCGATCCGCAACCGCATCGACATGCTGGCCACCGGCATCAAGAGCCCGATTGGGGTCAAGGTGTCCGGCACCAACCTGGCTGAAATCGACCAGGTGGCGCAACAGGTTGAGCAAGTCGCCAAGACGGTGCCCGGCGTCAGCTCGGCTCTGGCCGAGCGCTTGACCGGCGGACGCTACGTCGATGTCGAGATCAATCGTGCAACCGCCGCACGCTACGGCCTCAATATCGCCGACGTGCAGTCCATCGTTTCGTCCGCCATCGGCGGCGAGAACGTCGGGGAAACGGTCGAGGGACTGGCGCGCTATCCGATCAGCGTGCGCTATCCGCGCGAGCTGCGTGATTCGTTGGACGGCCTGCGCAACCTGCCGATCCTGACCGACATGGGGCAGCAGATCACCTTGGGCACGGTCGCCAATGTCCGGGTCAGCGATGGCCCGCCGATGCTCAAGAGCGAAAACGCGCGCCCCTCGGGCTGGGTGTACGTGGACGTGCGTGGGCGCGACCTGGCTTCGGTGGTGGCCGATCTGCGCGCCGCCGTCACCGACAAAGTGAAGCTGCAACCGGGGATGAGCCTGGCCTATTCCGGGCAGTTCGAGTACATGGAGCGCGCCAATGCACGGCTCAAGCTGGTGGTGCCAGCGACGTTGTTGATTATCTTCGTGCTGCTGTACCTGACGTTCCGGCGCTTCGACGACGCGCTGCTCATCATGGCGACCTTGCCATTCGCCTTGGTGGGCGGCGTGTGGTTCCTCTACCTGGCCGGCTACAACCTGTCGGTGGCCACCGGCGTGGGCTTCATCGCCTTGGCGGGCGTCTCGGCGGAATTCGGCGTGGTGATGCTGCTGTACCTCAAGCAGGCCATCGCTGAACGTGAAGAGCATGGCATGGCGATGAACGAGCACGTCCTCGACCAGGCCATCCGTCAGGGCGCGGTGCTGCGCGTGCGCCCCAAGGCGATGACGGTAGCGGTGATCCTCGCCGGTCTCCTGCCCATCCTGTTGGGCAGCGGTACCGGCTCCGAGGTGATGAGCCGCATTGCTGCGCCGATGGTTGGCGGGATGATCACTGCGCCGCTGCTGTCAATGTTCGTGATTCCGGCGGCATACCGGCTGATGCGTCGGCCGCGCCGCATGCCGCAACAAGCGAGCGAGGACTCCAGCGCGTGATGTGACTATCTTGCGCTCGTGCAATCCCTGTCGGCAGCGGGTCGTTGCCGACAGGAGCGTTCTTTTCGGCACGTCGAAGGGAGGCGGAAAATCGGAAGGGTGAAGATCAAGAACGCATGCGCTGACCACGATGACGGTTTGGGAACCGGTCATCCGCTTCAACTACACGGGTCTTTTTTGTCTTGAGCCCATCGCCACGCGGCAATCGGGATGAGTAGCCATTGCAGCAGCGGCGACAGGCCAACGCCAATCAAGGGGATGATGGGCATCCACGAGGAATAGGCCCAACTGCCGTGTGCGACGTTGTAGCGTTCGCTCAAGATCGTGTAGGAAACAGTCAACAGAACCATCCAAACGACGATTTTTGCTCGCGGCCAGCGGGCTGGTTCGTTGGCTTGGCAGATCGTTAGCGCACCGACCAACGCTGCCGTTCCGATCATTGCATCGCCCACAGTGCAATGCGCGATGGCGTATGCAACCCATGCGGCCCGGGGCTCGGACGCCAGCGTGTAAAGCGGTAGTTGCAGGATTTCCCAGGCCAGACTCAAAAGAAGCAGGCGCGGCAGGTAGCGCTTGAGGATGAATGACCAAGAGTCCTTGTGCATATGCCAGTTCATGACGACTCCATGTACCGCTAAAAATTGCGCCGGAACCCCGTGCTCAGGATGTAGTCGTTCTTGAGTGCGGTGCCGTTCAAGCGCTGCGACACCGGAATTTGGATGCCGGCTTCAAGCACCCATTTTCGGGTAACGTATTGCAAGGTGGGCGTCAGGTACAGCGTTGTGCCGCCTGAGTTTGGATCGTCGGTTCCGTTCACGCGATTCTTGGTGACATGAATGAGGTTGGCCTCCAGCCCGCCATACAGGAAGCTGGGGACACCTTCGCCCAGCACGCCGGGCCACAGCCGCCGCTGGACCGACAGATCGAATCGGGAAATCGTACCCGCCCGGAAGCCATTGGCTTCGCCATTCGATTGATAGGCAAGCTGGGCATCCGCGCCCCAATCCAACGATTGAAAGGACGCCACCGCGCCGCCTTGCCAGTCCCACGAGCCCGAGCCTGGCTGAAGCATTGGCGGCAGCCGTCCTGGGCCATCGGACGCATGGTCGTCGCCGGTAGGCACCTTGACGCCAAGAAACGGCGCGACGCGGAAAGTATGCCCTGCCGCGTTGGCTTCAAAGGCCGTGTAGCGGCCCATGAACATCGCATCGCCGAAACCCGTCTCGCTGCGCTTGACGGTCTGGCCGCCCATGTTCATCGACAGCCGCTTGTCGGCATAAGGCAGCACCGCAAAGACCGCGAAGTCGCGGGTGACGCCATACCCCAACATGGACATCAGACCGGAAACCTCCATGCGGCGGTTCATCGGCGTCGGATCGTCGGTGCTCTTCATGTAGACGAACTGCTCGCGCAGAATCCACTCGTCCTTGGAAATGGGCAGAGCCGTGTTGAAGGTGAGCGGCGCGGCACCGGCGGCGCTTGCCCAGGCGCAAAGGAGGGCCAGTACAGGGATGCCGTTGGGGGGGGCGTTCATTTGACTTCCTCCTTGGAGACCTTGGCCTCGCCCGGCGTAAAGCCCGCATCATGGATGAGCTGCTTGTAGCGTCTGATGTCGGGTTGCGCGCCGGGCTTGAGTACGATGTGCACCTTCTGCTCTTTCAAGCTCGCGCTCGCCTGCTCGACCTCGCTCGCCTTGACGAGGTTCTTCTCCAGCCCGTAGGCGCAGAACGGGCAGGTCATGCCCTTGACCGCGATGTCCACCACCTGGCGCTCGGCGCCGAAGGTCAGAATCGGCAGGCAGAGCGCCAAGACCGCTGCGACGTGTTTCAGATGAAGCTTGTGCATGATGCTTTCCTTCGAGAATGAATAGGTGGCTCAGACCCCGAGCCAGGTACGGATCGGCAGCGCCAGATAGGCGGCGAAGAATCCGATGCTCCAGACCGCTGCCGAGATGCCATGAATCCGGCGGTTCCAGCGGTCGGCGCGCTCGCACAAACGGCCCAGTTCCGGATCACTCGGGCAAGCGCGTCCGGGCCGGTAGAGCAGCCAGCCGGAAACCAGCAGCATCAGCCCCGAGCCTGCGAACACCCAGGCTTTGTGCATGGCCAGCGAGACCAGGAAGGGAGCGGTACTGGTGATCGCCGCGACGGTTGCGCCCAAACCGAGTGAGACGAACAGGATTGGCAGTGCGCAACAGACCAGCGTGCCGGTCGAGGCAAACAGCGTCAGCCAAGTGACGCGTCGTTGCCCTGATTGCGAGGGGTCGAAGTTCATCGTTGTTCTCCTACCAAGTCAGCCAAGGAAAAATGACAAAGTAGCCATTGAGCAGATACAGGCCGGTGACGATCAGCAGCAGGCTGCCGGCCAGCTCAAAAGTTCGGCGAAACCGCGTAAGCGGTTTCATCTGCTCGATCCACTCCATAGCGACCGTCGCCAAGGCCAGGGGAATCGCGCGGCCGATGGCGAAACTGATCAACATCGCCGCGCCGGAAAGCGGCGAGCCGCTGGCTGCCGCCGCGCCAACCAGCACGACGAGCGCCGGAGCGCAGGATGGGCAGACGGCGACCGAGAACGGAATGCCAAGCGCGAACGCGCCCCAGCCGCTGCCGACCCGCTTGGCGCTGAATCCGATCCGCGGCAACGGCAGCTTGATCCACCCGGTCCACAGCAGGCCCAAGACGATCAGCCAGGGGCCGAGCAGCAAGCCCCACCAGCGCCCTGCCAGCGCTTGCACCCCTTGACCGCCGAGTCCTGCCACGGCACCCAACAACGCATGTGTGGCGATCAGACCGCCGATGAAGGCCAGGCCGTAACGGGCCGCCTCGCTTGGCGCACGGGCGCGGGTGACGTAGGCAAGTGGCACCGGCAACGCGGCGATCGCCAAGGGACTCACGCTGAACAGCAGCCCGGCCAGCAGGCTGATGCCGCTGGCGACCCCCACGCTCTGAGAGGCGAGCTGCCGTAGCGTCTCAAGCTCCATGGCCGCGCTCCCCCCCATCGCGCCTACGCAGTTCGGCAACGAGCTGCTCGGCTGTCGGCAGCGCGGTGAACACCAACTCGCCATCCACCGCAAGCGCGGGCAGCGTCAGCACCCCGAGATTGACCGCGCGGTCGAGATCATCGAGCACGTTGAGCTCGCACCACTCGACTCCGGACACGGCCTGCGCCGCCGCCTTGAGCGCCGCTGTCGTGGTGCCGCACTGGGCGCAGCCGGGGACATAAAACAACTCGATCTTCATGGCATACGGGTCGCTTCGTCACCGACGGCCTCCAGCGCCGCCAGAATCGGGCAGTCATCGAGCGGCAGCTCCCCGCCGGCGCATTCGGCGATCAGCCGGTCGAGCGCGGCGGACATTGCCTGCATGACGCGAATCTTGGCGGCAAGCTGAAGCTTCTTCTCGATGGCGCGGCTCTTCACGTCATTGCAGCAGGCGCTGTCGGCCTGGCGCAGGTGCAAGAGTTCCCGAATTTCCGCCAGCGTGAAGCCGCACGCCTGCGCGTGCTGGATGAAGCGCACTCGACGCACTGCATCCTCGCCGTAGAGACGATAGCCGCCGTCGGTCTTGCGCTCAGGCGCGAGCAGCCCCTCGCGCTCGTAATAGCGCAGCGCATCGGCGCTGATATGCCCGGCTTTGGCCAGCTTGCCAATGGTCAGCATCATGCCTGACCGAGCCCGGCGGCGCGCAGACTGGCCTCATCGACACCGCGCCCTGAGCAGCAGCCGGCGAGCTGGCCGTTGATCGCCACCGCCGGCACCGAGCGCACGCCCAGCGCCTTGGCGCGTTGCGCCACGGCCAGGTCGCGCATGTCGAGCACGGCCACGTCGCACGACGGGCAAGCCAGGCTTTTTACGAGGGATTCGACTTCGGCGCAGGCTGGGCAGCCGGCGCTGAATACTTCGACTTTGCGTTGGGTAGTCATGTCCAGGCTCCTTTGATAGGCGTGACGGGCGCGGTCGAGCGGTCGCACACCACCCCATCACGATCTCAGGATAAACCTTGGAGTTAACTCCATAGTCAAGCGATTTTTCGGCGCCTACCCGGCACAGCAGGACAGGCGTGATACGTCCTTGCTGAAGGTCTGCGCCGCGAGTTTCAGCCCTTCGACCATCGTCAGGTAGGGGAACAGCTGGTCGGCCAGCTCCTGCGCCGTCAGACGCGCCCGGATGGCGAGCGCCGCTGCCGGTAAGCTGGTTTTCGGTATCTTCGCCGCCCTGGCCGAGTTCGAGCGCGAGCTGATTGCCGAGCGCACGGTGGCGGGCTTGGCGTCAGCGCGGTTGCGCTGTCGGAAAGGCGGGCGGCCGTTCAAGATGACGGCTGCCAAGCTGCGCTTGGCGATGGCGGCGATGGGGCAGCCGGAAACCAAGGTCGGCGATCTGTGTCAGGAACTCGGTATCACGCGGCAGACCCTGTACCGGAACATTTCCCCGAAGGGTGAATTGCGCCCCGATGGCGAGAAGCTGCTCGCCCGTACCTAACTACTGTTGTTTCTCGGATTGCCCGCCATCGGGGGCTGCCCAGTTTCGTGTTCACCAGCGGCTATGCGCGCCTCGAAGCGCCGATAGCAGTCTAGCCCGCAGAAATGTTCGACGTACTCCGCCCCTTCTGGGGTGAAAGCGGCGTCGAGCGGGATTTCCCTGCAGCACACGCAGCAGGCGATGGTCGGTTCATTGGCGCTCATGACGGCGTTCCTCCTTCGGCTGGCGAAGCGGACAAACTCGGCGGCCGGCATCGGCTGGGCGAACAGGAAGCCCTGCACCACGTTGCAACCGGCTTGCCGCAACAGCTCAAGACTAGCCGCCGTCTCCACGCCCTCGGCCACTACGTCCATGCCCAGCCCATGCGCGAGCTGGATCACGGTATGCACGATAGTCCGGTCGCGGGCATCGTCGGCGAGTCCGGCGACGAACGACTGGTCGATCTTGAGTGTCGTGATCGGACAGCATTTCAGGTGCTGGAGACAGGAATAGCCGGTGCCGAAGTCGTCGGCGGCAAAACGCACGCCGATCCGGCGCAAGGTTTCCAGGGCGGGATAGATCGCCGGATCGCCGAAGGCGGCCGATTCGGTCAGCTCGATTTCCAGATACTCGGCAGCCAGCCCGGTGTCGGCCAGCACGTCCTTGACCCAGGTGTCGAAGTCCGGCCCGACCTGACGCGCGGACACGTTCACGGCCAATCGGAACGTTCCCCAGCCCAGCGCCTGCCATTCGCGCATCTGGCGGCAGGCATCACGCAGGACCCACGCACCGATGTCGCGGATCAGGCCGGACGACTCGGCAAGGGGCAGGAACCGCACCGGCGGCAGCAGGCCAAGGGTCGGGTGCTGCCAGCGCAACAGCGCTTCCGCGCCGGCGACGCCACCGCTGTCCAGATCGACCATCGGCTGGTAATGCAGGACGAACTGCCGCCGTTCGAGCGCCTGCGCCAGGTGCATTGCGGTCAGGGCAAGCGGCTCAGCGGTGTTCATGCGGTGCCCCGAAACGCCCGGATCGCCCGCGCTAGCGACAGGAAGAATAGTCCGGCCAGCGCCAAGGCGGCGATGCCCCAATGGTCGCCAATGAAGGCCCCAGCCGTCGTGCCGGCGAGCACGGCTGCCAGAATCGGCAGATGGCAGGGGCAGGTCAGCGCGGCCAGCGCGCCCCAGACATAGCCCCGCCAGTGCGGCGTTTCTCGGGGTTCGGTTTGGTCGGGACTATCCATGATGATGCTCCGTGGCAGTGCGACGACGTTCCGCCACGACCATCCCCGCAAGTTGTCGGTCTAGCAAGGCCAGCGCCTCGCGCCGGGCCGCGACTAGCGCGCGCAGGTGCGCCAGGCAGTCGCCGGCATCGCCGGCCTGGCTGTCCAGCACATGGCATAGTCGCACCAACTCGCCCAACCCGATGCCGGCCTCGAACAGCGCACGCACGAAGCGCAGCCGTTCCAGCGCGCCGGCGTCGTAGAGGCCATAGCCGCCTTCCGTATGGCTCGCCGGTCTGAGCAAGCCGCGCAGCACATAGTCGCGCACCACGTTGACGCTGACATCTGCTTCCTGCGCCAGCCTCGATACCGTGTAGGCTCCCACGGCGAATCCTCCTTGTCTGTCGCTACCCGGCGCAGCAGGACAGTTGCTTGACGTCCTTGCTGAAGGTCTGCGCCGCGAGCTTCAAGCCTTCGACCATCGTCAGGTAAGGGAACAACTGGTCGGCCAGTTCCTGCACGGTCATGCGCGCCCGGATGGCGAGCGCCGCCGCCTGGATCAGTTCGCCCGCTTCCGGGGCGACCGCCTGCACGCCGATCAGCCGGTGGCTGCCCTCTTCGACGACCAGCTTGATGAAGCCGCGCGTGTCGAAGTTGGCCAGCGCGCGCGGTACGTTGTCGAGCGTGAGCGTGCGGCTGTCGGTCTCGATGCCGGCGTGGTGCGCTTCCTGCTCGCTCAAGCCCACGGTGGCGACCTGCGGGTCGGTGAACACCACCGCCGGCATGGCTGTCAGGTCCAGCACCGCTTCGCCGCCGGTCATGTTGATGGCCGCTCGGGTGCCAGCCGCCGCCGCCACATAGACAAACTGTGGCTGGTCGGTGCAGTCGCCCGCCGAATAAATGTGTAGCGTGCTGGTGCGCATGCCTTTGTCGATGACGATAGCTCCCTGCGCATTGACGGCGACACCCGCCGCTTCCAGCGCCAGGCTGCGCGTGTTCGGTATCCGGCCGGTAGCGACCAGCAGCTTGTCGGCGAGTATTTCACCGCGCGCCGTGGTCAGCACGAATTCGCCGTTCACATGGGCGACCTGGCTGGCTTGCGTGTGCTCCAGCACCTCGATGCCTTCGGCGCGGAACGCGGCCGTCAGCGCTTCGCCGATGGCCGGGTCTTCGCGGAAGAACAGCGTGCTGCGCGCCAGGATCGTGACCTTACTTCCGAGCCGGGCAAAGGCTTGCGCCAGCTCCAGCGCCACTACCGACGATCCGATCACGGCCAGGCGTTCGGGAATGGTGTCGCTGACCAGGGCCTCGGTCGAAGTCCAGTAGGGTGACCCCTTCAAGCCTGGAATCGGCGGGACGGCCGGGCTGGCACCCGTGGCGACCAGGCAGCGGTCGAATGCCACCTCGCGCTCGCCGCCATCGTTCAAATGGACGGCAAGGCTCTGTGCGTCCCTGAAACGCGCTTCGCCATGCAGCACGGTGATGGCCGGGTTGCCGTCCAGGATGCCTTCGTACTTGGCGTGGCGCAGCTCATCGACGCGTGCTTGCTGTTGGGCCAGCAGCTTGCTGCGATCAATTGCAGGTGCAGTCGCCGGGATGCCGCCGTCGAACGGGCTTTCGCGGCGCAAATGGGCGATATGGGCAGCGCGGATCATGATCTTGGACGGTACGCAGCCCACATTGACGCAAGTGCCGCCGATGGTGCCGCGTTCGATCAGCGTGACCTTCGCGCCTTGCTCGACGGCCTTCAGCGCCGCCGCCATCGCGGCCCCGCCGCTGCCGATCACGGCGACCTGCAACGGGCGCTCGCCGTCGCTGCCCTTGTCGGTGGCCCCCATCCAGCCGCGCACCTTGTCGAGCAGCCCGGTGCGGTTGTCCGTCGGTGGGGCATCGGCGAGCGTTGCCTTGTAGCCGAGTCCGGACACGGCGGCGGTCAGCGCGTCCGGTGCGGTGCCGGGGTCAAGGGCGAGCTGGGCCGCCCCCTTGGCGTAGGACACGACGGCCGACTGCACGCCGGGTACTTTCTCCAAGGCTTCCTTGACGTGCGCCGCGCACGAGTCGCAGGTCATACCGGTGATTTTCAGCGTGGTCATACTTGTTCCTTTTCGTTTTGTGAGCGGTCAATGCCGTCAACCGCGTTTCGCAGGCAGCTCGCAGCCGTCCGGCCCGCAACGGCGGCTGGCCGGCGACAGCAGATCCCAGATCGAGACACCGACCATCAACGCCAAGCCGATGTACACCAGGCGGGCCGTCCACCAGTTGCCAAGCAGCCAGACCGTTCCGGCAAACACGATGGCCGGCCCAATCATTCCGAGCAGGCTGCGGTGCCATTGCCGGTGACGCAGCCAGCCCAGCGCACTTGCCAGCAGGGCCACCGCCGCGAACAGCGGCAGCAGCCTGGAGATGAACAACCCTTCGTACTCTTGCAGGAAGCCCAGGCCGATGGCCGTGCCCAGGCTGGCGAGCGCTGGAAAGCAGGCCGCACAGCCCATCGCGGAGACGACGGCACCGAGCGCGCCGGCCTTGTCGGCGATGCGTGCAATCGGCTTCATGGCGTCACTCCCAGCTCAGCGCTTGACGCTGGATGGATAGCCCGCGTCCTCGGTCGCCTTGGTCAGCTTTTGCACGCTGGCCTTGGCGTCGTCGAAGGTCACTACCGCTTCCCGCTTCTCGAAAGTCACGCGCACCTGGCTGACGCCCTCGACCTTGGTGAGCGCTTTCTTGACGGTAATCGGACAGGCGGCGCAGGTCATGCCGGGCACGGACAGCGTGACGGTTTGGGTTGCTGCCCACACCGGGGTCACGATGGCGGCAAGGGCGACGGCGGCGAATAGCTTTTGCATGGTGAACTCCTGATCAGTAGAAGAAAGGCAACACGTAGGGGAAACCGAGCGCGACCAGAACCAGCGCGGCCACGATCCAAAAAATGAGTTTGTAGGTGGTGCGCACCTGTGGAATCGCGCAGACCTCGCCTGGCTTGCAGGCGGCAGCCGGGCGGTAGATGCGCCGCCAGGCGAAGAACAGGGCGACCAGCGCCGCACCGATAAAGAGCGGCCGATAGGGCTCCAGCACTGTCAGATTGCCGATCCATGCCCCACTGAATCCCAAGGCGACCAAGACCAGCGGCCCCAGGCAGCAGGTTGAGGCGAGGATGGCGGCCAGCCCGCCGGCGAAGAGTGCGCCGCGCTCATTTTGTGGTTCAGACATGCGCTTGTCCTTTCGAAT
Organism: Chitinivorax sp. PXF-14; assembly: GCF_040812015.1. Lineage (NCBI taxonomy): Bacteria > Pseudomonadati > Pseudomonadota > Betaproteobacteria > Chitinivorax > Chitinivorax sp. PXF-14. Next base: position 137,985 of record NZ_JBFNXJ010000003.1, on the reverse strand, counting down.
CTGAATTAGATAGCGTAACCTTACTTCCGTAGTCATGTACGGAGTCAAGCGATATGCAAACCATTTTGGAGAATCTGACCATTGGCGCTTTTGCCAAGGCTGCCGGGGTCAATGTCGAGACGATCCGTTTCTACCAGCGCAAGGGCCTATTGCTGGAACCGAACCGGCCTTATGGGAGCATCCGCCGTTACGGCGGGGCGGACGTGGCGCGGGTGAAATTCGTGAAGTCGGCCCAGCGCTTGGGCTTCAGTCTGGACGAGATCGGCGAACTGCTGAAGCTGGAGGATGGCACCCATTGCGGCGAGGCGGCTGACCTCGCCGCCCTGCGGTTGGCCGACGTGCGCGCCCGCCTGGCGGACCTCACGCGGATGGAGGCGGCGCTGTCAAAGCTGGTGGCCGAGTGCTGCGCGCAGAACGGTCAGGTGTCGTGTCCGCTGATCGACGCGCTGCATTGCGCCTGAGCAGCGAGATGGCGGCTGGTGACATGAGTGTTGTAAGGAACTACCGAAAAAGCGCCTGAAGCTTCGTTTAACTTGCATCTGTATCAGAGCGCCGCCCTAGCCCTACTGGATGGCCACAAATCGGATGCAGATGCAATTTTCCGTACCAGTGCGGTTCCCTACGATCATATGGACTGATCGCATCAGTAGGGAGAAAACATGAACTTACGCCATCTTCGGTGCTTCATCGCCGTGGCCGAAGAGTTGCACTTCGGCCGAGCCGCTCGACGGCTGCATATCGAACAGTCCCCGCTGTCGCGCACGATCCGCCAAATGGAAGCGCATCTTGGAGTGTCACTGCTCGACCGTTCGCCGCGCAGCGTTAGTCTCACGTTGGCGGGACAGGCCTTCCTAGAAGATGCCAGACGCGTGCTGCTGGCTTTCGAGCAAGCTCAGACTAGGGCGCGCGCCGCAGCGAACCAGCGGAACACGCTGCGCATCGCGCTATCGGGTGACATGGGGCAGGCCCGCTTGTCGACATTGCTTGCGCTTTGCCGCGAGGAGGCGCCACAGGTCGGCATTCGGATATTTGAAGCGCCACTGGCGCAGTTGGTGACTGGGCTGCGCAACGACTTGTATGACGCGGGTCTTGCATTAGCCGGTGAGGTAGATGCTGGCGTCGTCGCCATGCCCGTGTGGCGAGACCAGCTGGTGGTGGCTCTGTCCGCCAGGCACCCGCTACTGGCTTTCAAGGAAGTGCCGCTGGAGGAGGTGGCGAGCTATCCGCTGGTGCTGTGCGATCCCGAGGTCTTCGAAGGTTGCAGCCGGCAACGCGAACGGCTGTTCCGCACGGTGAATGTGCAGCCGACGGTGGCCGAGTACGTCAGCACCCATTCCTTGATGCTGGCCCTCGTGGCCGCCGGCTACGGGGTGGGCTTTTCGAGCGCGGCGCATCTGGCGGGTTGCCATCAGGCCAACGTCGTGGTTCGTCCACTGGTCGATCAGGCCGCATCGCTGACGACCTTTCTCCTGCGACCCGAAGGCGAAATCACGGAGCCGCTACGGCAGTTCATCGACCGTGTGGAACGTGTGGGGCGCGCGCAAAACGATAATCAACGCCCGATGTGACGCGGGAAATTCGGATCGAGCGATTCTTTTTTGGTCTAACGCCAGACCCAATTTGCATCGCCGCTTGGCCTCCTTTTTACGTCATGGGGCCGCGGCGATTGCTCGGTCGATCTACATGGCATGAAAGACCCTGCGCGCAAGCTCATCCAGGTCAATGCACTGACGCAGAACGCATGAGCTTCGCCTGGATGCAAACCGGCTCATCCGGCTGACGCATTGGTGCTTTACCCTGCCCGTTTTTCTACGGAAGACTTTGCCCTGGTTTTCCGGTTAAGCGCGGCATCCCTGCTTTGGGTGCGCAACTTTTCAAACCGTTGCGCCGGTAACAAGACTTTTCGCAGGGGCATTATGGTGGTGGCGTATTGGGCATCGCAAGGAGTGTTTGCCCCTTATGCAACGCTCGGCGTCAGCGCCGACGCGACGTTCACCATGTGCCGGCCGGCCCGCACTTCATCGGGTTCTGGGCAATCGACGCGCCCTCGTTGGGCCGCGCGCGCTTGCCATGTGTCGATCCGACGATGGGAAGAGCGCGATATGCCGAAATCGAGCAGCCTTGCTTTTGGTGCAAAGACCTACTACCGCCCGATCGAAGCCGCCATTCGCTGGTGTGGACTGCTGCGCTTCGAGCAACGCATCCTGGAAACGCTGGCGCAACGCTCCATGCCAGAACCCAGCGAATTTCCCCGCTGGCCACTGTTGCGCTTGTATGTGGAACGCATATTTGACGCACTGATGCATGGTGAGCTGGCAGGCGGCAGGACCGGCATCGTGTTGGAGGCGCAGCGGCCCGCGCTCGACGACCCGGAGTTAACGGTGCGCCACGTCGACCTCAAAGCGTGGATGTCACATTACTACCCTGGTGACCGGCCTGGCTTCTTGTTCGACGACATCGAACGCACGGTGCATCCAGTGGTGAGCGTGGAGACGCTCAACGTCTTGCTTGCCGATCGCGAGGCGGCGAAGGTGCAGCTTGCCGAACTCTCGCAGGTGCACGAGGCGCTGCGCGCCGCGCATGAAGCCCTGGCGAAGGAACAGGCGGCGCGCGGCGATGCCAACGACACCTCGCGCGAGCCGGGCCTGCGCAGCGAGACGACCTATCTGAACATCATCGGCGGGCTGCTGACCTTGCTATTGGGCAAGTCGCCCTCGGGCACGGCGTATTCGTCATTCCACAGCATGGATGCGGTGGTGAGCGCGCTGCTCGCGCACCACGAGGGCCGACCAGGCCTGAGCGAACGCACCTTGTGGAGCAAGCTCGCACAGGCGCGGCGCCACCTCCAAGCGTCGCGCTAATTTGGGGCCGGCCGCGCCCTGCAATTGCAGTCGCGCCTTCTGCAATTGCAGTGATTTCGGTGGCGGCCGTCTATTCAATATGAGGCACTTTCCGAACAGCGCCAGTGAGCGTCAAGGAGTGTCTCTCATGTCTTCGCAGACCATCGCACCGGCAGCAGTGGCAGCCGAGCACCGCATCATGCGGCGCGCCGAAGTCGAGGCCAAGACCGGCTTCAAACGCGCGCACATCTACAGCCTCATGAAGGAAGGCAAGTTCCCCAAGGCGCTGCGCCTGGGCGTGCGCGCCGTGGGCTGGGACTCGGTGGAGATCGAGCAGTGGATTGCTGACCGCCTCAACGAGCGCGCCTGACGCTTCTTCCGGCACATGCCAATCAACCGGGAGAAGCCCATGCAGGTGGTGTCCATCATTTCGACCAAGGGCGGCGTGGGCAAGACCACGACAGCGGCCAACCTGGGCGGCTTCGCGGCCGACGCCGGGCTGCGCGTGCTGCTGCTGGACCTGGACGTGCAGCCCACGCTGTCGAGCTACTTCACGCTGTCACAGCGCGCGCCAGCTGGCATCTACGAGATGCTGGCCTACAACGAGCAGCGTGCCGAGCAACTGGTGTCGCACACCGCCATCGCCGGGCTGGACCTGGTGTTGTCGAACGACGACCGCGGCGAGCTGAACACGCTGCTGCTGCATGCGCCGGACGGCAGATTGCGGCTGCGCCATCTGCTGCCCACGCTGGCGCCGCGTTACGACCTGCTGCTGATCGACACCCAGGGCGCGCGCAGCGTACTGCTCGAAATGGCGGTGCTGGCCTCGGACCTGGCGCTGTCGCCCGTGACGCCGGAAATCCTCGCGGCCCGCGAGCTGCGCCGAGGCACCCTGCAGCTCATCGAGGACATCGCACCGTACCGTCACCTCGGCATCGAGCCGCCGCCGCTGCACCTGCTCATCAACCGCGTGCATCCGGTGTCCTCGAATGCCCGACTGATCCAGCAGGCGTTGCGGCAAGTGTTTCAGGGACAGCCGGGCGTGCACGTGCTGGACACCGACGTGCCGGCGATCGAGGCGTATCCGCGCGCGGCGACGCGCGGCCTGCCGGTGCATCGGGTGGAGTACCGCCAGCCTGCGGGCCGCTTGGCACCCGCGGCGCTAGGCACCATGCGCGCGCTGGCCGGCGAGCTGTTCCCCGCGTGGCAGGAGCGCTTCGCGCTCGTCACCGGCCGAGAGCACGCGGGAGGGGCCGGCCATGGCCAGCGCGCATGACTTGGCGCGCGGCCACAAGCGGCTGCGAGCGCTGATCGAGTTCGCCCTGGGCGAGGGCTGGAAGGTGGTGCGCACCCGCGGCGGGCACCTGCTGTTCACGAAGCTGGGCTGCGCGCCGATCTACACCAGCTCGACCGCGAGCGACCACCGCGCCGAGCGCGATGCCCGTGCGCAGCTTCGCCGCGCCGACCGCCAAGCGCAGGCGGCTGAAGACATGGCATCGCCGCAGGAGAGCGGCCATGGCTGACATGACGCCGGACGACATGGCCGCCAAGCTGCTGGCCTCGGGCTTCGAGCGCAGCGGCCCTTCGGCCGCGGCCTTGACCGACCCTATCGCCGACACGCCGATGGTCGTGACGCTGGACCAGTTGCGCCCGTATGACCACGACCCGCGCGTGACCCGCAACCCGGCCTACGAGGACATCAAGGCGTCTATCCGCGAGCGCGGGCTGGACGCGCCGCCCGCAATCACGCGCCGGCCCGGCGAGCCGCACTACATTATCCGCAACGGCGGCAACACGCGCTTGGCCATCCTGCGCGAGCTGTGGAGCGAGACGAAGGATGAGCGCTTCTTCCGCATCCCCTGCCTGTTCCGCCCCTGGCCGCAGCGTGGCGAGGTGGTGATGCTCACCGGCCATCTGGCCGAGAACGAACTGCGCGGTGGCTTGAGCTTCATCGAGCGCGCCCTGGGCGTGGAGAAGGCGCGTGAGTTCTACGAGCAGGAGATGGGGCGGGACAGCGGCCAAGCGCTGTCGCAGAGCGAGCTGGCGCGCCGGCTCACGGCTGATGGCTTCCCGCTGCCACAGTCGCACATCAGCCGCATGCAGGACGCGGTGCACTACCTGCTGCCGGCGATCCCGAACCTGCTGTACGGCGGCCTTGGCCGGCATCAGGTCGAACGGCTCGCGGTGCTGCGCAAGGCTTGCGAACGCACCTGGGAACGCCGTGCGCTGGGCCGCAACCTGTCGGTGGACTTCGCCACGCTGTTCCAGGACGTGCTCGCGCAGTTCGACACCCAGCCCGACAACTTCTCGCCTCAGCGTGTGCAGGACGAGCTGATCGGCCAGATGGCCGAGTTGCTGGAAGCGGACTACGACACGCTGGCCCTGGAGATCGACGACACAGAGAGCCGGCAGCGTGCGCTGACCAGCGATCCAGCGCCACCAGCGGCAAGACCTGCACCATCGGCTGCATCGGCCGCACCTACGCCCGAGCCGCCGCGGTCTTCGTCGCCGCCATCGTTGCCGGCTGCGCCTTCGATGCCGTCGTCGGAGTCTGGTTCGTCCGCGCCGACGGGCGCTGGCGCGGCTGCACCGGGTGTTTCCGCCGAAGCCGAGCAGCGGCGCGACGGCCAGCGCGATGAACGCCTGCAGGGCCACATCGTCTCCGCCGCACCGACCACCGAGCGCCTGCAATCCATCCAGCGTATGGTCGCCGACCAGCTGGGCGACAAGCTGCCCGACTTCGAGGCCGACGCGCTGCGCGCCATTCCCGTGCAGGCAGGCGGGCTCTATCCCATCTCGGACGTCTGGTACATCGAGCCCGGCCTGGACGTGCCGGATCGGCTGCGCGTGCACATCGCGCAGTTCGCACGCGAGATCGCCGAGGAGGCCGGCGTGGCCGAACAGGTCGAGCCCAGCGACGGCGGGATCGGCTTCGCCTGCGTCGTGCCACCGACTGCGCGCGCGATGTCGCCGTTCGCGCGGGCGGTGCTGACGCTGCTGCAGGCGCTTTGTGCCGCACGTCCCGCAGCCGGGCTCGATCGTTCCCGGCTGGCCGATGACCTGGCGCCCTTGCTGTATGGCGGCGGCACCTGTCCGCGCCTGAGCGATGCCGGGCTGGTCAAGCTGTTCCGGCTGCTGCGCCTGACGCGGCGGCTTCTAGATCTGGAAGCTGGCGCAGGCGCCAGCGCCCCCGGCCACGGCGCCTGAGCGGAGACCAGCCATGTCCGCACCGCACCCGCTCAACCAGGCCGTGATCGCGCAGGCGCTGCACGACCTGCGCAACGGGCAACTGCGACGCTGCAAGGCCATGGGCTTCGGCGAGGAAGAACTGGATGCGCTGAAGCATCCCGAACTCGTGAGCATGCTGGTGAATGCCACTGTCTCGTGGTGCTCGGTGTCGGTCAACCGCGAGGTGCTCAAGCGATTGCTGAGCCAGGTGCACGACGTGGAGCGGGAGATCGCCACGGTCGACCGCATGCTGCGCCTGGGCGCCAGCACGGAGATGGTCAGCCGCTTCTACGGCCTGACGCATCAGGAGGTGGCCTTACGCCGCGACATCTTGGGGCTACCCAAGCGCAAGGGCCGGCATCCGGTGCTGGACGAGGTGCAGGACACGGCGCTGTGGAAGCAGTGGAAGGCCGGCGTCTCGGAGCACGACATTGCGCTGGACGACGAGATGGCGATGCTGGCGTTGACCATGGACCTGGCCGAGACCATGAACCTACCCATATCGGTGATCTGGTCGGCGATACGCAACTGGATCGACCAGGGGCTGGTGTAGGCCATGGCAACCGGCGGCGCACCCAGGCGCGATGGCCCCGTGGCGCTGTCCGCACTGTTCGACGACGCGCTGCGGGAACTGACGCCGCCAGCCCCGCGCGGCGCTGCCCCTGTGGCGCAGACTGCGCCGGTCAGCGACGGCTTCCTCTACAGTGGCAACCGGCACGAGAGCGTGCCGCGTGCGCTGTTCCTCGACCGGCGCCTGACGCCGCTGGAGCGCAATGCCTGGCAGGTGTTCCGCCTGCAGCTTCAAAGCGATGGCGTGACGGCGTTCCCCACCTACGATCAGCTCCGGCCCTATCTCGCCTCGATGCCCTGCGCGGCGCAGGCCTCGCACGAGACCGTGGCACGCGCCTTGACGCTGCTGCGCCTGACGCGCTGGCTGAGCCTGGTGCGGCGGCGCCGCGACCCGAAGACCGGGCGCATGCTCGGCAACCTCTACGTGCTGCACGATGAACCGCTCACGCCCTTCGAGGCGATGCAGCTCGATCCTGACTACCTGGGCCTGGTCAGCCAGGCACTGACCCATGCGGCCAAGGCGGTGCAGATCGTCGGCATGAACACCCTGCGCGAGATCGCCGAAGACCCGATGCTGGGCGGCCGCACGCTGCCAACGCGCCTGCAAGTGCTGGCACAGCGTATGGCCCGCAACGAATGGGCGGATGCGAGTTATCCACAAGAGCCTGTGGATAACGAATCCGAAGAAGGCCAGGACGGCCGACTTCGGAATCTCGATGACCCCTCTTCGGATTCCGAAGCAGGGCTGAAACCCTCGCCAGACGGCTCACTTCGGAATCCGAAGGAGGACCGTACAGTACGTATGGATCGTATAAATCAAGTACGTACAGTACCGCGCGTGAAGGCATTGCAGCATCTGCGCTTGCCCGAGCGCCTGCTGCGCTTGAAGGACGAGCAGCAAAGCGGCGCGATGGTGGCCTTGCAGCAGGTGGACGAGTCTCTGCGGCAGGCGGTGCTGGGCGAATGGGATGCGCGCTGCCGCAACAGCGCGGTGCGCAACCCGGCTGGCTACCTGTTCGGCATCATCCAGAAGGCGATCCGCGGCGAGTTCAAGGCCTGGGCGGGTGAAGGTGGCTCGCCATCGACGCCGCCTGCACCGTCACTGTCGCCACGTCTTGCCGCACCTTCACCCTCCGCACCGCAACCTCCGGCGCCGAATGGCCACGGCCGCGAGGCGGCGCGGGCCTACCTGGCGAAGCTGCGTTCGACCTTGGGCGATTCCTGAGCGGCTATCCCCAGGGGATAGCTGGGACACGAAGCCTTCCAGCCATCGGCTTTGGTTTTGTCATGCGTCACATCGTCGCAGCCCGGCGCAGACCTATCCCCAGGGGATAGATGGAACACGCGGCCTTCACGGACGACAACCGGGGACACCCCCGCTGCGGTTTGTTGACTGACGCCCTTCCGGGCGATGCCGATGCTGGCGGCTCGTTCCTTCACCGCGAGTCGTCACCATGGCCAACGAACCCCAGCAGCCCCTGCAGTTGAACCTCGGATCGCTGCGCAGCGCGATGTCGCTGACGCTGCATACCCACCACGCTTCACGCATCTGGCATGGCCGAGCGCCCGCCGAGGGGCGGCCCGGAATCATCGGCCTCAACGGCTACATCAGTGTGATGAACAAGATGAAGCGCGGCGCCGAGCAGGACGATCCCTATTCGGACTGGTGGATGCTGCGCATCGAGGACAAGCTGACGCAGACCAAGGCCAGCCTGCAGGCGCTGCGCGAACAGGTGGACCAGGCGCTCGCCGACGTGCCGCCCGCGCTGTCGCTGGGTGAGAACATGAACGTGCAGCCCGTGAAGCTGCCGCTGTTCGTCAATGCGCAGCTCGGCTTCATGGCGGTGTACCTGCTGGCCGACTACGACGACCTGGCGCGCAAGCTGATCCTCGCCCACCACACCGCGCTGATCGACCGCAGCACGCTGGAGCGCTGGCTCAACGACGGCGCGCATGCACTGCGCAGCCTGTTCTCGCTGGCACAGCAGTACCGCTACTCCGGCGCGACGCGCGACGACTTCGCCTCGAAGAACGCGGTGGCGCGGGCGGCCCTGGAGAAGTTCGGCGAGCTGCCGCAGGACGTGCTCGAAGGCACGCGCCGCTCGCGCTTTGCGCCACCGATCGCGCGGCGGGCGGGCAAGCTTGGCGCAGCCGCTGATGCCGCACCCGTCGCTGACGCAGCCGATGTTGCGGACGACCACCACGACCATGACGGCGAAGGCACGAAGGCATGACGGCATCGTCTTCCACCGGCCAACCGGCGCGCTTCCTGGCGCTGGAACAGGCGGACTTCCAGCGCCTGGAACACGCGGGCTACCTAAAAGGCCTTTTACAGCCTTTTAAGGGTAAGGGGAGTCTGGAGGCCTGGGCCAACCAGTGCACGGCGCTGCGCGACGACTTGATCGGCCTGGCGCAGCGGCGCGTTCTGCAACAGGCGCGGGCCTATCCCTTCTCGCTGCTCGATGTGCAACTGGCCCAGCAGAGCACTGGCGCAGGCACGACCTTCCTGCGCTGGCGCAACCACGACCGTTCCTCGATGGGCGTGGCCCTGTGGGAATCGCTGCTCGACCGCCCGGCGACACCGGCTTCGCTGATCGATGACCTGTACGCGATGGAACTGCAGCGCATCGCGCTGAACATGCAGATCAGCCTCCTTCACACGCTGAGCCGCCAAGCCCAGGAGTGTGCCAGCAAGGCCGCGCAGGCCGAAGCGGCTTACCTGAGGCGTGTCCACGGGCATGCCGCGTCCATTCCACCCACCACCCCCAAGGAGTCACCATGAGCACGCACTTCGTCGGCGAGGGCAACATCGGCTCTGCGCCGGACTACCGCGAATTCCCCAACGGCAACGACGAGCCGCGCCGGCTGCTGCGCCTGAACGTCTATTTCGACAACCCGATCCCGAAGAAGGACGGCGAGTACGAGGACCGCGGCGGCTTCTGGGCGCCGGTGGAACTGTGGCACCGCGACGCCGACCACTGGAAAGACCTGTACCAGAAAGGCATGCGCGTGCTGGTGGAAGGCCGCACGGTGAAGGACGAGTGGGAGGACGCCGACGACAACGAGCGAACGACGTTCAAGATCGAGGCCCGGCGTGTCGGCATCCTGCCGTACCGCATCGAGTCCGTGACGCTCAGCGCCAAGCCGGCCGGCGGGCAGTAGCTCGCGCATCGTCCAGCACCGCGTCCCCGAGGGCGGCTGTAGCAACCGTCAGACGCCCGCCATGCACCAGCTACCCCCAGGGGATAGCTCCATGGTGTTCCACCGAGTTCCAGCCGCCCTCCCGAAACGACGCTCCCGCTGCGCCAGCCGCTGCGGTCAGCTCGTATTGCTGCGGCAACGCATCGCCAGCCGATCACAAAACGGTGTCCGCGCCGATCGGCTTCCTTGCTGCTGCCATCCGCTGGCCCGGCCAAGCTGGGGCCATCCGATGAACCGCACATTTCCCGAGGAGGCTTCATGCGCGTGTTCCTGTGCGAAAAGCCGTCCCAGGGCAAGGACATCGCCCGTGTGCTGGGCGCAGGCCAACGCGGCAACGGCTGTTACAGCGGTGCGGGTGTCGTCGTGACCTGGTGCGTCGGTCATCTGGTCGAAGCGGTTCCGCCCGAAGGCTACGGCGAGCAGTACAAGCGCTGGGCCATTGAGCAACTACCCATTCTTCCCGAGCGCTGGCGTGTCGAGCCCAAGGCGGCGACCGCGGCGCAATTCAAGGTCGTGCAGCAGCTCGTCGCCAAGGCAGGCGAGCTGGTGATCGCGACCGACGCCGACCGCGAGGGCGAGATGATCGCCCGCGAGATCATCGAACTGTGCGGCTACCGCGGCCCGATCCAGCGGCTGTGGCTGTCGGCGCTCAACGATGCGTCCATCCGCAAGGCGCTGGGAGCGCTCAAGCCATCCGCCGAAACGCTGCCGCTGTACTTCTCCGCGCTCGCCCGATCGCGTGCCGACTGGCTGATCGGGATGAACCTGAGCCGCTTGTTCACGCTGCTGGGCCGCCAGGCCGGCTACAACGGCGTGCTGTCGGTGGGGCGGGTGCAGACGCCGACGCTCAAGCTGGTGGTGGACCGTGATCGCGAGATCGCGCGTTTCGTCTCGGTGCCGTTCTGGGCCATCGAGGTGGCGCTTTCGCATGCGGGCCAGTCCTTCGTCTCAAGCTGGATGCCTCCGCAGGGCAGCACCGACGACGCCGGCCGCTGTCTGCAGCAACCCGTGGCGCAGCAGGCCGCCGAGCGCCTGCGCGCGGGCGGCGCCGCCCAGGTGCTGTCGGTGGAGACCGAGCGCGTGCGCGAAGGGCCGCCGCTGCCGTTCGACCTCGGCACCTTGCAGGAAGTGTGTTCCAAGCAATTGGGCCTCGACGTGCAGGAGACGCTGGACATCGCCCAGGCGCTGTACGAGACGCACAAGGCAACGACGTATCCGCGCTCGGACTCGGGCTACCTGCCCGAGAGCATGCTGGCCGAAGTGCCGGCCGTGCTCGACAGCCTGGTCAAGACCGATCCCAGCCTGCGGCCGCTGGTCGACCGCCTGGATCGTCAGCAGCGTTCGCGGGCCTGGAACGACTCCAAGGTTACGGCGCACCACGGCATCATCCCGACGCTGGAGCCGGCGAACCTCTCGGCGATGAGCGACAAGGAGTTGGCCGTCTACCGGCTGATCCGCGCCCACTACCTGGCGCAGTTCCTGCCGCATCACGAGTTCGACCGGACGGCGGCGCAGCTCACGTGCGGCGGCCAGTCGCTGGTGGCGGTCGGCAAGCAGATCGCGGTGGCCGGATGGCGCCAGGTGCTGGCAGCGCCGGTGCCCGAGGACACCGACGGCGAGGATGTGCAGCGCGGCCAGGTGCTCCCGGTGTTGCACGCTGGCGCCGCCTGCCAGGTCGGCCAGGTCGAACTCATGGCGTTGAAGACGCTGGCGCCCAAGCCCTACACGCAGGGCGAGCTGGTCAAGGCCATGAAGGGCGTCGCCAAGCGCGTGACCGATCCGCGCCTGCAGCAAAAGCTCAAGGACACCACAGGCATCGGCACCGAGGCCACGCGCGCCAACATCATCAGCGGGCTGCTAACCCGCGGCTATCTCTTGAAGAAGGGCCGCGCCATCCGCGCGTCGGATGCGGCCTTCACGTTGATCGACGCGGTGCCGGCGGCCATTGCCGACCCGGGCACGACGGCGGTGTGGGAGCAGGCGCTGGACATGATCGAGGGCGGCCAGATGACACTGGACACCTTCATCGCCAAGCAATCGAGCTGGGTCACCCAGCTCGTGCAGCAGTACCGCGGTGCCACCCTTGCCATCAAGCTGCCGCCGGCGCCGAGCTGCCCGCAGTGCGGCGCACCGATGCGCCAGCGCAGCGGCAAGAGCGGCGCGTTCTGGTCTTGCAGCCGCTACCCGGACTGCAAGGGCACGCAGCCGGTCGAAGATGCCGTGGCAGGCAAGCGCGGCGTATCCAGCCGTACATCCAACGCACCGCGCCGGCGCCCCAAGGCGAACTGACGCCCCACGTCTCCCTCTGCCACGCCGGCTGCTGCCGACGGCGGGGCAAACCTCCCGCGCCCCGCGGGACTCCCCAGCGCGCGTTCCCTTCTGCAACGGTGTGCGCGCCCTGCACGGGCCGATCACGGCTGGCAGGGCGAGAAGGTCTTTTCTCCATCGAATCGCGCTTGTCGCGGGTCCGTTGATCGAGTTGCTTCCGTCGATCCGGGAGCGGTCTCCTGACGCCTTGGCCCGCAAGGCTGCGAGGTGCCAGGAGACTGCTTGCGGTTGACGGTATTCAGTGCCGGTGCCCGCCGGCGAAACAATGGGCTCCCTTTGTGTGTGGATACACGCCAGAGGATGCCGGCCCCAGCCACGAAACGGGCCGGGTGAGATTGCTGACGCAGCGAATGGCTTTGACGACGGCCTTGCCTGCTTGCAGCCCACAGGTGGATTGATTCCTCTCCAGCCGAAGTCCTTCGGGACTTCGGCTCCTTTGTCGTAGGTAGACGGATCGTGCGTCGCCGAGGGCAGCAGCGCCCAGGCCAAACCGGACGGTGTTCGGTTCCGTTTGATCGGTGACGGCGCGCTGCCACGCTTCCATCCTTCCCGCATGTGTCGCTGACGGTCGTCAGCACCATGCCCTGGCAGCCCCGGTCTTCAAGGCTGCAATGCGGTTCGCCGCGTTGACCGATCCAGTCCGCTTCGCACCGACCACCGCGGACGCGCGTCGCCACGACGCGGGTGCTTTCGATGTTCAACCCTTCGGGAGGTATCCGCTCCCGTCAGGGCGTGGTGCTCCCGGTCTTCAACCACCAGGAGAAACCCATGTTCCTTGCGCTCGCATCGGCACCTTTGAGTGCTGAACAGGCCCGCGCCGAATCCATCGGCTACCAGGCCCTGGCCTACGTCGGCAAGCGCCTGCCCCTGCAGGTGCTGTGCAGCGCGGCCGGCCACTACATCGGAACCGCCGATGCGGACGGCCCGGTCTCGCGCGAGTCGGTCAGCTACTTCCGCTCGCACCACGCCGCCGAGCACGCCCTGCAAACGGGCCGCTGGCAGCAGCGCATCAACCCGTGATTCCAACCACCTGGAGCCCATGTCATGAACCGTGCCCTGCCTCAAGAGGTACTTGATCAGATCGAGCTGGAACACCAGCACTTCGCCGCCGCGCCCCAAGCCTTCTTCGAGGCGTGGAAACGCGGCGTCCACATCGCCGGAGCCGAATGGTTCGGCGACGGCACCCGCGAAGGCCTGCAGCGTGCCACCACCAAGTGGGATCTGCGGCCGCAGCTGCTGATGCTCAACGACGCCCTCGGCGTCCTGAGCAGCGGCCAGCGGATGTTCCTGTCCGCGATGGTGAGTTTCTACAACGCCCGCGAGGGCGGCGCGATGCTCAAGCGTTGCGGCTTCGAGGGGCTGTCCGACCTGGGCGGCCTCGACCTGGAACGGCGCAAGGTCATCGCCGATCTGACGCTGAACTACAACGGCTGGTGAGCCGCTTCGGCACACCGACGATCTTCTCTTCCTCCGACCCCACGAGGGACATGCGCCTCCGCACGAGGCCGTGTCCCTCGATTTCTTTGTCGGTTGCTGGGCGCGCCGCCATGCGCGTTTCCGGCCGACCGGCTGCCACTTCATCCACTCGTTGGGGTTCAATCCCCAGCAGGGGACTGCCTCGGCCATCCTCTGCTGGAGAAATCCCATGTCCTACTCGAACAACAATCCCTTTGTCCGCGGCTACGACGGCCTGTCCGTCCAGCGGCTGCTCGCTATCTCCTACAACGACGACTGCCCGCTGACCTACCTGCCACTGCACCCCTCGCAGTCGAATCTGCCGGACAGCCTGGTCGAACGACGAAGCTGCACCTTCTCGGACGAATTCGCGCTGATCACCGAGGACCAGGCTGTCCCCGACGAGCTGCAGGCGCAATGCCGCAGCCACGGACTCGCCCGCAACGTGGTCTACGCCGTGATGGCCGAGGAAGGCGGCAAGCCGCTGCACGTGGGCGATACTTACTCCGAGGAAGCGGCCCGTGAGGTGGTGCAGCGCCTGAGCTTCGAGACCGGCTATTACAGCCGGTGCTGGGAAATCAGCAGCGCGCACCTCGACGCCGAGGCGCATCGCTTCCTCGCCGAGATGGCCGACATCGCCACGCCGACGCTGTTCCTGTTCGTCGCCTTCCGCATCCCGTACAGCCCGGCCATCGGGTTGAAGGTGATCGCAACGCCCTGGACCGACGAGAACCTGCGCGCGGTCGAAGGCATCACGGCCCAGCGGCTGATGCAAGAGCATCGCAAGAAGGGCATGCCGGAATCGCTGGTGCACGTGCTGCATCTGGCCGCGCTCGCGGACGTGCGCATGCTGGTTTTCGATGCCGATGCGCCGGTGCTGGACGGACTGCCAATCTACGACGAGTGACACCCATTTCGAGCCCCCATGCGGGGCTCGTTTCATTTCTGGACGAAGCCGGTGGCGGTGCAATGCCGATTCCCCCGCGACGTTGGCCCTGTGCCTGACGCACGCTGCTCGCATGTTCGCTGGCGTTGCCGGCAAGCATGCCCAGGCAGTCGAGACCTTCGAGGCTGCGGCGCGGTTCGCCGTGCTGGTTGTTTTTCCTTCTCCGGGGCGCATGTCGCGTCCATCCACCTCACCCCCAAGGGACATGCCTCCCTTGCGGGCGGAAGTTCCTTGGATTGCCACAAGGAGCCTCCCAATGGATACCCAAGCCATCCGCGCACAGATGCCGACACTGGTTCGCGGCCACGTGCCTTCCAACGTCCGCAGCTTCAAGTTCAACATCTTCGACGGCCAGCCCAAGGTTTCGACGCTGGGCTTTCACATCGACCCCAAGCCCTTCGAGGGCAAGGTCATCGCCACCACCGACGAGGCCATCGTCGTCAAGACGGGGCGGGCCGAGTTCGCGGTGCTCGACAGGGCGCTCGTCACCGACGTGCCCGACGAGGGCGCCAAGGTGCAGGTCGAACCTTATGCGCGGCGCCGCTTCGACGGCCTGCGCGCGGACACGCCCGAGGAGAGCACCGAGTTCACCGCCGACGGCCAGCCGTACACGGTGAAGCGACTCATCCTGGGTTCGGCGCCGGCCAAGCTGCCGATCGCCGAGCCGCAGTGCCCCGAGTTGCAGGAACTGATCCACCAACTGGAGCAGTTGCCCGCACCCGATGGCTTCCGGCGCATCACGCACCTGCTGGTGGATGCCGGCGCGCGGGACTTCACGGTGTTCGATCCGAGCCCCAGCAACATCATCGCCACGCCGCCGGCCATCGGCTTCACCGTCGCCTCGGCGAAGTTCCAGGGACGCGTCACCGTGCTCTACGAACGCGGCCTCGACACCTACGCGGTGGAACTGCACCGCGACGGCGAACTGGTCGAGCGGGTCGATGAAGTGTTCTTCGACACCTTGGGCCAGGTTCTGGAGCGACTGATCGACGACGGGAGCTGGCGCCTCATCCGCGTGCAGTGCCTGTCCGGTCGCAAGCCCGTCCAGCACTGAGCCCCTCACGTCCCCAAGCGGCTTCCCGCCCTCGCGGCGGGAAGCCTTCTTCCCCTACCTCCGTTGGAGATCACTTCCATGACTGTTCGATTCAAAGGTACCGAGCTTCGGCCCGTGCTCGCCGAGGCAGCGGCCAACCAGTGCCGCGTCATCCTGGTCAAGGACCAGGGCGTGTACTTCATGGCCGAGCGCGGCGAGAGCCGGCCCGATGGGCGGCGCAAGACCATCGCCTACGCCGTGGGCTGCAACCCCGACGTCGATGCGTTCGACGACTGGTGGGAGCTGACGCGCGCCGAGTTCGGCGGCGACGACTTCGGCGAGTTCTTCGACCTGCAGGAACGGGTGTTCGCCCGCATCCTGCATAGCGAGGACGACCTCGAAGTGTCGGCCACGGCTACGCACCTGTCGATGCAGCCCGTATCCGCTGCGCCAGCCGGTCACTGATCGTCCTGCTTCCCAGCCCCCTCGCGGGGGCTTCTCTTTCTCTGGTGCCGCGGCTCATGGCCGCATGCACGCGATCGTCTCCAGCCCGACTCGGGCCACTCACGCCGGCCATCGCCGGCGCCACCGCCTGGAGACGCACGCATGCGAGACCCGTTCAAGATCGAGTAACCGACCTGCATCAGTTTCAGCGGCGGTCGCACCAGCGCGTACATGCTCTGGCGCGTGCTGCACGCCCATGGCGGCCTGCCCGCGGATGTCGTGGTGTGCTTCGCCAATACGGGCAAGGAAGTGGACGCCACCTTGCGCTTCGTACGCGACTGCGCCGAACACTGGCAGGTGCCCATTCATTGGTTGGAGTACCGGCCAGCGGAACCGGGCTTCGTGGTGGTGGACTTCGACACCGCCAGCCGCGCGGGCGAGCCCTTCGAGATGCTGATCCGCAAGCGGCAGTACCTGCCCAACCCCGTGGCGAGAGGGTGCACGACATTGCTCAAGATCAGGCCGATGCACCGCTTCCTGCGGCAGCAGGGCTGGACCGATTGGGACCAGTTCATCGGTATCCGCGCCGACGAACAGCGCCGGGTCGCCAAGATCAGGGCGCGCGGCCACTCCACCGAATCCACCCACGAGACGATGTGCATGCCGCTGGCCGAGGCCGGCGTGACCGTGCGCGACGTGTCCGCCTTCTGGCAGGCGCAGCCCTTCGATCTGGACCTGCTGACGGTCAACGGGCGCACGCTCGAAGGCAACTGCGACCTGTGTTTTCTCAAACCCCACGGCTAGCGCCTGGCGCTCATCAAGGCCAGGCCGGAGGCGGCCGTGTGGTGGGTACGCATGGAATCGCTGAACCTCGCCAGCCGCCCGAGTGGCGCGCGTTTCCGCAACGATGGCCCGAGCTACGCCGACCTGGCGCGCTTCGCGGCCGACCAGCGCGACCTGTTCGATGCCGTCGAAGAATCCATCGCTTGTTTCTGCGGCGATTGAAGCGCGGGCCGTATCGTCGCGTCTCAACGTGATGCCACTGTCGCTGCGTGTGGCCAACGCCTTCGTGCTGGAACACCACCGGCATCACCGGCCTGTGCAGGGCGGCAAGTTCAGCCTGGCGGTCGCGCTGACCGACGGCGATGCGGTGCCAAGCCGCATCGTCGGCGTGGTGATCGTGGGCCGCCCGGTGGCCCGGCACCTCGATGACGGCTGGATGCTCGAAGTCACGCGGCTGTGCACCGATGGCACGCCCAACGCCTGCAGCAAGCTCTATGCGGCCGCCGACCGCGCGGCACGCGCGTTGGGCTACATACGTCTCATCACCTACACGCTGCCAGCCGAGGGCGGCGCCAGCCTGCGGGCGGCCGGCTGGCGCCTGGTCGGACAGCGCGGTGGTGGGAACTGGAACCGTGCGCGCCGGCCGCGGCAGGACACCCCCGAGGCGCTGCGCATGCCCAAGCTGCTGTGGGAGGCGCCGTAGCGGCGAGCCTGGCACAGGTCGCCAATGCGGACAGCCGCCGGTGCCGATTGCCGCTCGCGCGGGCGCGCGTCCGGCGCCACGCTGTCGCCATGTTCCGCTGACACCCGTCAGCAGCATGCCCAGGCAGTCTCGATCTTCAAGGCTGCGACGCGGTTCCGACCGCGCTGATCAACCAGTTCGCTCCGGCATCCAAGCGCGAACGGCCATCGGTTCTCCCGATGGTGATGCCACCCAAGCTGTCCCTTCAACCCACGCGGGGGTTCCACACCTTCCCCGCCTTGGGTCGGGTGTGTCTCCGCCTCTTTGTTCTCAGGAGATTCACCATGACCACTTCCACCGACAAGTCCTTCTTCGACCTGCACATCACCGGCCTCGGGTACCTCAATCGCATCCGCGAAGTGAAGCCCAAGAAAGGCGATACTTTCCTGGCCTGCGACATCGCGGCGCTCAACGGCCCCAGCGATGACGTTGCCTACGTGCGTTTCGACACGCGCGTCTCTGGCTCAGAAGCGCAGCACCTAGTGCGCCGCTGCATCCAAGCGGTCGATGCCGAGAAGAAGGTGATGATCGGCTTCCGCCTGGGTGACCTGTGGACCGACACCTTCACCTACTCCAAGGGCAAGCGTGCCGGCGAGCAGGGGGTGAGCCTCAAGGCCCGCCTGCTGTTCGTCAGTTGGATCAAGGTCGACGGCAAGCTCGTCTACAAGGCCGAGCCCAAGCCGACCGATGACCGCGACGAACGCGACGTGCGCGACACGGATGTCCCCGCGACTTCCGCTGAACCGCAAGCCGCAGCGTCCGAGCCCGCCGCCGAAGCTGCCGATGAAGCCACTGCCGATGCTCCCGCATTGGAAGTTGCCGAGTCGTTCTGATCCGCAAGGCCCCATTTCCCCCGGGGTCTTGTCTTCATCTCACTCGCGTGCGTATGCGACCGTCTTCGTGACGGCCGCATGCGTGATCGCAGCTTCGTCCGCAGGAGTTCTTCATGATCACCATTCCCGGCCAACTGGCCATCAAGACTATCCACGGCCGCAACGGCGACTTCAACGTCGGCCGCCTCGCGACCTCCATCGGCGAGTTCGTCGTGAAGAACGCCGAACTCGACCAGTACGCCGAAGGCAAGTACGAGGGCGATTTCGCCATCGCGGAGATTCGCCCGTCCACATACACCGCCAACGGCCGCATGGTCATCGAGATTCGCGCCCTGCTGGGCGGGATGACCTTGTCAGCCATCGATGCCCTGAGCCGTGACGATGCCAGCCGGCTGAGTCCGCAGGAAGTCGATCCGATCGACGAGGAAACGCAGACCGCTACGCCGACGCCGACGACCGCCCCCAAGGCGGCCGGCCGGAAGAAGGCACGCAGTTCGCGCGACCCGCTGGTCGACACCACGCCGTTCGGCAGCGAACCGGCTGCTGCGTCTGCCGAGGCTTCGGCCCATGAGGAAGACGGCGACGACGCGGCGCTGTTCGGCGCACTCTGGCCGCTGGGCGACGTCGTCAAGCTCGATGCCACCGTGGATCGGCGCGTGCTGCGTCAGCAGCGCGACCGCCTCGGCGACCTGGGCTACGAGTTCGCTCCGCTGTCCCAGGACTGGCACCTCGCCAGGGTCTGATCCGACCGCCGTTCCACGCCGCGTTCCTGCGGCTTTCCACCACCCGCCGGGGTTCCTTCCCTGGCGGGAGGACTCCGGCCCTTTCTCACAGGAGTCATTCCATGGGCTGGACATTTGTTCGTATGACGCGCGATCAGTTGATCCGCGAGCTGACCGCGACAGAGGAAACCGAGCGGTCGCGCAATGAGGTCATCGACCACACGCTGGTCGGCAACGTGCTCTGGACGGTGGTGCGCGTCACCGCCAAGCAGGCCGGCATCCTGGGTCTCGCACCCGAAGAGTCGGCCACCTTGATCGGCTGCCATCTGCTGGAAAGCGAGGGCCGCGAATGGGGCTACAAATCCCTGGTCGAGGCCGAGCACCCGTACTACTACTCGTGCCCGCTGCGCTATCTCGACATGGCGCCTCAGCGGTGCGCCACCTGGCGCGCACGGGTGCATGCCTTCCACCAGCAGCGGCCGACGTACAACGCGGCCGCCGGTGCAGTCACCGAGTGAGGCGCACATGGACACCATCCTGTCGTCCTTGCCGACCGAGCTGCTGCGCTTCGTCGAAGACCAGTTGGCCAACAACGAGGTTTCCGACGACGACGAGCTGCGCGAGCACTTCATCGCCAACGGCCTCAGCGAAGAACAGGCGTGGCAGGCATTGACCTACCGCACGCTGTACCTGCGCCACGTCTTTCTAGAAGGCTTCACGCCGATCACCAAAGGCCAGGAAGCACTGTGCTTCAACCCGCAGACCCGCGGGTGGGAGCCGGCTCCGACTCCGTAGGCCGGCCTTCACGCAGCGCGCGCTGCTTCATCCCTTTCCCCAGGCCCTGTTCAGCAGGGCTTTTCTTCGTCCCACGCAATCGCGCGCATCCGGCCTCGGCCGCTGGATGCCGATTGCTCCATTCCGCAAGGAGATCATCATGCAACTCGCATCCCGCTTCGCTTCTCGTTCCCCGGTGCTGCGCGCCGACCATCCGCTGTCGGACGATCAGATTCGCACCGTGGTCCCGTCCATCTTCGCGGACAACCCGCACGAAAGCCGATCCGAACGGTACAGCTACATCCCCACGGCGGCTGTGCTGACCGAACTTCGCAAGGAGGGTTTCCAGCCGTTCATGGTGTGCCAGACCCGCGTGCGACACGAGGATCGCCGCGACTACACCAAGCACATGCTGCGCCTTCGCCACGCCAGCCAGATCAACGGCGCCGAGGCGAACGAGATCATCCTGCTCAACTCGCACGACGGCAGCAGCAGCTACCAGATGCTCGCGGGCATGTTCCGCTTCGTCTGCCACAACGGCCTGGTGTGCGGCGATACCTTCGCCGACGTGCGGGTGCCCCATAAGGGCAACGTCACCGATCACGTGATCGAAGGCGCCTACGAGGTGCTGCACGGCTTCGAGCGCGTGCAGGACTCGCGCGACGCCATGCGGGGCATTACGCTGGACAACGGCGAGGCCGAAGTCTTCGCCAGGTCGGCGCTGACCTTGAAGTACGACGATTCGGGCAAGGCCTTGCCCATTACCGAGACCCAGATCCTGCGGCCCCGCCGTTTCGACGACAACCGCGCCGATCTGTGGTCGGTCTTCAACCGGGTCCAGGAAAACCTGGTCAAGGGCGGCCTGAACGGCCGCGCCGCCAACGGGCGCCAGCAGCGCACGCGACCCGTCCAGGGCATCGACCAGAACGTCCGGCTCAACCGGGCGCTGTGGCTGCTCGCGGATGGCCTGCGTCAGCTCAAAGCCTGACCGAAAAGCGGATCGTGTCCTCGCGGCACGATCCGCTTTTTCTTTGCCGGCGGCGCAAGCGTCAAGGAAAACAGGGTTGCGTGCCAGGTCGGTTTTCGGCTCACGCGGCACGCACCTCTTGGCGCAGGCTATGGCCCATGTCCGTCGGCGTTGCCGACAACATGCCCAGGTAGCCCAGACCTTCAAGGCTACGGTGCGTTGCGACGCACGTTCTGATTCTTCGCCACGACGCTTACCGCGTTCTCTTCCATCCCCCAGGGGCAGTGATTGCCCTCGCGGGTGGTGCTGTCTCCGCTCACTTCGAGGACATCACCATGCCTGCACCTTCTTCCCCCAAGACGCTCTATCGCATCGACGAGTGCCCCGACCTGATGGCCGATGGCGTCGTCGGTGACGAGAACGGCAACCTGGTCTTCATCTCCCTCTGGGCGCGCGACACCGCCGTCCAGGAATTCCTGGCCCGCCTCACCCTGGGCCGGGACGAACAGGGACTGGATCAGTTCCACATCATCACCGAGCAGGGCGCGAGCGTCCCGGTCTTCGTCGGTAACGTCGAGAACCTGGACAAGCGCAGCGCACGCGCCTATCGGCGCACGCTGTTCGGCTCGCTGACCAACATCTGGCTGTTCGATCGGCGCTGCGTCAAGCCCGACAAGGCCAACGCCAGCGCGCTGGCGCTCCTGCCTCGCGATTCCACACACCGGCTCGACCGGCTGTGGAAGCTGGTGCGGGATACCTGCCCGCTGCCGCTTCTCGATCCCTGGCGCGAACCCGTGCTGGAACTGCTGCAGGCGAAGTCGATGCTGACGCGTCTGCCGTTCGCCCTCGGGCCGCTAGAAGGCCACCGGCTCGCCATCGACGTGCCGACGCTGACTCAGGTGCTGGGTGGCCTGATCCGCAGCGGCGCGCTCGTCGCCGACACGTCCGCCAGCCGCATCCCTTCGGCACAACCGCTTGAAGCGGTGGCTTGAGGTTCTTGCACCGGACACGCGCGCCCCGCGTGTCCGCAGCCCTTCAATTCATCTACTGCCAGGAGACTCCTATGGCCCTCATGTTCCCGCGGCTTGCCCGCAACTTCGTGAAGAACGGGTACTTCCCCACGGATGAACCCACGCTCGAAAGAGCACTCGCCGCATTGGCGCCCCCCGATTCCTCGGCCGGGCCGCTGTGCATCCTCGATCCCTGCGCCGGCGAAGGCGTGGCGATCGCCGAAGCCGCCCACGCCCTCGGGCGCGGACGGGTCCAGGCCTTCGCCGTCGAGTACGACGCCGAGCGCGCGCGCCATGCCCGGCAACTGGTCGATCGCTGCATCCACGGCGACCTAATGGACACGCTGATCAGCCGGCAGAGCTTCGGCCTACTGTGGCTTAACCCGCCGTATGGAGACCTGGCCAAGGATGCCAACGGCAACGTCGGCTACCAGGGCCAGGGCCGTGCCAGGTTGGAGAAGCTGTTCTATCAGAAGGCGCTCCCGCTGCTGCAGTACGGCGGCGTGCTGGTCTACATCGTTCCGCACTACGTGCTCGACGCCGAGCTGGTCGGCTGGCTGACCCGGCACTTCGCCGAGCTGCGCATCTACCGCGCAGTGGAAGCGCAGTTCAAGCAGGTCGTGATCTTCGGTCGCAAGGTTCGCCTGCGCGACCAGGCATCGGATTCGGTGAAGGCCACGCGCGCGCTGCTGCTGCAGATCGGGCAAGGCGATGCCGAAGCGGAGGAACTGCCAAGCGAATGGCCGTTCCTGCCGTACACGGTGCCTGCCAGCCCGGCCGAGCCGGAGCATTTCTACCGCGTGACGATGGAGCCCGAGCAATTCGCCGATGAAGTCGGCCGGCTGCAAGGGCTCTGGCCGACGCTCGACACGCACCTGGGTGCCGCGCAGCAGTCGCTGCGGCCTCCGGCGCGGGCCTTGTCTCACTGGCATCTCGCTCTGGCCTTGGCCGCAGGCGCGATCTCCGGCGTGGTGAAGTCCAAGACGGGCCGTGTGCTCGTCGTCAAGGGCGACACCCACAAGGAGAAGACCTTGCAGACGGAATACACCGAGCGCGACGACGGCTCCGTGGCCGAGACGCGCATCCTGACCGACAAGTTCGTGCCGGTCATCCGTGCCTGGGACATGACGCCGGGCTCGTCGACCTGCGGCGAGGTGTTGACCATTCGCTGATCGTTCTTCCCTGACGGTTCGCCGTCCCTTTCATCCACCCACCGGGGTCATGTTGCCCCGCCGGGTGCCGTGGCCCTCTCATTTTCCTGAAGGAGAAAACCATGACACTCGCAGTTCTCAACGTGGCGTCGCAAGCACGCTTTGCCCCTGGGCACCTGGTCATGACCTGCGGCATCGATGCGCTGGTCCAGCAAGGCCGGCTCAATCCGACTCCGTACCTGTGCCGCCATCTCAATGGCGATTGGGGTGACCTCGACGACAGCGACCGGCGCCAGAACGACGCCGCGCTGCGTTCTGGCGAGGATCGGTTGTTCTCGTCCTACCAGGTCGCGCCTGACCTGAAGCTCTGGATCATCACCGAATGGGATCGCAGCGTGACCACGCTGCTGCTGCCCAGCGAATACTGATCTTCATCGACCGCGGCCTCGTGCCGTTCTTTCTTCCCACCTCGGGGCATGCCATCGCCCCGCAGGGGAGGTGCATGCCCCATTTCCTTGGAGCATCACCATGTCCCTCGATACCGACGTTGTTCCCGCCACCGATGGCGCGCCCGTTCAGGGCGACCTGCTCGAAGCGGTTGCCTCTCCTCTGGCGATGAGCCTTCAGGATTTCGTTGCCGAATTCGGCGACGAGCTGCTGGACTCGCTCAACCGCGCCAACCCTCCCGTCTACACCGGCCAGGCCCGGCCGCATCGCCAGCTCGTGCTGGCCAGTCTCAAGCGCAAGCTGTTCGGCGCGCAAGCCGAGGTGGTGCATGCCGTCACCGAGCTGTTGGCCGACCGCGGCGAACGCGCTGCGATCGTCAATGGCGAGATGGGCTGCGGCAAGACCACCGTTGGCATCGCCACGGCGGCCGTGCTGCACGCCGAAGGCTACCGCCGCACGCTGGTGCTCTCTCCGCCGCACCTGGTCTACAAGTGGCGCCGTGAAATCCAGGAGACGGTGGCCGGCGCGAAGGTCTGGGTGCTCAATGGCCCGGACACGCTGTTCAAGCTCATCAAGCTGCGCGAGCAGTTGGGCGTACCGGTGCGCGGCCAGGAGTTCTATGTGCTCGGGCGCGTCCGCATGCGCATGGGTTTCCACTGGAAGCCCGTCTTCAACGTGCGGCGCACGAAGCACGGCGAAGTGGGCGCATGCCCAGACTGCGGCCAGGTCATCACCAACCTTGACGGCGAGCCGATCAACCCGGTCGAACTCGAAGCCGAGGACTACCGCCGCCGGTGCAGCCACTGCGGCGCACCGCTGTGGACGCTGATGCGACCACGGAGCCTGTCCGCCAGCGACCAGTCAACGGCCGTCTTCAAAGCCTTGCAGCGCATCCCGACCATCGGGGAAGTCACGGCGCAGAAGCTGATGAAGAAGTTCGGCGACTCGTTCCTGGCGTCCATGCTCGGCGACAACATCCACGAGTTCATCAACCTCATGGATGCCAACGGCGAGCTGGTGTTCTCGGATCGCCAGGCGCACCGCATGGAGCGGGCGATGGCGAACATGGAGTTCGGCTTCGGTGAGGGCGGCTATCAGCCGTCCGAGTTCGTCAAACGCCACCTGCCGCAAGGCACGTTCGACCTGCTCATCGCCGACGAGGCGCACGAGTACAAGAACGGCGGCAGTGCCCAGGGCCAGGCCATGGGCGTGCTGGCGGCGAAGGCTCGCAAGACCTTGCTGCTTACCGGCACGCTGATGGGCGGCTACGGCGACGACCTGTTCCACCTGCTGTTCAGAGCCCTGCCGGGGCGAATGATCGAAGACGGCTACCGCCCGACCAAGAGCGGCAGCATGACCTCGGCGGCCATGGCGTTCATGCGCGATCACGGCATCCTCAAGGACATCTATTCCGAGAGCACCGGCACGGCGCACAAGACGGCCAAGGGCACCAAGGTCTCGGTGCGCACGGTCAAGGCGCCGGGCTTCGGTCCGAAGGGCGTGCTGCGTTGCGTCCTGCCGTTCACGGTCTTCCTGAAGTTGAAGGATATCGGCGGCAATGTGCTGCCGTCCTACGACGAGGAGTTCCGCGAGGTGGCGATGGACACGGCGCAAGCCGCGGCCTATCGCGACCTGTCGTTTCGTCTGACCTCGGCGCTGAAACAGGCGCTGGCCAAGCGCGACACGACGCTGCTTGGCGTGGTCCTCAACGTGCTGCTGGCCTGGCCGGATTGCTGCTTCCGGTCGGAGACGGTGGTGCACCCGCGCACGCGCCAGACCTTGGCCTTCGTTCCAGCTCAGTTCAACGAGCTGGAGGTGATGCCCAAGGAGCGCGAGCTGATCGAGATCTGTAAGCAGGAGAAAGCTGCGGGTCGCAAGACGCTGGTCTATTCGGTCTACACCGGCACGCGCGACACCACGTCGCGTTTGAAGGTGCTGCTGGAGCAGGAAGGCTTCAAGGTGGCGGTGTTGCGCGCAAGCGTGGATGCCAGCCGTCGCGAGGACTGGATTGCCGAGCAGTTGGACCGCGGCATCGACGTGCTCATCACGAACCCGGAGCTGGTCAAGACGGGTCTCGACCTGTTGGAGTTTCCGACGATCGTTTTCATGCAGTCGGGCTACAACGTCTACAGCCTGCAGCAGGCGGCCCGGCGCTCCTGGCGCATTGGCCAGAAGCAGCCGGTTCGCGTCATCTATCTCGGCTACGCGGCTTCCTCGCAGATGACCTGCCTGGGGCTGATGGCCAGGAAGATCATGGTCTCGCAGAGCACCTCGGGAGACGTGCCTGAATCGGGACTGGATGTGCTGAACCAGGACGGGGACTCCGTCGAGGTGGCACTGGCCCGGCAGCTCGTCGCGGCCTGATCCGCCAACCCAAGCCGGCTGCCCTTCGGGGCGCCGGCTTCTTTTTCCTGCGCATCGATGGCAGGCCATGAAGTCGGGCGCCTGCCAGTTCCCTTTGTTTGCTGCCCGAACGCTTCGCGGCGGCGATGGTGAGGGCTCCGTGTTCCAGGGACTTGCCCCATGCAACCACTCATCTGCGTCGCTCATCGCCTGGCCGTGCCTGCCATGTTGGCCGGCTGCGTGCTCATCACCGGCTGCGCCGCGACAGACGCGGCGAGCATCCTGACTGCCGATGACTCGCCTCCCGAGCCTGCAGTGTTCGTCAGAACCATCTCTCCAGAGCCCGAGCCGAGCCTCATCCCGGTGGCCCGCTACGGCCGCTACACCCTGGTCGAGATGGTGCCGGAACCGGCGCAGCGCGACCTGCTGCGCCAAGTGATCGAGATTTCGATTCCGCCGACCCTGGACGCGGGCGTCGGCGATGCCTTGCGGCACGTGCTGCTGCGCACCGGCTACCGCCTTTGCGACGCGCCGGACGCCGCATCGCTGTTCACGCTGCCGCTGCCGGCGGCGCATCTGCGGCTCGGGCCGCTGCCGCTGCGCGATGCCTTGCTGGCGCTCGCCGGGCCGGCTTGGGAGCTGTCCGTCGATGACGCTGCGCGTGCGGTGTGCTTCACACGCGTGACGGCCATCCGTGCGTCGAGCACAAGCCCCGTTGCCGCAACGCCGGCATCGAGCGCGCCAGCCGCTGACCCCGCCAATCCCAAAGTGCCCCCGGAGACCCAGCCATGACCCTACCGCAGCTTCCCGACGAGAACGTTGGCCGCACGCGCTGGTTGAAGATCGCAGCGGCGGTCTGGCTGCTGCTCGTGAGCATCTTGGCCGTAGTCAACAGCGTGGGCTTGTCGCGCCTGATCGAGCAGAGCCAGGCCAGCGCCCAGGATGCGCACGTGCAGGCGCTCAACACGCGCGTCGCCGAACTCGAACAGCAGGCGGCGGTCTCCAAAAGCCAGCCAAAGCCCGTCACCGAGCCCGATTTCGAGGCTGCCCGCAAGGCGCTGGATGAACGCCTGGCGCTGGTGGAGCAGGCCCAGGCCACCGACGCCCATGCCGGCGAACTGCAGGCGCTGCAAGCGCGCGTGGCCGACATCGAAGCCCGCATGAAGAGAACCGCCGCGTCTTCCGCGGCGCCCCGTCGTACCGCCGAGCCGGCCAAGCCCAAGGTGCCCGAACCGCCGTTCAACGTCGTGGGGGTGGAACTGCGCGGTGGCGAGCGCTTCCTGTCGGTGGCGGCACCCAAGCCATCGTCGGTGCTGGACGTTCGGCTGCTGCGCGAAGGCGATGCCGTGGGTGCGTGGCATCTGCTGGCGATCGAGGCACGCGCCGCCGTGTTCAGCGTGGACGGCCAGACCCAGCGCATCGCGCTGCCGTAGGAGCTGGCCATGAAGCACCCCGTGATCTGCTTCGCCGCCACCCTTGCTTTCGTTGCAGGCACCGCAGGCACAGCCTCGGCGCAATCGGCCCCGATCGCGTCCTCGCGCACCGTTCCTGCCCAGGTGCAGAACAGCAACGACGCCGCGCTGGACGAGCGCCTGGCCCGCGATTGGGGCCTGCGCCCCGAGGAGTGGGCACGCTACCGCCAGCTGATGCAGGGGCCGCTGGGCATCTATTCCCCGAACCTTGATCCGCTCACGGCGCTTGGCATCGAGGCGCGCAGCGACGAGGAACGCAACCGCTATGCGGAGCTGCAGGTGCAGGCGGAATCGAAGCGTGTGGGCAAGACGCTGGCCTACCAGCGGGCCTACGACGCGGCCTGGAAGCGGCTCTATCCCGGCCAGCAGCGCGTGAACATGCCGGGCGCGAAGGCGCCGGGTGTCGGCAACAAGGGTTCGGGCCGACTGGCCGTCTTCGTGAAGGCTGAGTGCCCGCTGTGCGAACAGCGCGTGCGCCAGTTGCAGGCGGCCGGAACCGCCTTCGACCTCTACATGGTCGGCAGCCGCCAGGAAGACGCCCGCATCCGCCAGTGGGCGACGCAGGCCGGCATCGACGCCGGCCGCGTCCGCTCGCGCGCCATCACGCTCAACCATGACGCCGGGCGCTGGCTGTCGCTCGGCCTGCCCGGCGACCTACCCGCCGTGGTGCGCGAGGTCAACGGCCAATGGCAGCGGCAGTAACGGCACCGACTTGGGCTCGCCGCGCGGGCCACGCGGCCATGGTCGTGGGGCTCTATGCCTGCTCAGCCTTCGCTTTTGCCCTGGAAGTGCCACCTCCCGCCTACCAGCTTGCTGCGCGACAGGCGGGCGTGCCGTCTCCGGTGCTGTACGCGGTGGCGCTGCAAGAGAGCGGCGCGCGGCTACGCGGCCATCTGATCCCTTGGCCGTGGACGCTCAACGTCGCCGGCCGGGCCGAACGCTATGCGACACGGGCTGAGGCCTGCGCTGGCATCCGCCGGGCACTCGCCCGCGCGCCGGCCAACCGCATCGACGCTGGCCTCGGTCAGGTCAACCTCGGTTATCACGCACACCGCTACGGGCATCCCTGCGATCTGCTCGACCCCTACCGCAACCTCGCCATCGCCACGGAAATCCTGCAGGAGCAGCACACTCCCGGCGAGGACTGGCTGGTCGCCATCGGCCGCTATCACCGCCCCGCGGGCGGGGCGCCGGCTGCCCGCTATCGCCGCAGCGTCCACCAGCACCTGACTCGCGTGCTCGGATCAGGCGCCTCACTTCCCGTTGCCAGGAGTTCCATGCCATGAACCGCACCCTTGTTGCCGCCGCCGCTGCGGCGCTGCTGACCACGATGGCCCACGCGCAGGAGCGCCGCCCCGCAGCCAAGAATGGTTCCCCGCCGCTGATCGTGGTCGAGGACAAGGGCGGCACTTCGGCGCTGCCGTACTACCGGCCTTTGAATCCGCAGGACGCGCCGCCCGGTCAGCCTTCCGCATCCCAGCCAGCGCCGCGTATTGGCGGCCCAGCCGATGCCGAAGCAGTTATGCTGCCGGTGCGTTCGATGCGGCTGTCCCCCGGCGAGGAACCGCGGCGCGTGATCCGCGCACCAGGCCTGACGCCGCTGTTCCTGGTCGGCGACGACGACCGCTCGCGCGCCTGGCTCAAACAGCGGCGCGCGACTTTGCAGCAACTGCACGCTGTCGGCTTGGTGGTCAACGTGGCCTCACCCGAGGCATTGGCCGCGCTGCGCCACCTCGCGCCGGGTCTGATGCTGTCGCCTGCCTCGGGCGACGACCTGGCCCAGCGCCTGGGCCTACGGCATTACCCGGTGCTGATCACCTCCACCGGCATTGAACCGTGACGTGAAGCGCTCGCCATGGCCCAGCCACAAGCCGTTGAGGTCTTACTGCGGCCAGCCGTGGAGCTATACACCGTCGCGGTCTGTGCGGGCGCCGCACTTCTGTGCCTGGTGGCCCCGTGGTCGCTCGCGCTGAGTCCCTTGCTGGGGCTGGGCAGCGCGCTCGCCTTCCTCACCTTCGGCGCGATCCGGTTGCGCGAGGCCGCGGCCATCCTGCGCTATCGACGCAACATCCGCCGACTGCCGCGCTACGTGATGACCAGCCGGGATGTGCCGGTCAGTCAACAGCGGTTGTTCATTGGCCGGGGGTTTCGGTGGGATCAACGCCACACACACCGGCTGATGCAGACCTACCGGCCGGAGTTCCGCCGCTACGTTGAACCCACGGCGATCTACAGGGTCGCGCGGCATCTTGAGGCGCGGCTGGAATTCGCGCCGCATTCACTGTCCAAACTCGCAAAGGCATTGGCCTGGGACAGCCCACTGAACCCGGTGCGGCCGCTGCCACCGTTGGGAGGGCTACCACGCTTGCACGGCATCGAGCCGCGCGAGGTCGACGTCACCCTGCCGCTGGGCGAGCGTGTCGGCCATTCGCTTGTGCTCGGCACCACGCGCGTCGGCAAGACCCGCTTGGCAGAGCTGTTCATCACACAGGACATTCGCCGCAAGGTCGGCGGCCAGCATGAGGTCGTGATCGTCTTCGATCCCAAGGGCGACGCCGGTCTCCTGAAACGGATGTATGTGGAGGCCAAGCGCGCCGGGCGCGAAGGCGAGTTCTACGTCTTCCATCTCGGATGGCCAGACATCAGTGCCCGCTACAACGCGGTCGGGCGCTTCGGACGCATCAGCGAAGTCGCCACGCGCATCGCGGGGCAGCTCTCGGGCGAAGGCAACAGCGCGGCGTTCCGCGAGTTCGCCTGGCGCTTCGTCAACATCATCGCGCGAGCGCTGGTCGAGCTGGGGCAGCGGCCCGACTACTTGCTGATCCAGCGCCACGTCATCAACATCGATGCGCTGTTCATCGAGTACGCCCAGAACTACTTCGCCAAGAACGAGCCCAAGGCCTGGGAGGTCATCGTCCAGCTCGAAGCCAAGCTGAACGACAAGAACATCCCGCGCAACATGATCGGCCGCGAGAAGCGCGTCGTCGCGCTGGAGCAATACCTGTCGCAGATCCGCATCTACGACCCCGTGCTTGATGGCCTGCGCAGCGCGGTGCGCTACGACCGGACGTACTTCGACAAGATCGTCGCCTCGCTTCTGCCACTGCTGGAGAAACTGACCACCGGCAAGATCGCGCAGTTGCTGGCGCCGAACTACTCGGACCTCTCTGACCCGAGGCCGATCTTCGACTGGATGCAGATCATCAGGAAGCGGGCTGTGGTCTACGTCGGGCTCGATGCGCTGTCGGACGCGGAAGTTGCGGCGGCCGTGGGCAACTCGATGTTCTCCGATCTTGTCTCGGTGGCAGGTCACATCTACAAGTTCGGCATCGACGACGGTCTGCCGGGCGCCGCAACCGGCGTGAAGGTGCCGATCAACGTGCACGCCGACGAGTTCAACGAACTCATGGGCGATGAATTCATCCCGATGGTCAACAAGGGCGGCGGTGCCGGCGTCCAGGTCACGGCCTACACGCAGACGCTCTCGGACATCGAAGCGCGCATCGGCA
Source organism: Chitinivorax sp. PXF-14 (assembly GCF_040812015.1). Classification (NCBI taxonomy): domain Bacteria; kingdom Pseudomonadati; phylum Pseudomonadota; class Betaproteobacteria; genus Chitinivorax; species Chitinivorax sp. PXF-14. The sequence goes on along the minus strand of NZ_JBFNXJ010000003.1, from coordinate 107,187 downwards.
ATCGGGCGAAGGCGGGCCAGGTGGTGGGCAACTTCAACAATCTGTTCATGTTGCGCGTGCGCGAGACCGCCACGGCCGAACTGTTGACGCGGCAACTGCCCAAGGTGGAGGTCTACGCGACGACGGTCATGAGCGGCGCGACCGACAGCTCGGACCCGACCGGGACCACTGCATTCACGTCGAACACGCAGGACCGCATCAGCAGTACCAGCGTGCCGCTGATCGAGCCCGCACACGTCGTCGGCCTGCCCAAGGGACAGTGCTTCGCGCTGATTGAGGGTGGCCATCTGTGGAAGGTGCGCATGCCTTTGCCGGCGCCCGATTCGGACGAGGTCATGCCCAAGGATCTGCAGGAACTGGCGGGCTACATGCGCCAGCACTACGTTGAGGCCGGTGAGTGGTGGGAGAACCAGGGCGTTCCCGATCTGCAGAACCAGGCATTGCCCGACGATCTGTTGGCGGACTTCAAACATATGGCGTCCGCCGACGAAGGGGCCGAGGCATGAACGACCCCGCCGTCGCCGCACAGCGCCAGCAGGTCCGGCAGCAGGGACTGCTCACCGGCCTGCTCACGCTGCCTTTCCGTTTCTTCGGCGTCCTGTGCGGCTCGCTCTTCCTGTGCATCGTGATCGAATGCGTGGGCATGCATTTCTTCTGGCCCAAGGAAGGCTGGCACCACGCACAGACCATGCTCAATCACGAACTGACGCTGGTGTCGGAGAGCTTCACGCGCAGCGTGATCGTGCAGGAGCCCGGCCGTAGCGCCAAACACCTCGTCGAGCTGGCCTATGACTGGCTGTTCGTCAAAAGCGGGTTTCTAGATTGGATGCGCGATGCGGCCGATCAGGCCCGCGCAGGCGCGCAAAACCACGCTCATGATTTCCGCTACTACATGGCCCAGGTCTACGTGCACGTGGAGAGCTACCTGACCGCCTCGGCCTACACCGTGCTGGTCTTCCTCGTGCGACTGCTGGTGCTGACGCTGACCCTGCCGCTGTTTCTGCTGGCGGCCTTCGTCGGCTTAGTCGACGGGTTGGTGCGACGGGACGTGCGCAGCTTCGGCGCTGGGCGCGAATCGGGCTTCGTCTATCACCGCGCCAGGGCCACGCTGATGCCGCTGGCCGTGCTGCCCTGGGTGATCTACCTCGCGCTGCCGGTGAGCGTGCATCCGTTGCTGGTCCTGCTGCCGAGCGCGGTGCTGTTGGGTGGCGCGGTGGAAATTGCCGCGGCGACTTTCAAGAAGTATCTGTAGCCGGCGCACCTACGCACTACGTTGTGCCGGAAAGCGGTGGCCGATGGATTCCGATTGATTGCGGCGCACGTCGGACTTGAGCCGGAGCATCGAAGCCATTCGCTTTAACGAGGAATGGCACGATGGAATCGATCCGCCGCCACATCCGCGCATGGCGCCGCGCGATGGCCGTGCCGTCGCTGGCATTGGCCCTGTCGCTCGCGTCGCTGCACCCAGCCCATGCTGCGGACGATGCGCCTGAGCGCGAGCAACTCGCTGCGCTGGTACGTCAGATCGAACTGGCTGATCGCCTGGCAAACCATCTGGCCGAGCAGACGGTTGCCGCTCCGCTGGAGCGCGCCCGCTACCACTTCGATTACGTCCGGCTGCGCGCCGACCTGCAGCGCGTGCGCACGGGCTTGCAGGACTACCTCGTTCCGCAGCGCGCGCAGCCGCGCGATCCCGTGCCGCTGAGCGGCGACTACGTGCGCCGCGACGAACGACAGGAGGTGTCGCGATGACGCCCTCTGCCGATCAGGTCGCTGCCTTCCAGGCCAACGGCGGTTTCACGCCCTCGGCCGTTTCCACCGTCGTCCTGGGTTTCGTCTTCGCAGTCCTGCTGTTATGGGGCGTGTGGGCGCTGCGAACGGCCTACGTTGGCTGGGCCGAACAGCGTTTGTCCCAGCGTCAGTTCCTCGGCGTCGTCGCGCGCTTCGTCGCGATGTACCTGGTGCTGAGTTTCTTCCTCCTGTCCTGACCCCCGACCACCTCGAAAGGTATCCCGCCATGAACGCTTCGACTTCTCCCCGCACCGCGCCGCGCATCCTTCGCTTGACCGGCGGCATGTTTGCTGTGACGGCCATCGCAGCGGCACCGCTGGCGTCCTGGGCAGCTCTTCCCACCATGGAAGACCCCTCGCGCGGCACCGGAAGCGGCATCATGCAGACGCTGCAGAACTACGGCTACGACATCGTGCTCTTGATCGCGCTGCTGGTCGTGGCCTCGATGTTCATCGGTGTCTGCTATCACGCCTATACCCGCTACTCGGAGATCCACACGGGCCGGGCCACCTGGGGTCAGTTCGGTCTGACCGTCGGCGTGGGCGCGATCCTGCTCGTGGTCGGCATCTGGCTGCTGACCAAGGCCACCGGCGTGCTGTAAGGACCGGCAACGATGGCCGGCGCCTTCGAGAGCCCGCGGGAGACTTCCCGCGACGGGCTTGTGACCTTCCTGCCGCATCGCCTGAACCGCCAGCCGGTGGTCGTGCGCGGGCTCACGGCCGACGAGCTGTGGATTTGCGCCGGCCTCTCGGCCGCAGCCGGGCTCGTGCTCGGCGTGCCGCTGGCCTGGATGACCAGCAGCATCGCGATGGTACCCACGCTCATCGTCGCCGGCATCGGGATCGGCGTCTTCGTCGGTGGCGGCCTTCTGCGCCGCATGAAGCGCGGCCGGCCGGACACCTGGCTGTACCGCCAGCTCCAGTGGCGCGTCGCGCTGCGTTATCCGGCGCTGGCCGTCCATGTCGGAGGTCAGCTCGTCACTCGCGCGGGCTGCTGGAGCACGCGACGCCAGCGGCCTAGGCCTCGGGGAGGTACACCATGAGCCGCTTCAAAAACGAAGTCCTACACCTGCAGGCCCACGTCAAGACCCTGCGCCTCGCCGGGGGTGCGTTGTTCTTCGTGGCGTTGCTGCTGGGCCTGGGTTGGTGGAGTGCACCACGCAGCCTGACTATCCACGTGCCGCCTGATTTGCGCTCGGGCAGCACGCGCAAGTGGTGGGACGTGCCGCCCGAGAGCGTCTACGCCTTCAGCTTCTACATCTGGCAGCAGGCACAGCGCTGGCCCACCAACGGCGAAGAAGACTACCCGCGCAATCTCAAGGCGCTGGGTGCCTACCTCACGCCTAGCTGCCGCGCCTTCCTTCAGCAGGACTTCGAGTTCCGGCGCGGCAATGGCGAGCTGCGTCAGCGGGTACGCGGCATCTACGAGATTCCCGGCCGCGGCTATGGCGACGATCCCTCGGCTCGGGTGCGCACCGTGTCAGTGAACAACTGGATCGTGACGCTGGACGTGAGCGCCGATGAGTACCTCGGCTCCGAACAGGTCAAGCGCGCGCTGGTGCGCTATGCGCTGAAAGTCGTGCGCAGCGATGTCGATCCCGAACGTAACCCCTTCGGCCTGGCGCTGGACTGCTACGCGCACGCGCCCGAACGCATCGAGATCCCGCCGCCTCCGGCGCTGCCCGGTAGGCCCTCCAGTGCCAGCGCCCCTTTGCAGGGAGACACCCCATGAAACGCTATGTTCTGCCGGCACTGGCCGGCCTATTTCTGAGCCTGGGAGTTGTCTTCACCAGCCAGGCAGTCGAAATCCTGCGCTGGCAGCGCCTGCCACTGGCCGTGCCGCTGGTGGTCGGCCAGGAGCGCGTGGTGTTCATCGACCACAACGTGCGTGTCGGCATGCCCGAGGGCCTCGGCGCGCGCCTGCGCGTGCAGAGCGCGGGTGGAGCGATCTATCTGCGCGCGAGCGAGCCGATTCCACCGTCGCGCCTGCAACTACAGGACGCCGACACTGGCGCTTTGATCCTCGTTGACATCGCGGCAGAGCCGGCCAAGGCTGGCCAACCACCGTTGGAACCCGTGCGGATCGTTGAGGGCGATAACGTTCCCCTGCGTGATGCAGTCGCGGCCAAAGCCTCCGCGACAGACGGGGAATCCGCCGATACGTCCCCCACGATTCCGCGGCGCGCGACGCCCGTGGCGGTGATATTGACGCGCTATGCCGCACAGAACCTCTATGCGCCGCTGCGCACGGTCGAACCCGTCGCCGGCATCGGCCGGGTCAACCTGCGGCGAGGCCTGGAGCTTTCCACCCTGCTGCCCACGTTGCCCGTGCGCGCGCAGGTGCTGGCTGCGTGGCGGCTCGAAGACCAGTGGGTGACCGCCGTCAAGCTGACCAACACCTCCGCGCGCTGGATCGCGCTGGACCCGAGGGCCTTGCAGGGCGATTTCGTGGCAGCGACGTTCCAGCATCCGACCCTTGGATCGTCGGGGCGCGCAGACGACACCACCGTGGCCTATCTCGTTACCCGTGGCCACGGCCTGGCCGAGTCGCTGCTGCCCAAGCTGGCGCCGATCGACGCGACGGCGAACCTGCCGCCGGCAGCAGCGGCCGGCCAGGCCGAAGGAGGTGTCCGCCATGAAAAGTAACCCCCTCCTGAAGTGGCTGTTGATCCCGATGGTGCTGGTGCTGCTGTTCGTCGGCATCAAGCTGTTCTCCGGTGATCGCGGAGGCAAGCCTACCGCCGCTGGCGCCAGCCAACTCACGCCCGAAGAGATGAAGTCGCTCGGCATCGAGGGCGACACGCCGCGCGATACCGTCGCGACGCTGGTGGCCCAGGTCAAGCAGTTGCGCAACGAACTGCAGACGGCGCTCAACGACAACAAGAACCAGAAAACCGAGAACGAGCGCATGCGCGCGCGGGAGAGCGCGATCGACCAACGCATCCAGTCCGCGCTAGAAGGTGAACGCGGCCGCGTGCAGCAGGACCGCGAGCAGGTGGCCAGCGACCGCCAGCAGACCCAGGGCCTGCTGCAAGACCTGCAGCGGCGCTTGGACGGACTCTCCGGCAAGGGCAGCCAGACCGAGCTGCCGGTGGGCCTCGGCTTGGAGGACGGCGACGGCAAGAGCTTCGGCGGCAACCCGAGTGGCGGCGCACGCAGTACCAGCGGTACGCGATGGGTGGAGCCCGACGACGCGAAGCCGTCCGCGAAGAACGGCAGCAGCAGCGGCCCGAGCTTCCCGACCAGCTTCGGCCCGGCGCAGAAGACGCTTTCCGACACGACCGACAACGTGGCAAGCACCGTATCGGACGCAGGCAGCCGCGCGGTGGGCACTTCGGCCAAGCCGGTCTATACGGTGCCGTCGAACTCAACGCTGATAGGCTCGATCGCAATGACCGCGCTGATCGGCCGCGTGCCGATCGACGGCACGGTCAACGATCCATATCCCTTCAAGGTGCTGATCGGTCCGGACAACCTGACCGCCAACGGCATCGACATCCCCGACGTGGCCGGCGCCGTGGTCAGCGGCACGGCCTCGGGCGACTGGACGCTTTCCTGTGTGCGCGGCCAGATCCGCTCGGTGACGTTTGTTTTCAACGACGGCACGGTGCGCACCATGCCCGAGGAGGGCAACCGCAACCAGAACGGCAGCGGCGGCCAGGGCGGCAGTGCGAACAGCACGATCCATGTCGGCCTGGGCTGGATCAGCGATCCCTACGGCATTCCCTGTGTCAGCGGCGAACGGCGCAGCAACGCGCAGCAGTACCTGGGCTCGCAGGCACTGATCACTGCAGCCGGTGCTGGCGCGGCGTCGCTGATCAAGTCGAACAACGGCAGCGTGGCCGTGGTTGCCAACAGCAACGGCTCGCTCGGCACGGTCGGTATCAGCGGCAATGAGGCGATGGGCCGCATCCTGGCCGGTGGCGTGCGCGACATGGCCGATTGGGTCAACAAGCTCTACGGCCAGGCCTTTGCCGCCGTCTATGTGCAGCCGGGGGCCAAGGTCGCCGTGCATCTGGAGCAGCCGCTCAACATCGACTACGACGCCAAGGGGCGCCGGGTCAATCACCGCATCGGAGGCCAGCATGCGTCGGATCTGGATTGAATCGGCCGCGGCGCTGTGCGCGGTCGTTGTGCTGGGCGGTTGCGCCACCAGCAAGGACGAACTGCTGCCGCACGGCAACAGCACCATGCTCGACGTCTGGACCCAGGAGACTGGCGGCAGTGCCGGTGGTGGCCAGGCCGCCCGGCAACTGCTCGATGCGCGCCAGGGGCTGCGCCGGCCGCTGACCGAGACCGAAGTACAGGCGGCGCCAACCGTCGCTGCCGCCTACACACGCACTGCGACCAACGAGATTTACCGTCAGTTCCACCGGTTGCCGAACCCGGACCTGGTGATGTACGTGTTCCCGCACCTGGCCGGCAGCGACCCGGTGCCGGTGCCTGGCTACACCACCGTCTTCCCGCTGTACCAGCGCGTGCAATACGCCATGCCCGGCGAGCGTCTGGAGGATTACTGATGGCCTGGTCCTTGCCCTGGATGCGCAAGGCCAGCGCAGTGGCGCGACCACCCGGCGCCCCCGACCCGGATGCCGATGACGTCTGGTCGCAGCACGTGACGACCCTGACGGCACACGGCATCCCGGAGCCGGGGGCCGCCACGGAAGACCGGCAACGCCGTCCAGCCACTGAGGCGGACATGCAGACGCTCTACGGCGTGTCACCGTCCTTCGCTGATCTGCTGCCCTGGGTGGAGTATCTGCCCGGCTCCAAGAGCATGCTGCTGGAAGACGGTCAGTCGGTTGCGGGCTTCTTCGAGCTGGTGCCGATCGGCACAGAAGGCCGTGAGATGGCTTGGCTGTGGCAGGCCCGCGATGCGCTGGAGAACGCCCTGCAGGACTCGTTCGACGAACTCGACGAGAACCCGTGGGTGGTACAGCTCTACGCCCAGGACGAATCGACCTGGGACAACTACCTGCGCGGGCTGGCCGACTACGTGCGGCCGCGCGCCCAGGGCAGCGCATTCACCAACTTCTACCTGCGCTTCTTCGGCCACCACCTGCGCGCCATCGCCAAGCCCGGCGGGCTGTTCGAGGACACGACGGTGACGCGGCTGCCGTGGCGCGGCCAGGTCCGGCGCGTGCGCATGGTGGTCTACCGTCGTGCAAGCGCGGCCACCATGTCTCGGCGCGGTCAGTCGCCCGAACAGGCACTGACGACGATCTGTGAACGGCTGGTGGGTGGCCTCGCCAACACGGGCGTGAAGGCACGCCGCATGGAGGCCAGTGACATCCACGACTGGCTGCTGCGCTGGTTCAACCCGCACCCGACGCTGCTTGGCCCCAGCGCTGACGACCGCGAGCGTTTCTATGCGCTGACGCGCTACCCCGAGGAAGCCGAAGACGGCGAGATAGAGCTGGCCAGCGGCGACTTTGCGCAGCGCTTGTTCTTCGGCCAGCCGCGCTCGGACATCGTGAACGGCACCTGGCTTTTTGATGGCATGCCACACCGGATCATCGTGATGGACCGGCTGCGCATGCCGCCCACCACGGGCCACGTCACCGGCGAAACCCGCAAGGGCGGCGATGCGGTCAACGCGCTGTTCGACCAGATGCCCGAGGACACAGTGATGTGCCTGACGGTGGTCGCCACGCCTCAGGACGTGCTCGAAGCGCATTTGAACCATCTGAGCAAGAAGGCCGTGGGCGAGACGCTGGCCTCGGAGCAGGCGCGCCGCGACGTGCAGGAGGCGCGTGGTCTGATCGGCAGCGCGCACAAGCTCTACCGCGGCGCGCTGGCCTTCTACCTGCGTGGGCGCGATCACGCGCAGCTCGACAGCCGTGGCCTGCAACTGGCGAACGTGATGCTCAACGCCGGCCTGCAGCCGGTGCGTGAGGAAGACGAGGTGGCGCCGCTCAACAGCTACCTGCGCTGGCTGCCGTGCGTGTTCGATCCAGCCGCGGACAAGCGCCAGTGGTACACGCAACTGATGTTCGCGCAGCATGCCGCGAACCTTGCGCCGGTGTGGGGCCGCAGCCAGGGCACCGGCCATCCGGGCATCACGTTCTTCAACCGCGGTGGCGGGCCGATCACCTTCGATCCGCTGAACCGGCTCGACCGGCAAATGAACGCGCATCTTTTCCTGTTCGGCCCCACCGGCTCGGGCAAGAGCGCCACGCTCAACAACATCCTGAACCAGGTGACGGCCATCTACCGGCCGCGCTTGTTCATCGTGGAAGCGGGCAACTCGTTCGGCCTGTTTGGCGACTTCGCCACGCGGCTGGGCCTCAAGGTGCATCGCGTGAAGCTCGCGCCTGGTGCCGGAGTCAGCCTCGCGCCGTTCGCCGACGCGCACCGGCTCGTGGACACGCCCGGTCAGGTGCAGACGTTGGACGCCGATGCACTGGACGAAGACCAGGAGCCTGCCGTCAAGGCTGCGAATCGTGGCGATGAAGCCGAGGAGCAGCGCGATGTGCTCGGCGAGTTGGAGATCACCGCGCGGCTGATGATCACCGGCGGCGAGGACAAGGAAGAAGCGCGCATGACGCGCGCCGACCGCAGCCAAATCCGCCAGTGCATCCTCGACGCTGCCCAGCGGTGCGTGGCCGACCAGCAGACGGTGCTGACGCGCGACGTGCGCGATGCGCTGCGCGAGCGCGCCCGTGACACCTCGCTGCCCGAGGTGCGGCGCGCGCGGCTGCTGGAGATGGCCGACGCCATGGACATGTTCTGCCAAGGTATCGACGGCGAGATGTTCGACCGACCCGGCACGCCGTGGCCCGAGGCTGACATCACCATCGTGGACCTCGCCACCTTCGCGCGCGAGGGCTACAACGCGCAGCTTTCGATCGCCTACATCTCGCTGATCAACACGGTCAACAACATCGCCGAGCGCGACCAGTTCCTGGGCCGTCCGATCATCAACGTGACGGACGAGGGCCACATCATCACCAAGAACCCGTTGCTCGCACCCTATGTCGTGAAGATCACGAAGATGTGGCGCAAGCTCGGCGCCTGGTACTGGCTGGCGACGCAGAACATCGACGACCTGCCCAAGGCGGCCGAGCCAATGTTGAACATGATCGAGTGGTGGATCTGCCTCTCCATGCCACCGGACGAGGTGGAGAAGATCGCGCGCTTCCGCGAGCTGAACCCGGCGCAGAAGGCGCTGATGCTGTCGGCTCGCAAGGAGGCGGGCAAGTTCACCGAGGGCGTCATCCTCTCCAAGAGCATGGAAGTGCTGTTCCGTGCGGTGCCGCCTAGCCTCTATCTGGCGCTAGCCCAGACCGAGCCGGAGGAGAAGGCCGAGCGCTTCCAATTGATGCAGCAGTACGGCATCGGCGAGCTGGATGCGGCCTTCAAGATCGCTGAGAAGATCGACCGCGCCCGTGGCATCGAGTCGCTGGTGCTCGATGCACGGGCGTAGGGGGAGAACACGATGCAGATCAATCGCTTCATGCCGTCGCGATCCGTCGCCTTCGTCGCGCTGCTGCTGATCGCCGCGCTGATCGCAGCGGCTTGGTTGGGCCTGCACCGGCAGGCGCCGACCGCCGAGCCCATTTCGCTCTCCGCCGAAGCCACTGCGGCGCCGGTGACGATGACCTCAACCTCGTCCGGTCCGCCGTGGCGCTATGGCCGAGACGATGCGCGCTTCACGGTGATCGAGTACGCCGACTTTGAATGCCCGTTCTGCCGCGCGTACTTCCCGGTGCTCAAGCGGTGGATCGACGCACACCCGGAGGTGAACTGGCAGTGGCACCACCTGCCGCTGACGACGCACGAGCCGGCCGCGTCCGCCAATGCGCGCCTGGTTGAGTGCGTCGGCGAGGCCGGCGGCCCGACCGCGTTCTGGCAGGCCGTCGAATGGGTCTACGCACACACCCGGGGCGACGGCCAGGGCCTGCCCGAGGGCCTGGGCTATCCCGGCATCACGCCGTCCGCCCAGCAGTGCCTGGACAGCGAGCGCCCCGACACGCTGATCCGCACGCAGTCGGCGAGCGCCGTGCAGGAGGGCATCAAGGTCACGCCCACGCTGCGCCTGCAGGACCGCCAGTCCGGCAAGACGCTGCTGCTGCATGGCCCGGTGGAGGGCGATGCGCTGCTGTCGGCCATCGATCTGCTGGCGGCCGGCGGCACCACCGAGACTGCATCGAAGGAAATGCCCGCCGAGTCCCTCGGCGACATGCCCAGGTAGCCCCGATCTTCAAGGCTACGACGCGGCCCCGGCCGCGCTGATCGGCCCCGTTCGCCTCACATCCTGGACGCGAACAGCCGCCGCGCCGCGGTGGCGGATGCACGTTCTTCCTTCGCTTGTTGTTCATCCCACGCGGGTCGCCCACGCCCGCAGGGCTGCATGGCGTTCCCGCACCTTCTTTGGAGACTGCCATGCAACCCAAGACCCATGTTGTCGATGGCGTGACCTTCGTGGCCACGCCTTACCGCGCCGGAACCTTCATCCGCGAGGACGTGTTCTGGCGCCAGTTCCCTGTCACCTGCCAGGGATACGACGAGTACGTCGAAGATGACCCGATCTACGGCACCTACTGGACGCCTTCCATCCTCGAATTCGGCCAACACGGTCTGATCGAGGATGCGATGGCCCTGGCGCTTGCCTGCGTGTCGGCAGACGAGTTCGACTTGAGCCCGGACAGCGACGCGCTGGACTTCCGGCCGGAGTTGGTCCTCGTGCGCAATTCCCTGAACCGCCTCGTGCTCACCGGCCAGGTGTGGGGCGCGGGCATCCGTTGGTCCGAACCCATCACGTCCGACGAGGAAGCGGCCGCCGTTGCCAAGCAGGTCGATGACCTGTGCGGCGAAGCCTCCGAGGAGGCCGGCTGGGACAACTACAGCACGGCCGAAGGCCTGCGCCTGCGCGCCCGCGTGCTCGCCGGCCGGCTGGTCGATCCATTCTGGCAGGCCCATGCCCGCCGCGCCGTTCAGGCCTCGGCGGCTGTCGCCACGGCTACGGTCGGCTGATCCCCACGGGAGCTTCGGCTCCCGTTCTTCTTCCTCGCGCTGCTTGCGAAAGCGGGGTGTGCGCGGTGCGCATTCCTTGTCGCAGCGGGCATGCCTTCGGCGTTCGACTAGGGGCCTTGCTCTCATTCCCAGGACGCCCGCCATGACGGCTCCCTTGTTCAATTCAATCCTGCGGCTGCGGGCCACGCGCATCGTGTGCGCGAAAGGGCTGCTGCTGTGTCTGTCCGGCCAAGCCGTTTTCGCCGCCGACGTGCTGGTCGTGACTGACAGCCGCCATCCGGTGCAGTCCACTGCCGGCGTGCGTGTGATCGAACTGGACCTGCCCGATCGCATCGAGGCCGAACTGGCGGTGAACCTGCCCAACGACCCAAGCTCTGCAGCAGCGCTCGTGCAGCAGCGCCTGCGCGATGGCGGCCAGAGCCTGCAGCGGCGCATCGGCAGCGCCTACCAAGGTGTCGCCGATGCCTGGGGGCTGGGCGTCGCGAAGGTACCCGCCGTCGTAGTCGATCGCCGGTATGTCGTCTACGGCGAGCCCGATGTGGCGCGTGCCCTGGTCCGTATCGAAGCCCATCGGAAAACACAGCCATGAACCGCTTGCTGTCGGCAGCGTCGTACCGTGCCCGCCTTGCCATTGCCTCGGTGCTGCTGGGCGGTGCGGCGTCGAGCTTCGCGCTGAACACGGCCACCATCGTGTCTTCAGCCCTGTCGCCGGATTGCATCGAGTACCGCGTCGTCGGCATCTGCTACTGGCTGTTCTGCACCCCGTTCGGGTGCTCGGTGCGCACCTCGGTGAAGGTGCAGCACTACGTGCCGGATGCGGTGGTATCGAGCTACAGCAACACCGGCGAGAACCCGTGGGTCGAGGTGCGCGCGATGAGCACGCCGAACCCGACCGCCCAAGCCGGCAGCGACGGCACGACCAACCACGACAACGAAAACAACCTCGCCAAGTTCAAGAACGCTGATGTCATCGGGCACCCTGGAGGCTACGTGTTCAGCCAGTTCGCAAGTTCCTTCGGCTACTCGTGCGAAGGTGCGGGCACGGCGTTCATGCCGTACCTGCTCAGCACGCTGGACACGATCGCCTGGCGCTACAACATCCCGGAAGCCTTCTACCCCGAAGCGCTGATTCCCGGCCGGCGCGAGATCGGCACACGGACGGGCCTGAACCTGTGGGGCAACGTATACGCGCGCGGCGGCTTCCTGCACCAGACCGATGACCACAAGAGCGGCGCCGTGGTCGCGCAGCGTGCGGGCGACGTCGTGACGCGCCGCAACCAGATCCACGTCTACCAACCGCTGCTCGCCAACGCCCGCGACGGCTATTGGCCGGCCGGCGCGCTGATGGAGACCGACGCCTCGACGGGCAAGTGGCAGCCGCTCACGCCCACGCTCTCGAACAGCTGCGTGGTCTTCCCGCACGGCGGAAGCCTCACGCAGGCGCAACAAGGCGACTACGCCTGGGCGCTGTGGCGGCCCTATGCCTGCTGCCAGCGTCGCGGCCAGGTCTTCCTCGGCAGCATCGACTTCCTCTGAGGTGTCCCCATGAAAACGTCTCTCTCCCGCATCACGCATGGCGCCAAGCGCTACACGCTCAGAATCGCGCTTGCTTGCGCCGTCACCGCTGCGGCTGGCGTCGCCTGGGCGGCCACCCGCATCGATCCCAACGGTGTCGGTGTGACAGGCAGCGTCATCGGCGACGACGTGCTCTACAGCATCGGCGGCGGCCGCGCCGTGTCCATGGGCGGCGCCGGGAACATGCAGAGCATCGGCGTGGGCATTGGCTGGAACAGCAACCTGATCTGCGGCGACATGAGCATCACGACGACGCTGCAGAACCAGCTGAACGGCATCACCAACGGCTTCCAGCAGATCATGAGCAATGTGATCCAGAGCGCGACCAGTGCCGTGGCCTCGCTGCCGGCGCTGATCATCCAGCGCGCCGATCCGGGCCTTTACAACCTGCTGACCAACGGCGTGCTGCAGGCCCGGCTCGATTTCGACCGCAGCAAGCTGACGTGCAAGGCGATGGCCAACCGGATGGCTGACATGGCGGGCGGCCAGGCGGGCTGGGATCAGCTCGCTGAAGGCTTCGCGCTGCGCGATGCGGTGAGCAGCACCGATGCAGTGTCCGCCGTGGAGCAGGCCGAATCGAACAAGGGCAACAACGGCGTGCCCTGGGTCGGCGGCAGCAATGCGGGCGGTTCGGGCCAGGGCTCGATCAAGGTGGTCGGTGACGTGACTCGTGCCGGCTACAACCTGCTCAACAGCCGCGGCGTCACCGATACCTCGTCCATCCCGCGCGCGTCCTGCGGCAACCGGCTGACCTGCCAGACCTGGTTCTCGCCGCAGGCGGCCGCGGACTTCGCGACCCGCGTGCTCGGCGAGCGCGAGCAGCGCACCTGCGAGACCTGCACCAAAACGCAGACGACGCCCGGCGTCGGCCTGACGCCGGTGATCCAGGAGGAGTACGAGACCAAGCTGCAGGCGCTGCAGGGCCTCGTGACGGGCTCGACGCCGATGACGGTGGCGAACCTCGAAGCCGCCGGCAGCAACTCGCTGCCCATCACGCGCGGCGTCATCGAGGCACTGCGCGACGAACCCGATCAAGACCTGCTGGGCAAGCGCCTGGCGTCCGAGGCCGCGCTGTCGAGCGTGCTGGAGAAGGCCCTGCTGTTGCAGCGTACGCTGCTGACCGGCAGGAAGGAGCCCAACGTCGCCGCCAACGAGCTGGCCGTGAAAGCGGTCGATCAGGAGAACACGGCGTTGGAGCAGGAGATCAACAACCTCAAGACCGAGCTGGAGCTGCGGCGCACGCTGGCCAGCAATTCGGCGATGGCGATCGTGCAGCGGCACGGAACCCGCGCCGCCGGGTCGCGCGGCATCTTCGAGGGCGACACGACGCGCGACCGGCTCAAGGAAGTGCAGAAGCCGAGGAACAACTGATGGCTGCGCGTGCATGGGCCTGGCTGCGGCCCACTTGGTTGTTCAACCGGCGCGTGGCCCTCGCGCTGTTGTGGGTGCTGGTGGTCGCCGGCATCGCCGCGGGTGTCAACGTCGTTGGCCTGCGCGTCGTCGGCAGCATCGATGGCTGGGAACGGTGGCTGCGCGAGCACTCGGCCCACTTCCTGGTGTGGCGGCTGCTGGTCTATGCCGCGACGGCCTACGGCTGGTGGTGGATGCGTCGGCGCCTGCGCGAGCGCGAGCCATCGGCCGAGGCGCACCAGCGCCTGCTGCACGTCGAGATCGCGGCCGTTGTGACGCTGGTGCTGCTCGAAGGCAGCCAACTGCTGCGCAACGGCTGAACGACTGAGGCGAGGAGCACGCCATGACCCTCTATACGACCGACTACCTGGAGTATTACCTGACGCTCGTCGGGTGGATCGTCAACAACGGCATCTGGAACATCCTAGTGGCCAGCGGCGTTTTCGCGCTGCCCTTCGTAGTGATCGTCGTGCAGGAGTGGCTTCGCGCGCGCGCCGAGGGGGCTGACGAAGGCAACAAGGGCGTGCTGTCCTCCATGCGCATCGAAAACCGCGTGTGGGTGGCGATCATGGTCATCATGTTCGCCGGCATCCCCTTCATCCCGGTCGACCTCGCCACGATCCGATTCGACACCACGCGATCCGCGCAATGCCAGGTCAGCGTTCCGCAACCGGCAGACACCGGCTGGTCCAACGCCTACACGACGCTCAACAACCAGAGCGCGCTGGTGCCGGTGTGGTGGTATTTCATGCACGCCATCTCCAAGGCTGTCACCGGCGCCGCGGTGGCAGCGATCCCCTGCGGGACGGATCTGCGTCAGATCCGCATGGACGTGGACGCGACGCGCATCAACGACCCGGTGCTTGCCCAGGAGGTGGCGGACTTCGTACACGACTGCTACGGCCCTTCGCGGGCCAAGCTGTTCATGGACCGGCCGACGCTGTCCGATGAGCAGATGAACGACGTCACTTGGATCGGGTCAAGCTACTTCCAGAGCGCCGCGGGCTTCTACGATACCTACCACTCCAGCACGCCGCGCACGGCCTGGCCCTACAACGCCAGCCGCGATGCAGGCTTGGCGCAGGTGGACAGCGGTGGCGGCTATCCGACGTGCGGGCAGTGGTGGTCGGACGGCAGCAATGGCCTGCGTGCGAGGGTGCTGGCTCAAGTCGATCCTGGCCTGCTGTCGCGCATTGGCCATTGGGCCGGCTTCTTGTCGCAGAACGAGGTCAACGATTCGGTGATCCGTGCGGTGGTCTCGCCGCAGCAGCAGAAGATGAACCAGGGTGCCGTTTACACCGACTACGGCGGGCAAATCGAGAAGTCGCTGCCCAACGTCGTGACGCGCGGTGCCGGCGACCTGGGGTTGACGATGGGCTCGCTGGGCTTTTTCCCGGCGATGGACGTGGTGCGTCAGGCACTGCCGATGGTGCTGACGCTGCTCAAGATGGCATTGGTCATCTGCATCCCACTGGTGTTGGTCTTCGGCACCTACGAGCTGAAGGCCCTGGTCGCGGTGAGCTGCGTGGAGTTCGCGCTGTTCTTCGTGGACTTTTGGTTCCAGCTTGCGCGCTGGCTCGACTCCACCATCCTCGATGCGCTCTACGGCTGGGGGTTCGGTGCGAACAGGCCGCACAGCAACTTCGATCCGCTGATCGGCCTGAACAATGCCTTCGGAGACATGCTGCTGAACTTCGTCATGGCGACGATGTTCATCGTGCTGCCGACGTTCTGGGTGGCCTCGCTCGGCTGGGTCGGTGTGCGTGCCGGCAATGCGATTCAGGGATTGGCCGCTGGAACGCGCGATGCGCAGGCTGCTGGGGGCAAAGGCGCAGGGGTAGCGCTGAAGGCCGTGAAGTAGCTAAGGCTGATCTTCGTCAGGATCGTGCGGATCGATCCGCTGCTCATTGGCCGTGTAGAGACCGAAGCCAGCAGTGCCGTGCCGCCATTCTGTTTTCTGCTCTTCGTCGTAGCTTCCATCGCCATTGCGGAGTAGCCAAGCACCTGCGATCACGCACGCAAGCAGCAACGCCAGCCAGAACGTGGTGTAAAGCAGGACGCCAACCACAGCGAGCTTGACGACCAGCAACGCGGCCTTGGCAACGCTTGGCGTCCATCCCTTCGCGTGCAACCAGCCCTGTGCTCGCTGATCCAGACGTGCACAGCCTCGCCAGGCCCAGCCCAGGGTGCGACCAATGCGTTCTGCGAAGGTGGTCTGTGCGGCGGTCTTCACGGTAGCTACCTCATGATCGTTTATGGCGTCTCGTCTTGCCTCGACAGTTGTTCAATACTTTGCGCTCTTCAGGCGCGGCCCGCCTCAATGATCTCGATGATCTGGCTGGCGCTTAGTTGACGCCCCAGGGCCAAAGTTGCGCGAATCGGCTCGAATGCTGCAGCCATACGACGTTGACGGGCAGCCGAGGGGCTGTGCGAGTTGAAGTCCCGTCCCTTGAAGCGCGAGAAGCGATTCATCTTCTCAACGAGGAACCGCGCGATGCTCATCAACTCAGCTTCGTTGTTGCCATCGAAGCCGCCGAACCTAGGCGCATGCCCATAGTTTGCCGCCTTCACCTTCTCCAGTTCATTAGGTTCGAGCTTTTCGACTCGCTCCTCGATGAAGCTCCACATGTCCAGGACATTGACGACAAGGGACACGTCCGCGGGACGATCGGCATGGTTGTGTAACAGTCCCTGCATCTCCCAGGCCGGCGCCCAATAGTGGCCACCATAGATGACTTCGGCCATCAGGTCGACGTCGGTTTCCGTGGGCACCTTCAAGTGCTTGGCGATGTCGCGCAACAGCATGAAGTTCAGTTTGTCGCCAGCGCTTAGGTGGACGGTCTTGCCCGTCATGGTGCCCAGCCCGATGTCCGCCAACTGGCGAAAAGCATCCGAGCGCGAGCTGGCCCTGCCGGTTTGCTCCATCCAGTCATCAATACGCTGCAGCAGGTCTTCGTCGACGCGCAGCTCCAGCCGTTCAGTGCGTACCATGGAATCTCCAGTTTTCCGGTAAAATGCCGTATTTACGTACAAAAGTACGGCATTAAGTGAGGGCTGTCAAGTAAAGAGGAGGTCTCGCAGCGCGGCATGGCCGCCTTTCCGATGAATTTCAGTCCGTTGATGTGTTTCAGCAGATGTTGAAGGGTGCGTGGATAGTGAAATTTTGTGGGCTCCTTTCAGGAAGTATGGTATTTTCAGCGCATGCTGAAAGAGGTTCATTCGATGAAAGAGGCAGAAGCCCGTGCTGGTGAGGCACTGCGTGGATTGCTTGAGAAGATTCCGTTCCTTCAGGTGGAAGGCATCGACGCCGAAGCCGTGTCTGGCGATTGGGAGCCGGACTTGATCGCCCGGCTGCTTGTGGACGGTCGGCAGCACCTGCTCATCTGTGAGTACAAGTCGAACGGGCAACCGCGGTACGCCCGGTCCGCGCTGTTGGAACTGCGGAATTACGTTGCGCACCAAGCCCCCCAGGCGACGCCCGTCTTCATCGCCCCCTACATCTCACCTGCGGTGAGGCAGTTGTGCGAAGAGAAAGGCGTCGGCTATCTCGACTTGGAGGGAAACGCCCGGATCGCCTTCGGCGGCGTGTTCATCGAGCGTATGGTGGCGGACAAGCCTGTGACCGAACAACGCGAACTCAAGTCGCTGTTCAGGCCGAAATCTGCTCAGGTACTGCGCGCCATGCTGCGCGAGCCCGGCCGTGCATGGCGGGTCACCGAGTTGTCGGAAATCTCCGGGGTCAGCCTTGGACACGTTAGTAATGTGCGCACCGGCTTGATTGATCGGGAATGGGCACGCGCCTCGGACAATGGCCTGGTCCTCTCGGAGCCCGATGCGCTGTTGGACGCATGGCGGGACAGCTACACCGCGCCACTAGGTGAGCGATTGCGCTTCTACACGCCACTGCATGGCAGCGCACTCGAAGACGCAGCTCGAAGCGCTCTCCGCGCCGACCACGGTCCCGGGCGCGCAGCCTTCGCATCGTTTTCGGCGGCGCAGTGGTTATCGCCTTACGCGCGCACCGGCACGCACTACTTCTTCGCCGACGATGAAGGCCTGCGCAAGCTCCAGGCAGCGCTGAAGCTCACGCCCGCCTCTAAGGGGGAGAACGTGGTCGTCACCGTGCCGAAGGACTTGGGACTGCTCGCCGACACCGTTGAACCTGCACCGGGCGCGGTCTGCACGAGTCCTATTCAGACTTACCTAGACCTCTCAATCGCCGGCGAGCGCGGCGCCGAGGCCGCCGACCACTTGCGGCAGGAGCGACTCTCATGGCTCAAATGACACCCCAGAAGGAACCGCAGTCGGCGGCCGAGTATGACGACCGCACGACCGCGGCCGTGAAATCCGTGCTGATCGAAATCGGTCAGATTCTTGGCGGCTTCAAGGGCAAATTCGCCATCATCGGCGGCGCCGTTCCCTGGCTGCTGCTGGCCAACGAAGACATGCCCCACGTTGGCACGCTCGACGTGGACGTCGGGCTGGATGCGGAAGCACTCGGTGACGGCGAGTACGCCACCTTGGTCGGCGCACTCCAAGGCCATGGATACGCTCAGCGCGAAGGGCTTCGGCGTTTCCAATTGGTTCGCCAGGTTCCCGCGCGAGATGGCGGGGAAGCGATCGATGTCGTGGTCGATTTCTTGATGCCGCGTGACGCCGAAATCGTCAAGAACGATCCGCCCTTGATCAACGACTTCGCTGTGCAACGGGCAGATGGCGCCGACCTGGCGATGCGGTTCTATCAACTCGTGGCTGTGACGGGGCCCATGCCGGATGGAGGGACGAACCGCGTGGAGATCGCGGTGTGCTCCATTCCCGCTCTGCTGGCGATGAAAGGCCATGCGCTGGCGGGCCGCTACAAGCAGAAGGACGCCTACGACATCTACTACTGCGTGCGGAACTATCCTGGCGGGATCGAGGCGCTCGCGGAGGAATGCCGTCCACTACTGGGGCATGCAAGTGGTGAACGCGGCTTCCGGCACATCGCAGAGAAGTTCGACACCTTTGAGGGATACGGCCCCACCTGTGTGAGACGCTTTGTCGAAGACACCCATGCGCTGGGTGATCGCGCGCCCGATCAGTGGCAGCAGGATGCGTTCGGGCAAATCGATGCGCTGCTGCGCGCCATGGCGCTGCGAGGCTGAGTCACGCACCCGATGGACTACGCGCAACTTCGCACGCTGCTGGAACCGCTCGTCACGGGGTTGAAAGACGCCGGCACGCATACCATGCTGCCGACGCTTTGCGAAGAATTGGGGCTGCCTGCGCCTGCCGCTGACGGTTCCAAGCGCGAGCGCATGACCTCCAGCTTCGACGCGGTAGCGGACACCGACCTGCCTGCGGTTGCACGCAAGCTGCTGGTGCGCCATCCGCCCAATGCCACCACGCGCAACCAGATTCAGGACATTCTCTGGAGCGACAGTGCGTGTCCACCGATCCCGAAGCGGTATCGGCGCGAGGTCGCGCGGCGGCTCAATAACGAAGAGCTGTATGGGGATGCTCGCAAGTTCGACGACTTGCTGGAGCAAATGTGGATCTTGGATGCCGATGACTGGATGCACATGCTGGGTGGGAAGCCCACGGGATTGCGCGCAGAAATTCAGCAGCACGTCCATCGCAATCCGGAGGACTGGCCGGCTGAAACATTGTTCGACCAGTTGGGCGCCTATGATGCTTCCGACCGGCGCTTTGCGCTGTTCCTGGAGGGACTCGCTTCGGCCGATGTGCGCCCCGACGAGGCAGCGCAACGCCACTTCGTCGCATGCGTCAACGAGTCGTTGCGCAGTTGCGGCGTTGAGCTGCGTGAGACTGGTTCGGAGGGCGGCTACCCGGTCTTCTCAATGGTCTCGTTGCACGCGGCGACCAAAGGCAGGCCGAAGAATCTCATCTTCGCCTCACCCGATAAGCCTGACCTGCGTTTCCGTGACGCGCTGGACAACGACGTCGAGATCGTCACCAACGCGGACAAGGTGCTAGTCTATGACCGCCCCATCGGCAACGACGGACTGCGCTGGAACGACCTGCAGCAATGGTGGAGCGATACCGAGCAGATCGCGGATGCCACGCAGGCCAAGCGTTCGCTATACGCGCGCCTCAAGGCCAGCTTGCCCCGCAACTCCCCGCCGCAGTCCCTGCTGTTCGATGCCTTCTTCGAGGGGTTCCGCAGTGCCGTGCCGAACCTGCCAGCGCTGCTGCCGGAAGTATGGTTGCACTGGGACCCGCGCACGGTCAAGGAGCGAGGGCCGGATGCGCTTTTGCGCTTTCGCATGGACTTCCTGCTCCTGCTGCCGCAGGGTGTTCGAGTCGTGATTGAGGTCGACGGCAAACACCACTACGCGGATACCGCAGGCACCGCCGATGTACAGCAGTACGCGCAGATGGTCAGGGCCGACCGCGAACTCAAGCTGGCGGGGTACGAGGTCTTTCGCTTCGGCGCAGCGGAGCTGCAGGCGCCCACGGCCAAGGCAGACGTTAAGACCTTCTTCGAGGCTCTATTCAAACGCTACGGCGTCCCGACGAACTGACAAACCAGCCCCATGGGCCACCACCGAACTTCTGGGAGAGCATTGCGCAGGACGACCAAGACGATGCATCAGCGGAGATTGATCCGCTCGCCAGAATGAGGTCGCCCTCCGACTTCGCCGGGCAACAACTCTTCATCCAGGGCGAGGACTGGCACAACAATGCGATGCTGGGTTGGACCCACTTTCCTTGGGACATCTACGCTGCTGGCTACAAGGACGCTGCCGACGCACTGGTTGGGGCATTGGCCGAGCGCAAGGCATTCCTCGACAGCGTGGTTTACCCGCTGGTGTTCTTGTATCGCCAGGGACTGGAACTCCAACTGAAACTGATCCTGCCGCTGGCCCGCCGCCTGGCTGGCAAGGAAGCCGTCGCCGACCACCAACACGGCCTGATGTCGCTGTGGAGCGAACTGCGCAGGCACCTCGGACAGCTCAACCCTCGAGAGGACGAGAAAGAGTTGCCAGCCGTTGAGGATTTCATCCACCAACTCGATGCCGTCGATCCCGGTTCGTTTGCCTTCCGGTACCCCACGACGAAGAAGGGCGAGGTGTCGCTCCCAGAGTTACGGCACGTCAACGTAAGGCACCTCTCCGAAATCATGGACAGCGTGTTCATGCTGCTGGGCGGAATCTATTCCTGGCTGGGCGAGATGGAACAGAACAACGCTTATTACTGAGGGCGCTGGAGGCCGTCCAGTTCGCTACCGATCTGGGCAAGGCACCACAGCGGGCACGCCGCGCTTCCGGCTTGTCGGGATAGCGCTGTGTCGCATTGATCGTGGCGTCGCATCGTTGCTGCCCCTATACCCAAAGGCTCCTAAAGGCCAAAGGGCTGGGGAAGGGGCAAGGGAATGGGGCCAAGGGGAATGGCCCTACCCGAAAAGGCCAAAGGCCCCCCGACCGGCTCGCCGCCCGGGGTCCGCCATGCTCTCTCTGTTCCAACGCAAACGGGTGCCGCCCGCCTCCGGCGCGGCGCCGACACCCACACCTCCCGCCGATCCTGGTAAAGGGCTAATGCGGCCGGAGCCGGCCGCATCGCTGCTGGCGACACCGCGCCGGCAGCGACTGCTGGAACACATCTGGCAGCGCACCTCGCTGTCTCGCCGCCAGTTCACCACGCTGTACCTGGCGCCGCTGGAACGCTACGCCGAGTTAGTCCAGCAATTCCCCGCATCTGAGAGCCATCACCATGCCTATCCGGGCGGCATGCTGGATCACGGCCTGGAGATCGTGGCCTACGCGCTCAAGCTGCGGCAGTCGCACTTGCTGCCCGCCGGTGCTACGCCGGAGGCGCAGGCAGCCCAGGCTGAGGCCTGGACCGCCGGCACGGCCTACGCAGCACTGTTGCACGACATCGGCAAGATCGCTGTGGACCTGCACGTCGAGTACGCCGACGGCACCGTCTGGCACCCCTGGCACGGCCCGCTGCGGCGGCCTTACCGCTTCCGCTACCTCAAGGAGCGCGAGTACCGGCTGCACAGCGCCGCCACAGGGCTGCTCTACGCTCGGCTGCTCGATCCCGGCATCTTCGACTGGCTTGTCGGCTATCCCGACCTCTGGGCCGCGCTCCTGTACGTGCTGGCTGGCCAGTATGAGCATGCCGGGACGCTCGGCGAGCTCGTGGTGCAGGCCGACCAGGCCTCGGTGGCCCAGGAACTCGGCGGCGATCCCAGCAAGGCGTTGGCCGCGCCCAAGCACACCCTCCAGCGCAAGCTGCTCGATGGCCTGCGTTTCCTGCTGCGCGAGGAATTCAAGCTGAACCAACCCCAGGCCTCGGATGGCTGGCTGACCCAGGATGCCTTGTGGCTGGTGAGCAAAACCGTCTCGGACAAACTGCGCGCGCATCTTCTGCAGCAAGGCATCGACGGCATTCCGGCCAACAACACGGCGGTGTTCAACGTGCTGCAGGACCACGGCATCGCCTTGCCCACGCCGGACGGCAAGGCGATCTGGAAAGCAACAGTCGCGAGCGATGCCGGCTGGTCACACAGCTTCACGTTCCTGAAGCTGTCGCCCGCGCTGATCTGGGAGGTGGCCGATCGGCCCGCGCCGTTCGCAGGCCAGGTGAGGGTCGAGCAGGAGCAAGAGGACTCCGTACATCAGACACCGACTGCGCCTGGTGCGACGGTACCGGAGGCTGGGCCGAGCGCCGCGCCGCCGATCTTGACCGCGGCGACGGACAACGGCGTCGGCGCGCTGCTCGATCTGTTGGACATGGCCCCCGCTGCCTCAGTGGCCCCCGCGATATCGCCTGTGCCCGTCACCAACGCCGAGGACGATCCCGGCACCGAGACGATGGCCCCCACGCCGCCGATACCGTCAGTCCCAGCGCCGCAGCCCCAAGCCGAACCCTCCGGCGAAGATTTCATGGCCTGGCTGACGCAGGGCGTGCGGACGCGCAAGCTCATCATCAATGACGCCAAAGCCCTGGTGCATACCGTCGCAGGCACTGCCTACCTGGTGAGCCCCGGTGTCTTTCAGCGATACGCGCAGGAGCACCCCCCGCTCGCGGTCATCGCCCGGCAGGAGAAGTTGGAAGCGTGGCAGTGGGTACAGAAGCGCTTCGAGAAACTGGCCGTGCACCGCAAGCAGGCCAGTGGCCTGAATATCTGGACCTGTGATGTCACCGGGCCGCGTAAATCGCGGCGGCTTCATGGATATCTGCTGGCGCGGTCCGATGTGCTATTCGGGGAAGTGCCACCCGACAATCCTTATCTGCGTCTCGCTAATGAAGCCCCAAAGCGCGAAAATCCCTCAGTTCAGAGCGAAAACGATAGGGACGAGCAGGGATAGGTAGGCGGCCACGTCCGGGCCGGCTTCAGCCCTCAAGCTAGGGAGGAGCCGGCTCGGCTAGCTTGGCCTCGGTCAGGGCCATCAAGTGGGCGGAACTGCATTTCAGAGCACGGGCAATCCTGAGGATCATGGGGAGCGTAGGCGTGTGCTCGCCACGCTCGATCTTGCCCATGTGCGAGCGCTCAATGCCGGCGATGTGAGCCAGCGTTTCCTGGGCGATGCCCTGGGCGGTTCTCACTTCTCGAACGGCGGCTCCAAACGCGATAGCGGGTTCGGCTTCGTAGGTGGTGGCTCCGGTGGGTCGGCCTCTTTGAATCGGACGTTTTTGCATTAGCAAAAGCGTCGACGATGGACTTGATATAAACCACGTTAAACTTAACTCAGGAACGCGATCGCGCACTTGATGCTTTCGCCTTCGCCATGCGTTTTCTGCCCTGGGAAGGAGCTGGACGTGACATCAACCGATGCTTCCGCCGCAATCCGGGTCGCCGTGCTTGGCGAGTGGGTGCCTTCACAGCTTGCCGACGTGCTGGCGCTGCAGCGCGCCGAAGAACCCGAGACCGCCGCTTCATTGGTTGAATCGGACGCCGCTGAATCAATGAACGAATCGGTGCGCGACGGCTTCGACTTCGCCGTGTCTCCCGCGGATTTGAAGTGGCCGGGCTGGGTATGCGAGCCGCTCTGGCATGACACGCTCGCAGTCGCTGTCGCTAAGCGCTCCCATCTTTTGGTCTATCGCGAAGTCCCGTGCCATGAATTGCTGAGGCAGCAGATCATCAATGCAAGGTCTTCCGCCGGCGAACCGTGGCTGGCGATCGTGCATCAGCTGCTCGAAGGTGAGCCGACGGCTCACGAGCAAACGGTGAGCACCTTCGACATGGCGATGACGCTGGTCGCCGCCGGGTACGGCGTCGCCATCGCGCCGGCCGCGAGGCTGGCAAGCTACCAGTGTCGGGGGATTGCGGTGCGTCCGCTGGCGGGCGCACCGTCGGTCGTGATGGCCTATCTGCTGCACACCTGTGCGGCCCTGACTGAGCCGCAGGAGAGGTTTGTACGCCGTGTCCGCTCCGTGTCCTGAAGACAGGTTGTCTCAAGGCTCCGTCAGGTTTTCTGTCGGGTCGGCCATGATGGCATCCTGCACCAACCGTTGCACGCTGCGCCACACCTGCACCGGGATGCCCTCCTCGGGATCGTCCGCAGCGATGCTCTGCGCCGCGACCAGGCGCGCGGCCAGGTGCAGGTTCTTCGGGTTGACCGCCTCGATGGCGGAGCGCCCGCCGAGCGCGTCGTAGGGCTGCAGGAGCGCGTGGTAGACCGCCCAGGTATCAAGACCCCGCGGCACCTGCTTGAGCACGGACTGCACGAGCCTGCGCTTGAGCGGATCAAGCTGCCAGTCGGGCACCCGCTGCCCACGGTTACCCATATGGATCGACAGCAGGTTGCCGGCCTGGATCTCGTAGGTGATCCAGCGGCGCGACTTGCCAGCGAGCTTGGCGTAGTCCGCCACCGAAAGGTTGTGCGGCGCCTCGAAGGTCTCCAGCACCTGCAGGCGTTCGCGCTGCACGTCCGATAGCCGCGGGCGAGCGTACTCGGGCATGCGCACGGCCGACAGCCGCTGCACCGATGGCGGCGCCGCGGGCATGTCGGGCGTTGGTGCGGTCACGATCAGCTTCGGTGCGGTGGGGTCGACCACCGGCGGCTGCATCGCCGCCTGGCCGGCGATGGTCGGCAGGCCTTGCAGCGTGATGGTCAGATGCCGGCTGGCGACCTCGGCTTGGTTCTGCTCGAACAGGTCCAAGCGATCGGCCCAATCCTGCATCATGACGCGGCGCTGCTCGACGTACTCGGCATGGTTGTAGGTCGCGCTGATCTTGTCCGGGTCGGCGTGCGAGAGCTGGGCATCCACCCACTTCTTCGGGTAGCCGAGTTCGTTGAGCGCGGTCGAGATCGTCGCGCGGATTCCGTGGCCCGTGAGCTGGTCCTCGTAGCCCATGCGCTTGAGCGCGGCATTGAACGTGTTTTCGCTGACGGGATGCTTCAGGCACCAGTCGCCCGGAATGATGTAGACCTGGGCCGGCTTGCACTGGTCCAGCAGGTGGCGAACGATCTCCTGGGCCTGCACCGACAGCGGCACGATGTAGGGCGGGATGTCCACCAGGCGCTTGCGCTTCTTCTTGGTGAGCAGCGCACGCTGCTTGAGCCTGGCCACCGGGATGATCCACAGGCCTTGTTCGAGGTCGAACTGATCAGGCGTGGCGAAACGCAGCTCGCCGGTGCGCACGCCGGTGAGCATCAACAGCCGAATGCCCAACTGCGTGTTCAGCCGGCCACGGTACTTGCGCAACGTCTGCAGCATGATCGGAAGCTCGGGCATGCGCAGGAACGGGTTGTGTTCGACCGGAGGCAGCGGCAGCGCGACAACCTCCAAGTCCTTGGACGGGTTGTCGTGCATGTTTGGGATCGCCACCGTGGCGTAGGTGAACAGTTGGGTGAACCAGGTGCGCAGCTTCTCGGCCACCGACAGCGACCCGCGCTTTTCCACCTTGCCGATGATGTCCAGCAGGTGCGCGCGGGTGATGTCGTAGATGGTCAGGTGACGCAGCGCCGGGAATACGTCTTTCTTGAAAACGCGGGCGATCTGCTCCAGGCTGGTCTGCCGTCCTTCCTCCAGCGACAGCTTGCGGTGTTTCAACCACTGGTCGTAAACCGCCTGGAACGTGTGTTCGCCCGCCAACACGATCGCGTGGCGCTTGCGCTTGCGTTCGGTGTGCGGATTGACGCCCTTGGCGAGCAGGTTGCGAGCTTCGTCCCGAAGCTCGCGCGCCTCCTTCAGGGAGAGCGCCGGGTAGCTGCCGAAGGACATGCGATCGCGCTTGCCACCCCAGGTGAAGCGGAAGTGCCAGGCCTTGGTGCCGTTGGCGGAAACGAAGAGGGAGAGGCCGTCCGAATCGGCCAGCGTGTAGGTCTTGCCGGTGGTCTTGGCCTGGCGAACCATGAGGTCTGAGAGCATGAGCCCAACTCCTGAGAATCGAGTTGGCTGCATGGTCCTGTTCGACCGCGCGCTCCTCCAGCAACTATGCGGAAGCGGGAAGCTCCGCTTTCCGATGCACCACTTGATGTACCGTTTTGTACCGGCAGTCAGTGGTTTTCGCTGGAAGTCACTGGATTCAGCGATGGTGAAAAAGCTGAATGGTGACAATCACTTGCGACGTTCCTCGGTCTTTTCTGGAAGTCCTTGGAAAGTTGAAGTGGAGCGGGTGAAGGGAATCGAATCCGACTCTCAGGTTGTTGAGTCTAAATCGATTTTCCAGAACCCCAACCAGTCTCTGGACTGGCTGATGGACTAGTTTACCCTGCCAGCCGGGGAGCAGGCAACGCGCTCGTTCCAAGGCAAGCCACCAACAGCCACGGACTGCCAGGACGCGGGGTCGTCTCCCTCGCCCCCGTCGAATGGGGGTGCCATTCTTCGGCACGATTCCATTTCAGCCTATCGGCATACCGAACAGGTCTGACCCAAGGCGCTTCCGCCGGGATTCTGGCGCCTTGTGGCTTCGCCCCGCCAATTGTCTCAAGGTCGGAGACATTGGCGAGATCAGCCCATTCCCAGTTGGTCTTGCCGGCACTTCGCGCAGCCATGATCCTCGCATGCGCGGCAAAGGTGCAGGACATCCCCATCCAGGCTCTCTCGATGAAGCTCGATTCCTCAGCGCAGGACTGCGTAGCGCCAGCCTTCGATGCGCTGGCCTCGGCCGGGGCAGACAGGTGTCCTTGATGGGGGGCAACAGGGAGGCAACCACATGCAAGGAAGTTCGCTTTCGGAGGTGTACTACCACCCCATCGATGCGGCCATCCGTTGGGCCGGATTGTACCGGTTCAGGGATGACATCCTCATTACCCTCAGATCCGGACGTCTGTGGGCAACGCAGGATTGCCCGCGCTGCAGCGAGCTTCGTCTGTATACCGATCGCATCTACGATGCCATCTTCCACGGTGAGCTGCCCTACGGACTGAACGGCATCACGATGAACGACAAGTCCCTGTGGGACTCGCCCGATCTGACCGTTCGCCACGTCGACCTCAAACGGTGGATGCTTCGAACCTATCCGGAGCAGCGGCCGGCCTTTCTCTTCTCCCGCCACGAGAGGATCGCCCACCCGGTGATCACTCTGGAGGCCGGCCATGCGCTTCTCGTGGAACGGGAGGCGTTGAAGTCCCAGCTGGAGCAGTGTCGCCACCAGTTGCATCAACTTCAGGAGCAGCAGAAGAAGCAAGGCTCCCCGAATCTCACCTGCGCCCTGTGCCACCTCAGCGATCGTGCCGAGACCACCTATCTGAACATCGTCGGTGCGCTGTTGGCCTTGATGCTTGGACGCACTCCGTCCGGGGTCCCCTACTCCAGCTTCAACAGCCAGGACGCGATCATCAGCGCCCTGATTGCCCACCACGACAACCTCATGGGGATCACCGAGCGCACGCTGCAAGCCAAGTTCGCCCAGGCACGCCGCAAGGTGCAGGCATCGAGCCCCTGAAGCGCGGCAAACCTGGCGTCAAGCCCCAATCTGCGGTCCCGGAAACCGCATTTGCGGTGTTCATTTCCCGGGAGTTCCTGTCAATTACGGGTCACGCAAAACAAGCGCCAGTAAGCGCTAAGGAGTGCCCCTCATGTCGGACAAGCCGCTTCCGCCGCCTGTTGGCGAACGCCGCATCCTGCGCCGCGATGAAGTCGAAGCCAAGACCGGCTTCAAGCGCGCCCACATCTACAACCTGATGAAGGCGGGCAAGTTCCCGAAAGCCATGCGTCTGGGAGTTCGGGCGGTCGGCTGGGACTCGATCGAGATCGAGCAGTGGATTGCCGAGCGCCGCAGTGAGCGCATCTGATCCTCGTTCCGTTCCCCATCAAACGCGACGAGGAGCCTGACGATGCTGGTCATCTCGATCATCTCGACCAAGGGCGGCGTGGGCAAGACGACCACCGCCGCGAACCTGGGCGGCTTCGCGGCCGACGCCGGGCTGCGCGTGCTGCTGCTGGACCTGGACGTGCAACCCACGCTGTCGAGCTACTTCACGCTGGCCGAGCGTGCGCCCGCCGGTATCTACGAATTGCTGGCATTCAACGAGCGCCGCCTCGATCAACTGGTGTCGCATACCACCATCGCCGGGCTGGACCTGGTTCTGTCGAACGACGACCGTGGAGAACTGAACACACTGCTGCTGCACGCGCCGGACGGGCGCCTGCGGCTCCGACACCTGCTGCCGGCGCTGGCGTCCTTCTACGACCTGTTGCTGATCGACACCCAGGGGGCGCGCAGTGTGCTGCTGGAAATGGCGGTGCTGGCCTCGAACCTAGCGCTGTCGCCGGTAACGCCGGAGATCCTGGCGGCGCGCGAACTGCGACGTGGCACGCTGCAACTGATCGAGGACATCGGGCCGTACCGACACCTGGGCATTGAGCCGCCACCCCTGCACCTGCTCATCAACCGGGTGCATCCGGTGTCGGCGAATGCGCGGCTGATTCAGCAGACGCTGCGGCAGATGTTCGAGGGACAGGCCAGCGTGCGGGTGCTGGACACCGACGTGCCGGCCATCGAAGCCTACCCGCGCGCCGCGACCCGTGGCTTGCCGGTGCATCGGGAGGAGAACCGGCGGCCGGTCGGCCGTGTCGCGCCCTCGGCGCTGGTGACGATGTGTGCCCTCGCCAGCGAACTGTTTCCACAGTGGCGGGAACGGTTTGAGTGTGTGACTGGCCGGCACAACGCGAAAGGCATGGCGGGGAGCGAGGACCATGGCGGGCGCACGTGATCTGGCGCGCGGCCACAAACGGCTGCGTGCGCTGATCGACTTTGCGCTGAGCGAAGGCTGGTACGTCGTGCGCACGCCGGGCGGTCATCTGAAGTTCACCAAGCCAGGCTGCGCGTCGATCTACACCAGTTCGACGCCGGGCGACCGCCGCGCCGGGCTTAACGCCCGCGCGCAGCTTCGCCGTGCCGACCGGCAGGCGGCCATCGACGGACCGGTGCCTCGGGAGAACGGTCATGGCTGAGCTGACCCCGCGGGACATGGCCACCAAGCTGATGGAAACCGGCTTCGAGCGCAGCGGCCCGACGGCCGCGGCCTTGAGCGACCCCATCGCCGACACACCGATGGTGGTGACGCTGGACCAGTTACGCCCCTACGACCACGACCCGCGCGTGACCCGCAACCCGGCCTACGAGGAAATCAAGGCGTCGATCCGCGAACGCGGGCTGGACGCGTCGCCCGCGGTCACGCGGCGGCCCGGAGAGGCCCACTACATCATCCGCAACGGTGGCAACACGCGCTTGGCGATCCTGCGGGAGCTGTGGAGCGAGACGAAGGAGGAACGCTTCTTCCGGATCGCCTGCCTGTTCCGACCTTGGCCGCAACGCGGCGAGATCGTGGCGCTCACCGGCCACCTGGCCGAGAACGAACTGCGCGGTGGACTCACCTTCATCGAGCGGGCATTGGGCGTCGAGAAGGCACGCGCCCTGTACGAGCAGGAAAATGGGGGAGAGGTGCTGTCGCAGTCCGAACTGGCGCGGCGCCTGACGGCCGACGGCTACCCGGTGCAGCAGTCGCACATCAGCCGCATGCAGGACGCGGTGCGCCACCTGCTGCCGGCGATACCGACGGTGCTGTACGGCGGGCTGGGCCGGCATCAGGTGGAACGGCTCGCGGTGCTGCGCAGGGCGTGCGAGCGCATCTGGGAACGGAAAGCGCTGGGCCGCCGGCTCGCTGCGGACTTCGCTTCGCTGTTCCAGGATGTGTTGTCGCAGTTCGACACGCAGCCGGATGCCTTCTCGCTCCAGCGGGTACAGGACGAACTGGTGGGCCAGATGGCCGAGCTGCTGGACGCGGACTATGACACGCTGAGCCTGGAGATCGACGACAGCGAGAGCCGGCAGCGGGTGTTGACCAGCGAGCCGTTGCCGGCGATCCCGACCGCACCCACGGTGCCTGTGGCGCCACGTCCCGCACCGCCATCCGCAGCGGCGACTACCGCACAGGGGGCCGGCGCACCGGCAGAACCCGCTGCCGAGATGCCCTCGACACAGACCGTCACGGCTCCCGCGGCTGGCGACGGGAAGATCGAGGAAGCAGGCGCTGCGCCAGTAGCGGCCGACAGCGACACGGAGCGTCTGCAAGGGCACATCGTGTCTCCTGCAACGACCACCGAACGCCTGCAATCCATCCAGCGCCTGGTGGCTGACCAGTTGGGCGACAAACTACCCGACTTCGAGGCCAATGCATTGCGCGCAATCCCCGTGCAGGTCGATGGGCTCTACCCGATTTCGGATGTCTGGTACATCGAGCCCGGGCTGGATGTACCGGACCGGCTCCGGGTGCATATCGCGCAGTTTGCCCGCGAGGTTGCCGAGGAGGCAGCGGTAGCGAGGCACATCGAGCCTGGTGAGGATGGCATCGGTTTCATTTGCGCGGCTCCGTCCGTTTCACAGGCGAAGGCCTTGCCGGCCTTCGCTCGTGCCGTGCTGACGCTGCTACATGCGCTGAGCGCGGCGTCGGTACCCGCGACCGCGCTGGATCGCGCGCGATTGGCCGACGACCTGGCGCCGCTGCTGCACGGCAGCGGCGGAGCGTCCATCCGCCTGAGCGACGCCAGCCTGGTGAAGCTGTTCCGGCTGCTGCGTCTGGCGCGCCGGCTGATGGACTTGGAAAGCGGTGCGGTCCCCGCTGATCCAGGCCGCGATTCCTGAGCGAGGGAGACCAGTATGTCGTCACCCCATCCGCTCAACCAAGCCGTTATCGCCCAGGCGCTGCACGATCTGCGCAATGGCCAACTGCGACGCTGCAAGGCGATGGGTTTTGGCGAAGAGGAGCTGGATGCGCTGAAACATCCAGCCCTGGTCAGCGTACTGGTCAACGCCACGGTGTCGTGGTGCTCGGTCTCGGTCAACCGCGAAGTGCTCAAGCGGCTGTTGAACCAAGTGCAGGACGTGGAACAGGAAATCGCCACGGTGGACCGCATGCTACGTCTGGGTGCAAGCACAGAGATGGTGAGCCGTTTCCACGGTCTCACGCATCAGGAGGTCGCCCTGCGGCGCGACATCCTCGGGCTGCCCAAGCGCAAGGGTCGGCACCCGGTGCTGGACGAGGCGCAGGAAGCCGCTCTCTGGAGGCACTGGAAGGCCGGCGTCGCCGAGCGCCACATCCCGCTGGACGACGAGCTGGCCATGCTGGGCCAGGCCATGGACCTCGCCGAGACCCTGGCGCTCCCGATGTCGGTGGTCTGGGCGGCGATACGGAACTGGATCGACCAGGGACTGGTGTAGGCCATGGCGACGGGCGGCGCACCACGGCGCGATGGTCCCATGGCGCTGTCGGCGCTATTCGACGATGCGCTGCAGAACCTGGCGCAGGAGCAAGGCCCGGCGCCAGCCGGCGATGGCTTCCTGTACAGCGGCAATCGCCATGAAAGCGTGCCTCGCGCGCTGTTTCTCGACCGGCGCCTGACGCCGCTGGAGCGCAACGCCTGGCAGGTCTTTCGTCTCCAGCTCAACGACGACGGTGTGACGGCCTTCCCGACCTATGACCAGCTTCGACCCTACCTGGCCTCCATACCGTGTGGGTCGCAGGCGTCGCACGAGACCGTCGCGCGCGCCTTGACGCTGCTGCGCCTGACACGCTGGCTCAGCCTGGTGCGCCGCCGCCGCGACCCGAAGACAGGCCGCATTCTGGGCAACCTCTATGTCCTGCACGACGAGCCGCTGACGCCCTTTGAGGCGATGCAGCTCGACCCTGACTATCTGGGTCTGGTGAGCCAAGCCCTCACCCATGCCGCCAAAGCGGTGCAGATCGTCGGCATGCACACATTGAAGGAGATCGCCGAAGACCCGCTGCTCAGTGGCCGCACGCTGCCGACACGCTTGCAGGTGTTGACCCAGCACATGGCCCGGCATGGATGGACGGCGCCAAGTTATCCACAAGGGGATGTCGGCCTCGAATCCGAAGAAGGGCAGGAAACCCCTCTTCGGAACGACGAACGCCCGTCTTCGGAATCCGAAGTGGGGCCGAAACCCGCGCCGGAAGGCTCTCTTCGGAATCCGAAGGAGGACCGTACAGTACGTAAGGATCGTATTGATGAAGTACGTACAGTACCGCGCGCGAAGGCGCTACAGAGCCTGCGACTTCCCGAGCGATTCCTGCGCTTGAAGGAAGAGCAGCAGGCCGGTGCGATGATCGCTCTACAGCAGGTGGAGGAAACCCAGCGGCAGGCGGTGCTCGACGAGTGGGCGGCACGGTGCCGCAGCAGCACGGTGCGCAGCCCGGCCGGCTACCTGTTCGGCATCATCCAGAAGGCGATTCGGGGGGAGTTCAAGGCCTGGGCAGGTCACGCTGTCCAAGAGAATGCGCCCCCATCGCCGCTATCCCCAGGGGATAGCGCTTCCGCCCCCTCCACCCGCGAGGTTGCCCTGCAGCACATCGCCAAGCTGCGGGACAAGCTGCAGTTGCGGTAGCGGGGAGTCGCTTTCCTGCCTGGATGAGTCACTCACACTGGGCCGGGCAAAGCGCAACCTTCCCGTTCCATCCCACCAAGCCGAATGGTCCCTTTGTCCATGGACGGCTATGATGACGTTTTGATGCTTTTCATAGACAGAATTGATCGCTATCGGCCAGTGCTCGGACATCACAGGGGGAGGACGCGCCGAATAGAAAGGTGAGGTCCGAACTTGAGTTCCACGAGCAACGAACCCTTACGCGTCCTGCGCTTCTGGCGCGACCTTGAAATCTTCAATATCCCGGCTGCTCCTTCCGCCCGGGATGCCAACGACCAAACGAAAATCGCCACGCTGCGGCGCCGTTATTCCCGCAGCAATACCCTGCCTTGGCGGCATGCGGACTTCTCGCCCACGGACAAGTTCGGCTACGTGCACGTCGTCTATCTGGGCGTGGCCGACACGGAAGACCTGTCTCGATTGTTGCTCCAGGGTCTCTTCCCGGACCGCGACCTGAGCGAGCGAGAGCGCCAGCGTGTAACTGGCAACGGTTGGCTGGCCGCTTTCGTAGTGGATGAACTGGGGCGCCCCAAACCCGACAGCTACCTGCCCGCCAGCTTCGCGCACGGTGTGGCGGCAGTGCGGGAAACAAAAGCACTGGACAACATCAACGCTCGTCTAGAGCGGGCGAAAGAGGAATTCGCTCAGCGCCGCCACCAACTCCCGGAGAAGCAGGAGCAGAAAGTTGGCGGCGCCAATGCTGCGGGTCCCGCTTCGGCCGAGGCCATCCTGGCTTGGGAAGATCTCGATGAAGAACTGCACATCGTGCGCAGCCTGCTCGGCGAAGCGGCGAACGATCCGAGTCTGGATTGGCGTGTCGTCGTGCGGACCAGCCGAGTCAAGCGACGCTACCTGGATGACAGCCTGCAGGCCGCAACCGATTTTCTGAACTCGTTCTACTTGGATGATCTTGACCGATTGATCGCCCAGGCAGAAAGGAAACGGCCCTTTGGCAAAGCGTTGGGGGCTTATCTCGGGCCAGCGTTACAAGAGCAGCAGCGTGTCGACATCCTCACCGACAACGGCGCCATGGCCGGGCTGGTCAGTGCGAAGCGCTTGCCCAGCGCGCGATGGCCGGCTTCCCCCAAACACCCGCTCGTCCTTGCGCAGCAGGCCGCGGTCTCGCAGGTGATGAGCTCGCTTGGCAAAGCTGAGGGACTGATTGGCGTCAATGGCCCCCCTGGGACCGGCAAGACCACGCTTCTGTGCGACATCATCGCCGAGATCGTCACCGAGCGAGCGCGGCGGATCGCTGCGCTGGATCGCCCGGTTGCCATGTTCGAGGACAAGATGACCGTTGCGGGCAAGGGTTTCTTTCCGCTCAAAGCCGATGTGGTTGCCGGTACCTCGATCGTGGTGGCCAGCACGAACAACAACGCGGTCAAGAACATCACTCAGGAGTTGCCCGCACGCAAGAAGGTCGCGGACGAATTCAGTTCGGCGGATTACTTTGCGGATGTCATGCGCGAAGTCTTCCGGGCGCAAAAGGTTCTGGACGAGAACAAGGAGCCCATCGAAACCTGGGGGGCGGTCGCCGCAGCCCTGGGCAACGCCGGCAACCGGCGCTCGTTCGCGCAAGGCTTCTTTCGCGACGAATATGTACCGCCTCGCAAAGCCGAGGATGCGCAGGTGCAGGAGGACGAACAAAACACCGGCGCTGACCTGGCAAACGAAGATAGCGATGAGCCATCCCCTGGGGATGATCGATCGCCATCAATGAGGCAGATCCTCGAAGCGGCAGATGTCCCGGACAAGCGTCGGCAATGCGTGGGTGAGTGGCAGAAGGCCAAGCAGGCCTTCCTGGCGCTGCAGGCGGAGTTCGAGAGCTGTCGCAAGGTGCTGGAGCGGGCTGAGAAGGCTGCCCTGCACATCGACGACGAGCGAAGCCGGTTGAACGGCCTTTTGGTCGAAGAGCAGGCACTTGGCCAGGACATCCAAGCCCGCGAGCTGGCCCTTGCACAGCATCGCGAAGCCGTGGCTACCCAGCGCACTGTCGTCGAAGGTAATCGGGTCGTGCTGGAGCAACTGCGTGCCGGCACGCCGCGCAACCTATGGGACCGCTTGATGAGCCTGTTTGGCCGCGAGACCCGCCGGATGGCAGACCTGCGGCAGTCGTTGGAAGCGCCCACGCAAGCTTTGGCTGACGCTTCGGCCGCCCTCGCGGAAATGTCCAAGGAAGTAGCGGTAACCGAAGCCCAATTGGGTCAGCGACGAGAGCGGCAGAAAACCGTTTCCTCCGCGCGGGTCGCGCTGGAGCGCGAACTGGAAACCCATCTGCGAGCGCTGCAAGCTGGCTACGCAACGGGCGCCAAGCACTTCCCCGACACACAGTTCTGGGCCTTGCCTGCCGATACACGTCACCGCGCCAGCGTCGCTGTCGGCCCCAAGCTGGATGAACTGCGCGCCAAGCTCTTCCTACAGGCGGTGGATCTGCACCGCCTTACCGTGTTGGCCAACGCCGGCAAGTTCATCGCCAACCTGCGAGCGGTGAATGGCATGCTCACCGGGGGTTCGCGCGACAAGCTGTCTCCCGAGCACCGTCCGCTGCTGTGGGACGCCTTCTTCTTCGTTGTACCGGTCGTTTCCACGACCCTCGCTTCGTTTGATCGGCTGTTCGTCGGCATGGGGCAGAACAGCCTGGGCTGGCTGCTGATCGATGAGGCGGGTCAGGCCACGCCGCAGTCGGCGGCGGGTGCGATCTGGCGCAGCCGGCGCGCGGTCATCGTGGGTGATCCCCTGCAGATAGAACCGGTTTTCACCGTTCCGAGGAGTCTGGCCGAGGAGTTGCGACACCGCCACGACGTGGCAACGCATTGGTCGCCCATCGACGAATCCGTGCAGACGTTGGCGGATCGCATCACGCCTTTCGGCTCCTGGGTTGAGAAGACCCGCAGCTCGTCCCCAAATGACGCGCCCGAACGTCTGTGGACCGGCATGCCGTTGCGCACCCACCGCCGCTGCGATGACCCGATGTTCTCGGTGGCCAACCGCATCGCCTACGCCGGCCAGATGGTGCAGGGTCGTGTCGACGAATCAGGCCAACCTACACCCTGGGACTTCTCCTGCAGCCTGGGCGAAAGCGCATGGTTCGACGTGCGCTCAGACCGCGTGAATCACCCCGTATCGGAGGACGAAATCGCCTGTCTGCTCGACTGCTTGGCGCAATTGCAGAGCGAGAGAAGCGGGAAGACCAAGGTCTACGTGATCTCGCCCTTCCGCAAGGTCGCCCAGGCGTGCGGCGAACGCATTCGCCGCCGATTCGGCGGCATCGAATGTGGCACCGTCCACACCTTCCAGGGCAAGGAAGCGCACATCGTCTTTCTGGTGCTGGGTACGGCCCCAGGCCAAGCCGGCTCGGGCGCCCGCGGCTGGGCGGCGAGCAAGCCGAACCTGCTCAACGTGGCGGTCACCCGGGCGCAATGTCGGTTGTACGTGATCGGCGATGCCAGCCAGTGGGGCGGCCTGGACTACTTCCGCGAACTGCTGGATGGGCTTCCAGAAAGAAGCGTTAAGGCTGTGCGGGATCGGCGTACGGTACAGGATGCAGCGTTTGCGCTCGCGGACGATCAGGAATCGATCCCAGAGGTGTAGCAGACCGCATCGGTTTTGCCGGCGGCCAAGCCATCGGCGGACAACGACGGGCTGTTTCCGGTCTTGTCCCTTCCGACTTTGATTTCCACCTGCCTATCCCCAGGGGATAGCCAGCACATACAGCCTTCCGCCTCGTGTGAACCTGGCGACCGTTGGATGCGGTTTGTTGACTGACGGCCTTCCAGCCGATGCCGATGCTGGCGACTCGTTCAATCACCACGAGTCGTCTCCATGGCCAACGAACCCCTGCAACTGAACCTCGGATCGCTGCGCAGCGCGATGTCGCTGACGCTGCACACCCACCACGCTTCGCGCATCTGGCACGGCCGCGCGCCGGCCGAGGGACGTCCCGGCATCATCGGCCTCAACGGCTTCATCAGTACGATGAACAAGATGAAGCGCGGCGCCGAACAGGACGATCCCTATTCGGACTGGTGGATGCTGCGCATCGAGGACAAGCTGGCCGATACCAAGACCCGCTTGCAGACGTTGCGCGAGCAGGTGGACCAAGCCCTGTCCGACGTGCCGCCCGCGCTGTCCCTGGGCGAGAACATGAACGTGCAGCCAGTGAAGCTGCCGCTGTTCGTCAACGCGCAGCTAGGCTTTATGGCGGTGTACCTGCTGGCCGACTACGACGATCTGGCGCGCAAGCTGATCCTGGCGCACCACACGGCGCTGATCGACCGCAGCACGCTGGAGCGCTGGCTCAACGACGGCGCGCATGCACTGCGCAGCCTGTTTTCCCTGGCGCAGCAGTACCGCTATTCCGGCGCGACGCGCGACGACTTCGCGGCGAAGAACGCCGTGGCGCGAGCCGCGCTGGAGAAGTTCGGCGAGTTGCCGCAGGACGTGCTCGAAGGCACGCGCCGTTCGCGCTTTGCGCCACCCATCGCACGGCGGGGAAGCCGGCCCGAGTCACCGGCACCTGACGACTCGGAGCCAGGGGTCGCTGATGGCACAGCCGACGTCGCGGCGGAAGACGAAGGCGCCAAGGCATGATGGCAGCGACTTCTTCCAGCCGTTCATCGCGCTTCACTCCACTGGCACACGCGGACTTCCAGCGGCTGGAACACGCAGGCTACCTAAAAGGCCTTTTACAGCCCTTTAAAGGTAAGGGGAGTCTGGAGACCTGGGCCAGCCAGTGCATGGCATTGCGCGACGAGCTGATCACCCTGGCACAACGGCAGGTGTTGCCACAGGCGCGGGCCTATCCCTTCAATCTGCTCGATGTGCAACTGGCCCAGCAGACGACTGGCGCAGGGACAACCTTTCTGCGCTGGCGCAACCTCGACCGCTCGGCCATGGGCGTCGCCTTGTGGGAGTCCTTGCTCGATCGCCCCACGACACCGGCCTCGCTGATCGACGACCTGTATGCGATTGAGCTACAGCGCATCGCGCTGAACATGCAGATCAGCCTGACCCACAGCATCGCTCGACTCGCCCTGGAGTGCGCCAGCAGGATGGTCCAAGCCGAGGCGACTTATCTGCGGCGTGTCCACGGGCATGCCGCGACCATACCCACCACCCCCAAGGAGTCATCATGAGCACGCACTTCGTCGGCGAGGGCAACATCGGTTCCGCGCCGGAGTACCGTCAATTTCCCAACGGCAACGACGAACCGCGCAGGCTGCTGCGGCTGAACGTCTATTTCGACAATCCCATCCCGAAGAAGGATGGCGAGTACGAGGACCGCGGCGGCTTCTGGGCGCCCGTGGAACTGTGGCATCGCGATGCCGAGCACTGGCAGTCGCTGTACCAGAAGGGCATGCGCGTGCTGGTCGAAGGCCGTACGGTGAAGGACGAGTGGGAAGACGCCGACGAGAACGAACGCGTCACCTTCAAGATCGAGGCCCGGCGCGTCGGCATCCTGCCGTACCGCCTCGAGGCGGTGACCCTCGGAGCCAAGCCTGCCGGAGGCCAGTGACCGAGCATCGAGGGCGGCTGTAGCAACCGTCAGACGCCCGCCTTGCACCAGTGGGCTATCCCCTGGGGATAGTTCCACTACGGTCCACCGAGTTCCAGGCTGCCCTCCCGACATCAATCTCCCGCCCCTCATACCGCTGCGATCAATGCATGCCGCTGCGGCAACCATTCCGCAGCCGATCACAATTCGGTGTCCATGCTGTCCGGCTTCCTTGCTGCCGGTCTCATCTGGCCCAGCCATGCTGTTGCCCATCCGATGAACCGCACATTCCCGAGGAGGCTTCATGCGCGTATTCCTGTGCGAGAAGCCTTCGCAAGGCAAGGACATCGCCCGTGTGCTGGGCGCCGGCCAGCGCAGTTCCGGCTGCTACAGCGGTGCGGGTATCGTCGTGACCTGGTGCATCGGGCATCTGGTCGAAGCGGTTCCGCCCGAGGGTTATGACGAGAGCTACAAGCGCTGGACCATCGAGCAACTGCCCATCATCCCCGAGCGCTGGCGCGTCGAGCCCAAGGCGGCGACCGCCGCGCAGTTCAAGATCGTCAAGCAGCTCGTCGGCCAGGCCAGCGAGCTGGTGATCGCCACCGACGCCGACCGCGAAGGCGAGATGATCGCCCGCGAGATCATCGAGCTGTGCGGCTACCGTGGGCCCATCCAGCGCCTGTGGCTGTCGGCGCTCAACGATGCGTCGATCCGCAAGGCACTGGGCACGTTGAAGCCGTCCGCCGAGACGCTGCCGCTGTACTACTCGGCCCTGGCCCGCTCGCGTGCCGACTGGCTGATCGGTATGAACCTGAGCCGACTGTTCACGCTGCTGGGGCGCCAGGCCGGCTACACCGGCGTACTGTCGGTGGGGCGGGTGCAGACGCCGACACTGAAGCTGGTGGTGGATCGCGACCGCGAGATTGCAAGCTTCGTCTCCGTACCGTTCTGGGCCATCGAGGTCACGCTGTCCCATGCCGGCCAATCCGTCATCGCAAGCTGGACGCCGCCGCAGGGTTGTACGGACGACGCCGGCCGTTGCCTTCAGCAGCCGGTTGCCCAGCAGACCGCGGAACGCATGCGCGCCGCCAGCAACGCCCAGGTGGTGTCGGTCGAGACGGAGCGCGTGCGCGAAGGCCCGCCGTTGCCGTTCGACCTGGGCACGCTGCAGGAGGTGTGTTCCAAACAATTGGGCCTGGACGTGCAGGAGACGCTGGACATCGCCCAGGCGCTCTACGAGACGCACAAGGCGACGACCTATCCGCGCTCCGATTCCGGCTACCTGCCCGAAAGCATGCTGGCCGAGGTGCCGGCCGTTCTCGACAGCCTGGTCAAGACCGATCCCGGTCTGCGCCCATTGATCGATCGCCTGGACCGCAATCAGCGCTCGCGCGCCTGGAACGACGCCAAGGTCACGGCGCACCACGGCATCATCCCGACACTGGAACCCGCCAACCTTTCGGCCATGAACGACAAGGAACTGGCCGTCTACCGACTGATCCGCGCGCATTACCTGGCGCAGTTCCTGCCACATCACGAGTTCGATCGGACAGTGGCGCACCTCGTTTGCGGCGGGCAGTCGCTGCTGGCCGTCGGCAAGCAGATCGCCGTGGCCGGGTGGCACCAGTTGCTGGCGGCACTGGAGGACGGCGATCCGGATGGCGACGACGCCCAGCGCAGCCAAGTGCTGCCGGCACTGCAAGCAGGATTGTCCTGCCAGGTCGGCCATGTCGACCTGAAGGCGCTGAAGACCCTGCCGCCCAAGCCCTACACGCAGGGCGAACTGGTCAAGGCTATGAAAGGCGTCGCCAGGCTCGTCACCGACCCGCGCCTGAAGCAGAAGCTCAAGGACACGACGGGCATCGGCACCGAAGCCACGCGCGCCAACATCATCAGCGGCCTGCTTGGCCGCGGCTATCTGCTGAAGGAAGGCCGCGCCATCCGCGCCTCGGATGCCGCCTTCACCTTGATCGACACCGTACCGGCGGCCATTGCCGATCCGGGTACGACGGCGGTCTGGGAGCAGACCCTGGACATGATCGAGGCCGGCCAGATGACACTGGACACCTTCATCGCCAAGCAATCCGCCTGGGTGGCGCAACTCGTGCAGCAGTACAGCGGCGCGACGCTCGCCATCAAGCTGCCGCCATCACCATCCTGCCCGCAGTGCGGCGCTCCCATGCGCCAGCGCACCGGCAAGAGCAGCGCTTTCTGGTCGTGCAGCCGCTACCCGGACTGCAAGGGAACGCTGCCGATCGATAGCTCGACAGGCAAGCGTGGGGCGCCGCGCAAGCAGCGGGCGTCCCGCAAGGCTTCCTGACGTCGACGAATCCCCGCGCTATGAACCGCCCCGACTTTCGCGGAGGCTCCTTCGCTAGAGAATGGAGCCAAGATGAGAAAGTCACCGAAGTTTTCCCCCGAGATGCGCGAGCGGGCCGTGCGCATGGTTCAAGAGCACCGCAGCGAGCATCCGTCGCAGTGGGCGGCCATCGAGTCCATTGCCGACAAGATCGGCTGCGTGCCACAGACCTTGCACACCTGGGTGAAGCAGCACGAGGTCGATTCCGGTCAGCGTGATGGTGTCTCCACGGCCAAGGCGCAGCGCATCAAGGAACTTGAACGCGAGAACCGTGAACTGCGCAAGGCCAATGAGATCCTGAAGCTGGCCAGCGCGTTTTTCGCCCAGGCGGAGCTCGACCGCCGATTCAAGTGATGTACCGGCTCGTGGACGAACACCGCGAAGTCCATGGGGTCGAGCCGATGTGCAGTGTTCTGCAGATCGCCCCGTCGGCCTATCGCCGGCACGCCGCCCGATTGCGAGACGCTCAGCTTTTGAGCGCCAGAGCCCAGCGCGATGCGGCGCTGATGCCGATCATCGAGAGGGTGTGGAGCGAGAACCTGCAGGTCTACGGTGCCGACAAGGTGTGGATGCAGATGAACCGCGAGGGTGCGGCCGTTGCACGGTGCACCGTTGAGCGTCTCATGAGGCGTCTGGGCCTGCAGGGCGTCAAGCGCGGCAAGGTGGTGCGCACCACGGTCGGCGACCCCAAAGCACCGTGCCCGCTGGACAAGGTCAACCGGCAGTTCTGTGCCGTACGGCCCAACCAGCTGTGGGTATCGGACTTCACCTACGTCTCGACCTGGCAAGGCTGGCTGTACGTGGCTTTCGTGGT
This sequence comes from Chitinivorax sp. PXF-14, assembly GCF_040812015.1. Lineage (NCBI taxonomy): Bacteria > Pseudomonadati > Pseudomonadota > Betaproteobacteria > Chitinivorax > Chitinivorax sp. PXF-14. The sequence goes on along the minus strand of NZ_JBFNXJ010000003.1, from coordinate 65,922 downwards.
GGATGTGTTCGCACGGCGCATCGTGGGCTGGCGCGTGAGCACCTCAATGACCACGGACTTCGTCCTTGATGCGCTGGAGCAAGCGCTGTATGACCGACAGCCTGAGCGCGACAGCAGTCTGATTCATCACTCCGATCGCGGGTCGCAATATGTCTCCATCCGGTACTCGGAGCGTCTGGCAGAAGCCGGCGTGGAGCCCTCTGTGGGCAGCAAGGGCGACAGCTACGACAACGCCCTGGCCGAGACGATCAATGGTCTGTACAAGGCTGAGGTGATTCACCGGCGCACTTGGAAGACCCGCGAAGCCGTCGAGCTCGCTACTCTGACTTGGGTGTCCTGGTTCAACAACCACCGGTTGATGGGGCCACTGGGCTACATCCCGCCGGCCGAGGCTGAGGCAAACTACTATCGCCAGCTTGCCGAGCAATCGGCCGTGGCAGCGTGAGCACTTAAACCAACCAGCCTCCGCGATTCCCGGGGCGGTTCACTACGCCGGCCGTTTCCAACGGCGGGGCCAACCTCCCGCGCCCCGCGGGACTCCCCAGCACACGCCTCCTTCTGCAACGGTGTGCGCGTCTCGCGGCCCAGCGACGGGTCCGCGAGACGAGAAGGCTGTTCCTCCGCAAATCGCGTTTGCTGAGACTTTGTTGATCGAGGCTCTTCCGTCGATGACGAGGGGTCTCCTGACGACAGGCGGGCCTGTGCCGCGGCGAGCCGTCAGGAGACCCCTCGGGTCGACGGTATTCGGTGCCGGTGCCCGCCGGCGGAACAACGGGTTCCCTTTGTGCGCGGATGTGTGCCGAAGGATGTCGACCCCAGCCACGACACGGGTCGGGTGCGATTGCTGACGCAGCGAGCGGCTTTGGACGACGGACGGGACTGCTACAGCCCACAGGTGGTTTCCTCCTCTTGAGCCGAAGGCCTGTAGGTCTTCGGCGCGCTTTTCCAGTCTTTTCGAGAGGAGCAAGCTTGAACATGGCGCCCCGTGGATAGGCACATTCGACGCCAGGACGGACTCGACCAATCCCTCTATGCCGGGCGACAATGTCGGCGTTTATGTTGCAGGAGCCCTCGGTTGCAAATCGTTTTAATGAGGCATGGGAAGCCAAAGATCGACAAACATCTCCGATTGAATGCGGCAGAGTTCGGCGCTTGGGTCGAAAAATACAATGCTTCCGGTATCGACACTGAGCACACGCCTCCGCAAGGGGCAATTGAGCAAGCCAATCAATGCGCTGTTACCGTATGCAGCCACCTTCCACGCTCCTTGGAGTCTGCAGGGGTTCTTGGTATCAAGCATATCGGCGTTTGCGACGCCACGTTCCGAGAGATGGATATGCCTCATGCAAAGTGGCCTTTCCCAAGGCTCTCTTTGCCGATGTGGTCAGTATTTTTTCGGCTTGCTTGGGCATTCGGATATTCAGCGAATGTGGAGTCATTCAAAGCCGCGAAAGAGAGAGCGCGCCGTTGCGCCGAGCATCTGGCCGGTTTGGCTTCCGCTCATGGCTCCGTGTTGTTTGTTGGACACGGCTCGATAAACTGGTTCATCGCAAAATATCTAAGAAGCATGGGGTGGTTATGCTCCGAGAGACCGCCTAGAAAGTATTGGGAATACAGTGTTTATCGCATCCAAAAAACATAACCCGCTCCAGCGGACCGCCGCCCACTGAGCTAGCTGTTAGTTTGCTGGTCGGCGCACTCGCCAAACCTTGTTCAATAAGGAAAAAATGGCCTCAGATCTAGAATTCGTTGAATACGTCTGCGATCAGATCAGCGACGCCGGCTCGATCTCCTTCCGAAAAATGTTTGGTGAATACGCCGTCTACTGCAACGGCAAAGTTGTCGCCTTAGTTTGTGATAACCAGTTGTTTGTAAAGCCAACCGATCGCGGGCGATTACTGGTTGGGAATGTGACCGAAGCGCCCCCGTACCCGGGCGCCAAACCCTATTTTTTGGTCGGAGATCGGCTTGACGATCGAGAGTGGGTTTCGCGTTTGATTCGAACTACGGAAAGCGAACTTCCCATACCGAAGCCCAAGGCAAAAAAGTCACCGCCCAAAGACACCATGAAGGTCTAGCACCCAAAGTTAGCTGCTAACAATCCTATATGGACTCCCGAAACACCGCTTTCGGTTTGCCTCCATCGCTTCTGCGCAGCGGCCGCTGAACTTCGTCGATAGCCAATCGCTTCGCTGTACCAGCGTCATAACCCCTTCGGCTGCATCCCAAGCTTGATCGCCAGCTTGCGGACCACTCCACAACCCGTGAGCCGCCTCAAAAAAATCTCGCCGCGTTCGACAGCCGCTTGGCCTAGCCCGATCTTCGGTCGGAACCTGGGCAACCCCTAGTTCGGATTTCCGAGTGACGGAGCAACAAGCCGGCCCGATGCTGGCCGCACGTGTTGCTGATGCAGTCAGCACCATGCCAGCAGCCAGGGGCATCAGGCTGCGACAGGGCTTCCCTGTTGGCTCCTCCAGTTCGCCTCGCATCGCCCACCGCGGACGAGCGCCTTCACGACGCCGATGCTTCTTTCTTCAACCCTTCGGGAGATATCCGCTCCCGTTTTGGGGTTGGGCTCCCGGTCCTTCAACCAGGAGAGCCCCATGTCCCTTGCATCCACAGCGGCGCCGCTGAGCGCTGCACAGGCCCGTGCCAAAGCCATTGGCTATCTGGCTTTGGCCCACACCGGCAAGCGCCTGCCTCTGCAGGTGCGCCACAGCGCCGCCGGCCACTACATCGGCACCGCCGATGAAGACGGCCCGGTGTCCCGCGAGTCCGTCGAGTACTTCCGCTCGCAGCACGCCGCCGACCACGCCCTGGCAACAGGTCGCTGGCAGCAACGCATCCACCCCTGACTTCCTACTTACCAGGAGCCATTTCATGAACCAGTCTTTGCCCCAAGACGTAGTTGATCAGATCGCTGCGGAAGAACGGCACTTCGCCGAAGCACCGCGGGCCTTCCTCGAAGCATGGAAGCGCGGTGCGGAAATCGCCGGTGCCGAATGGTTCGGCGACGGCACGCCTGAAGGCCTGCAGCGCGCCACCAGCAAGTGGGATCTGCGCCCCAAGGTGCTGATGCTCAACGACGCCCTGGATGTCCTCAGCGGCGGCCAGCGCTTGTTCCTGTCTGCGATGGTGAGCTTCTACAACGCCCGCGAGGGTGGCGCGATGCTCAAGCGTTGCGGTTTCGAGGGACTTTCCGATTTGGGAGGCCTCGATCTGGAGCGCCGCAAGGTCATCGCCGATCTGGTGCTGCACTACAGCGGTTGGTGAATCCGACTCGCTTCGTCGCCGCCAATTCTTCTTCCCACCCCGCAAGGGACATGCGTCCCCATTCGGGGCCATGTCCCTCCACATCTTTTCAACCACCCGCTGGGGCTTTCTCCCCGGCAGGGGATGGGCTCCACTTCCTCTGATGGAGAAATCCCATGTCCCCGAATTCCAACCCATTCCTCCGCGGCTACCAGAACCTGCGCATCGAGCGCACCTTGTGCATCACCTACGAGGACGACTGTCCGCCGGCCTGGCGCCCACTGCATCCCAGCCAGGCACATCTGCCCGACGAGCAGGTCGCACTTTTCCCCTGCATCTTCAACAACGATTTCGCCCTGATCACCGAAGGCCAGGACATTCCCGAAAACCTGGAGGTCCTCCAATACCAGAGCGAGGGCGTGGTGCGCACCGTGGTCCATGCCATCAGCGGTGAAGACTTCGGCCAGCCCGCGCACGTCGGCGACACCTACTCGGAGGAGGCCGCGCGGGAAGTTGTGCGGCGACTGAGCTTCGAGACGGGCTTCTACAGCCGGTGCTGGGAGATCAGCAGTGCCCATCTCACCCCCGAGGCGGGCCGCTTCCTCGCCGAACTGGCGGATATCGCCACGCCGAGCGCCTTTCTGTTCGTCGCCTTCCGCATCCCGTATAGCCCCGCGATCGGCGTGAAGCTGATCGCCACCCCCTGGACGGATGCCAACCTACAGCATGTCGAGGGCATTTTCGCCGAACAGTTACGGCAGGAACACCGAGCCAAGGGTATGCCGGAGTCCCTCGTGGAGGCACTGCACCTGGCGGCACTCGCCGACGTTCGCATGCTGGTGTTCGATGCCGATGCGCCGGTGCTGGACGGATTGCCCTTGCACGACGACGAGTAGCACCTTCGAGCCCCATCCGGGGCTCTTCCTTTCCATGGAACGTGGTGGCGACAGGTTGCCGATTTCCGGGCGACGGGCGCCCGCACCTGCCGCACGCTGCCCGCATGTTCGCTGGTGTTGCCGGCAGCATGCCCAGGCAGTCGAGACCTTCGAGGCTGCGATGCGTCTCCGCATCGGTCGTTTCTTCCACCGGACGCATGCCGCGTCCATCTACCTCACCCTCAAGGGACATACCTCCCTTGCGGGCGGGAGTCCCTTGGTTGCCACAAGGAGTCTCCCATGGATACCCAAGCCATCCGCGCACAGATGCCGATGCTCGTCAGCGGCCATGTGCCTTCCAACGTCCGCACCTTCAAGTTCAACATCTTCGACGGCCAGCCCAAGGTTTCGACGCTGGGCTTCCACATCGATCCCAAGCCCTTCGAGGGCAAGGTCATCGCCACCACCGACGAGGCCATCGTCGTCAAGACGGGACGCGCCGAGTTCGCGGTGCTCGACCGGGCGCTGGTGACCGAGGTGCCCGACGAGGGCGCCAAGGTGCAGGTCGAACCGTACGCCCGACGCCGCTTCGACGGCCTGCGTGCCGACACGCCCGAGGAAGAAACCGCATTCACCGCCGACGGCAAGCCGTACACGGTGCAGCGGTTCGTGCTCGGTTCCGCACCGGCGAAACTGCCGATCCCCGAGCCCCGCTGCCCCGAGTTGCAGGAGCTGATCCAGCAGATGGAACAGCTGCCTGCGCCCGACGGCTACCGGCGCATCACCCACCTGCTGGTGGATGCCGGCGCGCGGGATTTCACCTGGGTCGATCCGCTGCCCAAGGACATCATCGCGACACCGCCGGCCATTGGCTTCACGGTGGCCACGGCGAAGTTCCAGGGGCGCGTCTCCGTGCTGTACGAGCGCGGACTCGACGTCTACGCGGTGGAGCTGCACCGCGACGGCGAGCTGGTTGATCGGGTCGACGAAGTGTTCTTCGACATCCTCGGCCAGACGCTGGAACGGCTGATCGACGACGGGAACTGGCGGCGCATTCGTGTGCAATGCCTATCCGGCCGCAAGCCTGTCCGGCACTGACCTCCACGCAGCCTCCCGTCCTCGCGGCGGGAGGCCCTTCATTCCTTTTCCTTGGGATCCATTCCATGTCTGTTCGATTCAGAGGCACTGACCTGCGGCCCGTGCTTGCCGAAGCGGTGGTCAACCAATGTCGCGTCGTCCTGGTCAAGGACCAGGGCGTGTACTTCCTGGCAGAGCGTGGTGAGCGCAATCCGGATGGGCGCCAGAAGCTCATCGCCTACGCCGTCGGCTGCAATCCGGATGTCGATGCATTCGACGACTGGTGGGAGCTGGTGCGCACCGAGTTCGGTGGCGACGACTTCGGCGAGTTCTTCGATCCGCACGATGGCGTTTTCACGCTCATCCTGAGCGGCGAGGGCGACCTCGAGGTGTCTGCCACGGCAACGCACCTGTCGTTGCAGGCCGTGGCCCCCATGGGGAAGGGCAATTGACCGCTCCATCCCCAGCCCCACTCCCTGGGGCTTCTTCCTTTCTGGTGTAGCGGCCGTTGCGGCGCACAATGGCCGCCCCTCGAATCCGAAGGGCGACAGTCTCGTGGAGATTCCCTTTACCGTGACAGACCTTCGCAGAGCGAACGGTAGGCCACCAGTTCCTCGATAGTCAGATCAGGCAGGCTATGCCGTTCGGCGTAGGCCAAGGCATCGAGGCGTCGCATCATCGTGCCATCGCGGTTCATCAGTTCGCACAGCACGGCTGTGGGCTGCAGTCCTGCCATCCGGGCCAGATCAACCGAACCTTCGGTGTGGCCGCGCCGAATCAGAACACCGCCAGTGCGTGCCCGCAGTGGAAACACATGGCCTGGCCGTGCCAGATCCTCTGGCCGCGCATCTTGGCGGATCGCCGCCTGTACCGTGCGCAGTCGGTCAGCGGCGCTCACGCCGGTGCTCACGCCCTCGCGTGCTTCGATCGACACCGTGAACGCGGTCCCGTAGCGGCTGCCGTTGTGGGCTGTCATCGGCGGCAGGTTCAGCCGGTCGGCGACTTCTTCGGGTAGGCACAGGCAGACGATACCGCTGCAATCGCGGATCAACTGGGCCATGGTGTCCACCGTCAGGCACTGGGCCGCGACGATGAGGTCCGCTTCGTTTTCGCGGTCATCGTCGTCGAACAGCACGACGGGTCGGCCTTCGCGCATCGCGTCCAATGCTCGCCGCATGCGGTGGTGAAGCGAGATAACCGGATCGGTTGGACGATGAACCGCCGTGGGCGGGTTCGAGAAAGGATCAAGACAAACGGACATGCAAACGCTCCTCTAAGGAAGGTTGAGAAGACGTTTTCGGGGCGCACGACAACGGCACCCGGCCGGAGCCGCAAAAAGCCTGCCCGGTGCGGGTGTCGATCGCACATCTTCTTTCATCCGGACTGTGACCGTCGGCCCTGGCTTCGCACCAGGTCTGCTGACCCCTTCCCTGCGGAAGGGCGCTCGCGGGCTCGTTTGCGGTGAACGGGTGCTCACCATGGACATACCGCCGGTGGGGAATTTCACCCCGCCCTGAAGACGTGTGCTGGCGGATGCCAGCGACAGCAATGCTATCAGCAACCCTCGCAGCGTATAAGTCTTCTATGCTTCATTTGGTAGCTCAGTTACCAATCTTATTGGAAAGTCATGGGTCCTCACGGACGAAGCTGCCGCGTTCGGTCGCCTCCAGCCATTCGTAGAGGTCATCGAGATCTCGATCAATCTGAGCCAGGGCTGCCTCGGCCATCAGGTACCAAGTGCAGGCACCGTCGGAATCATGCGCCTGGCCGATCAGGTCGTTCAGTATCGTCCGCCATGGAAGAAGGCGTTGCTTTTCCTGCTCGACCACCAAGTGGTCTTTCGTCCACACGCCGGTTGGGAGGAACAGACCGGAGGGGGATCGAGAGGGGCGTGAGTCTCTTGTCGAAGGATGTTCGGCAGTCATCGGAGTTCTCCAGAAGTGAGAGCACTCACGATAGAAGGAGGGCTTCCCACGGGCCACTGGAAATCCCATCAAAAACAGCATGATTTCGACATCAGCCCTCGCTTTTCCAGGAGAACCATGGAGGGACGAATCGGGTCGGGCTTCGATGCTGATTTCCTCTCGCCCGTCACGCCGAGGAATGGCAGGCTGATGCCATGTTCCGCTGACTCCTGTCAGCAACATGCCCAGGTAGCCACGATCCTCAAGACTACGACGCGGTTCCGGCCGCGTTGATCACCCCAGTTCGCACCGGCATCCATGCGCGAACGCCCATCGGTTTCCGATGGCGATGCCACAACGCTGTTCCATCAACCCACGCGGGGGTTCCACACCTTCCCCGCCTGGGTCGGGTGTGTCTCCGCAACCTTGTTCTTCAGGAGATTCACCATGACCACTTCCACCGAAAAGTCCTATTTCGATCTGCACATCACCGGCCTCGGGTACCTCAATCGCATCCGCGAGGTGAAGCCCAAGAAAGGCGACGCGTTCCTGGCCTGCGACATCGCGGCCCTGAACGGTCCCAGCGATGACGTCTCGTACGTGCGTTTCGACACGCGCGTATCGGGTTCGGAAGCGCAGCACCTGGTGCGCCGCTGCGTCCAGGCGGTCGACGCCGAGAAGAAGGTGATGATCGGCTTCCGCCTGGGCGACCTGTGGACCGACACCTTCACCTACTCCAAGGGGAAGCGTGCCGGCGAGCAGGGTGTGAGCCTCAAGGCCCGCCTCCTGTTCGTCAGTTGGATCAAGGTCGACGGCAAGCTCGTCTACAAGGCCGAATCCAAGCCGACCGAGACCGACGAGCGCGACCCGGAAGTCCCTGTGACGCCCGACGCGCCCGCCACGCAGCAAGCCCCGGCACCGGAGCCTTCCAAGCCCGCCGTGGATGCCGCTGACGACGACGCTGCCGATGCACCTGCATTGGCCGTTGCCGAGTCGTTCTGATCCGCAAGGCCCCGTTCGCTGGGGCCTTGTCTTCTCATCGTCAGCAGGAGACCTTCATGATCACCATCCCCGGCCAACTGGCCATCAAGACCATCCACGGCCGCAACGGCGACTTCAACGTCGGCCGTCTCGCGACCTCCATCGGTGAGTTCGTCGTGAAGAACGCCGAGCTCGACCAGTACGCCGAAGGCAAGTACGAGGGTGATTTCGCCATCGCCGAGATTCGCCCCTCCACCTACAACGCCAACGGCCGCATGGTCATCGAGATCCGCGCCCTCCTGGGCGGGATGACGCTGTCCAACATCGATGCCCTGAGCCGCGACGAAGCCCGCCGGCTGAGTCCGCAGGAAGTCGATCCGATCGACGAGGAAGCGCAGGCGCCCGCACCGGCAGCGCCCCAGGCCAAGCCGAAGGCGAAGCCGCGAACCCCGCGCAATCCCCTGGTCGACACCACGCCGTTCGGAAGCGAGCCGGCAGCCGCATCTCCCGAGGCCTCGGCCGAAGCAGATGACGGAGCGTTGTTCGGTGCACTCTGGCCGCTGGGCGAGATCGTCAAGCTCGACGCCACCGTCGATCGCCGCGTCCTGCGTCAGCAGCGCGACCGTCTCGGTGTGTTGGGCTACGAGTTCGCTCCGCTGTCCCAGGACTGGCATCTCGCCAAGGCCTGATTCCAACCGCCGCGCCAGCGGCGTTCCACCACCCGCCGGGGTTCCTCCCCGGTGGGGCGGGGCTCCGGTCTCTCATCCAAGGAGATCGTCATGCAACTCGCATCCCGCTTCGCTTATCGCTCCCCGGTGCTGCGGTCGAATCATCCGCTGTCCGATGACCAGATTCGCACCGTCGCGCCCTCCATCTTCGCGGACACCCCGCACGAAAGCCGCTCCGAGCGGTACAGCTATATCCCCACGGCGGCTGTGCTGACCGAACTGCGCACGGAAGGCTTCCAGCCGTTCATGGTTTGCCAGACCCGCGTGCGCCAGGAGGACCGCCGCGACTACACCAAGCACATGCTGCGCCTTCGCCATGCGAGCCAGATCAACGGTGCCGAGGCCAACGAGATCATCCTGCTCAATTCGCACGATGGCACCAGCAGCTACCAGATGCTGGCAGGCATGTTCCGCTTCGTCTGCCAGAACGGTCTGGTGTGCGGCGACACGTTCGCCGACGTGCGCGTGCCTCACAAGGGCAACGTCACCGATCACGTGATCGAGGGTGCCTACGAGGTGCTGCATGGCTTCGAGCAGGTGCAGGACTCGCGCGACGCCATGCGTGCCATCACGCTCGACGACGGCGAGGCCGAGGTCTTCGCCCGGTCTGCCCTGGTCCTCAAGTACGACGAACCTGGCAAGACCCTGCCGATCACGGAAAGCCAGATCCTGCGTCCCCGTCGCTTCGACGACAACCATGCGGACCTGTGGTCCATGTTCAACCGGGTCCAGGAGAACCTCGTCAAAGGCGGCCTGAGCGGCCGCAGTGCCAACGGGCGCCAGCAGCGCACACGGCCTGTCCAGGGCATCGACCAGAACGTCCGGCTCAACCGGGCACTCTGGCTGCTCGCGGATGGCCTGCGCAAGCTGAAAGCCTGACCCCCAAAGCGGATCGTGCCCATCGTGGCGCGGTCCGCTTTTTCTTTTCACGACCTACGCATGCCATTGAAATCCAAGAAGCCGTCCCCACGTCAGGATTTCTATTCACTTTGTGGAGCAGCAGGGATGGCTGAACTCGGCGATTGGTCGGATCACGACAACAAGAAGTACATCGGCAAGCTGGATCGCATCTATGTCTCAATGACAGAGCACTACGAGGTCGGCTACTTCATCGACAAGTACCTCAAGGATCACGGGTACGGGGTGAACAACAAGAACCGAGATGTCATTGCTGCGGAGATGGAAAAGTACCCCGGCAAGGCACCGTTCAAGCGCGACGATCTGATCGCGTTTCTGGACAAGCGCATCACGAAGAAATCCTGACACTCTTGGGCTGGAGCAAAGGCTGGGCACCAACGCCCGGCCCATAGCTCCCGAGCCAGAGTCGTCAAACAGGGCGCAACCTCTCGCGGTTTGTCGCGCCCTTTTTCTTGTTGACTAGGGCAGGCTAGGCCCATGTCCGTCGGCGTTGCCGACAACATGCCCAGGTAGCCAAGACCTTCAAGGCTCCGGTGCGTTGCGACGCACAGGTCGTTCTCTTCGCCAAGCCGCTCGCGGCGTTTTCTTCCACCCCTTGGGGCAGTGACTGCCCTGGCGGGCCGTGCTGCCTCCGATTCCTTCGAGGACAACAGCATGCCTGTCACCCATCCTTCCAAGACGCTGTATCGCATCGACGAATGCCCCGACCTGATGGCCGACGGCTGCATCGGTGACGAGAACGGCAACCTGGTCTTTCTCTCCATCTGGGCACGCGACACCGCGGTCCAGGAATTCCTGGCTCGCCTGACCCTCGGGCGCGACGAGCAGGGGCTGGACCAGTTCCACATCATCACCGACCAGGGCGCGAGCGTCCCGGTCTTCGTCGGCAACGTCGAGAACCTGGAGAAGCGCATCACCCGCGCCTACCGGCGCACGCTGTTCGGTTCGCTGACCAACGTGTGGCTGTTCGACCGTCGCTGCGTGCGCCCCGACAAGGCCAACGCCAGTGCGCTGGCACTGCTGCCGCTTGACTCCACATACCGGCTCGACCGGCTGTGGTCGCTGGTGCGGGACACCTGCCCGCTGCCGCTGCTTGACCACTGGCGCGACATCGTGCTGGAGCTGTTGCAGGCGCGATCGATGCTGACCGGCCTTCCGTTCGCCCTCGGGCCATTGGAAGGCCATCGGCTCGCCATCGACGTGCCGGCGCTGACCCTGGCACTGGGCGGCCTGATCCGCAGCAACGTACTCACCACTGACGCCTCCGGGCACACGATCGCCTCCGATCTGCCGCTCGAAGCGGTGGCTTGAAGTCCCCACACCGGACATGCGAACGCGCATGTCCGCTTCCGTCCATCGACATGCCCAGGAGATTCCCATGGCACTCATGTTCCCGCGGCTCGCCCGCAATTTCGTCAAGAACGGGTACTTCCCCACGGACGAACCCACGCTCGAAAGAGCGCTCACCGCGCTGGCGCCCGCAGATGGGCCGATGTGCATCCTCGATCCCTGCGCCGGCGAAGGCGTGGCGATCGCCGAAGCCGCTCATGCCCTCGGACGCGAGCAGGTCAAGGCATTCGCCGTCGAGTACGACGCCGAGCGTGCCCGTCACGCACGGCAACTGGTCGATCGCTGCATCCACGGCGACCTGATGGACACGCTGATCTCCCGCCAGACCTTTGGCCTGCTGTGGCTCAACGCGCCCTATGGCGACCTGAGCAAGGACGCCAATGGCAACATCGGCTACCAGGGCCAGGGCCGCGCCAGGCTGGAGAAGCTTTTCTATCAGCGTGCGCTGCCGCTGCTCCAGTATGGCGGTGTGCTGGTCTTCATCGTGCCGTCCTACGTGCTCGACGCCGAGCTGGTCGGCTGGCTGACGCGTCACTTCGCCGAGTTGCGCATCTACCGTGCGGTGGAGATGCAGTTCAAGCAGGTGGTGATCTTCGGTCGCCGGGTTCGCCAACGCGACCAGGCTTCGGATTCGGTCAAGGCCACGCGCGGTCTGCTGCTGCAGATCGGGCAAGGTGATGCCGAAGCCGAGGAGCTGCCGGTCGAATGGCCATTCCTGCCGTACACCGTCCCCGCCGCCCAGGCTGAGCCGGAGCATTTCTACCGCGTGACGATGGAACCCGAGCAGTTCGCCGATGAAGTCTGCCGGCTGCAAGGACTCTGGCCGGCGCTCGACACGCACCTGGGTGCCGCGCAGCAGTCGTTGCGACCACCGGCGCGGGCCTTGTCGCACTGGCATCTCGCCCTGGCACTGGCCGCGGGCGCGATTTCCGGCGTGGTGAGGTCCAGGACCGGGCGCGTGCTCGTCGTCAAAGGTGATACCCACAAGGAGAAGACTCTCCAGACGGAATACACCGAACGCGACGACGGCTCCGTGGCCGAGACGCGCATCCTCACCGACAAGTTCGTGCCGGTCATCCGCGCCTGGGACATGACGCCAGGTTCCCCGACACGGGGCGAGGTGCTGACCATCCGCTGATCGCTGTTCCCTGACGGTTCGCCGTCGCTTTCATCCACCCACCGGGGTCATGACGTCCCGATGGGGTGCCGTGGCCCCTTCTTCCAGTAGGAGAAACCACCATGGCACTCGCAGTTCTCGACCTCGCATCACAAGCACGCTTTTCGCCCGGGCAGGTGGTCATGACCATCGGCGTCGATGATCTTGTCCGGCAAGGCCATCTCAACCCCGTGCCGTATCTGCGCCGCCATCTTCATGGCGACTGGGGCGACCTGAGCGACAACGATCGACGTCTGAACGACGCCGCGCTGAAGTCCGGCGAGGATCGTCTGTTCTCGTCCTACCAGGTCACGCCCGACCTGAAGCTCTGGATCATCACCGAATGGGATCGCAGCGTCACCACGCTGCTGTTGCCCAGCGAATACTGATCCGCATCCAGCGGCCCTGCGCCGTTCCTTTCTTCCCACCCCGGGGCACACGCCCCGCGGGGGCGGCGTGTGCCCCTTCACCTTGGAGCATCACCATGTCCTTCGATCTCGAAACCATTCCCGAAACCGCTGTGCAGGGAGACCTGCTCGAAGCGGCCGCTTCTCCTCTCACCCTCAGCCTGCAGGACTTCGTCACCGAGTTCGGCGACGAACTGCTGGACTCCCTCAACCGTGCCAATCCCCCGGTCTACGCCGGACAAGCGCGGGCGCATCGGCAGATCGTCATCGCAAGCCTCAAGCGCAAGCTGTTCCAGGCGCAAGCCGATGTAGTCCATGCCGTCACCGAATTGCTGGTCGACCGTGGCGAACGCGCCGCGATCGTCAACGGCGAGATGGGATGCGGCAAGACGACGGTCGGTATCGCCACGGCCGCCGTGCTCAACGCCGAAGGCTACCGCCGCACCCTGGTGCTCTCGCCACCCCACCTGGTCTACAAGTGGCGACGCGAAATCCAGGAGACGGTGGCCGGTGCCAAGGTCTGGGTGCTCAACGGCCCGGATACGCTGCTCAAACTGTTGAAGCTGCGCGAGCAGCTGGGTGTGCCTGCAAGCGGTCAGGAGTTCTTCGTCCTGGGTCGAGTGCGGATGCGGATGGGTTTCCACTGGAAGCCCGTCTTCACCCGGCATCGGACCCGGCACGGCGACGTGGCGGCGTGCCCGGACTGCGGTTATGTCATCACCGACCTCGACGGCGAGCCGATCAATCCGGTCGAGCTGGAAGCCGAGGAGTACCGCAGGAAGTGCAGCCATTGCGCCGCACCGCTGTGGACGCTGATCCGCCCAAGGAGCCTGTCCGCCAGTGACCAGTCCTCTTCCGTGCTCAAAGCCTTGAAACGCATCCCGACCATCGGGGAAGTCACCGCACAGAAGCTGATGCAGAAGTTCGGTGATGCGTTCCTCGCCTCGATGCTCGGGGACAACATCCACGAGTTCATCAACCTGATGGACGACCGCGGCGAGCTGGTCTTCTCGGATCGGCAAGCTCACCGGATGGAGCGTGCGATGGCGAACATGGAGTTCGGCTTCGGCGAGGGCGGCTACCAGCCGTCCGAGTACATCAAACGCTACCTGCCCCAGGGCACGTTCGATCTGCTCATCGCCGACGAGGCGCACGAGTACAAGAACGGCGGTTCCGCTCAGGGCCAGGCCATGGGTGTGCTCGCAGCGAAGTCGCGCAAGACGCTGCTGCTCACCGGCACGCTGATGGGCGGCTATGGCGACGACCTGTTCCACCTGCTGTTCCGAGCCCTGCCGGGGCGGATGATCGAAGACGGCTACCGGCCGACCAAGAGCGGCAGCATGACGTCGGCTGCGATGGCGTTCATGCGCGACCACGGTGTCTTGAAGGACATCTACTCCGAGAGCACGGGTACGGCGCACAAGACGGCCAAGGGCACCAAGGTATCGGTGCGCACGGTCAAGGCGCCGGGCTTCGGTCCCAAGGGGGTGCTGCGTTGCGTCCTGCCGTTCACGGTCTTTCTCAAGTTGAAGGACATCGGTGGCAACGTGCTGCCGCCCTACGACGAGGAGTTCCGCGAGGTCGCGATGGACACGGCGCAAGCCGCAGCCTACCGCGATCTGGCGGGTCGCCTGACCCAGGAGCTGAAGCAGGCCCTGGCGAAGCGTGATACGACGCTGCTCGGCGTGGTCCTCAACGTGCTGCTGGCCTGGCCGGACACGTGCTTCCGGTCGGAAACCGTGGTGCATCCGCGTACGCGCAACACCCTGGCGTTCGTCCCGGCTCAGTTCAACGAGCTGGAGGTGATGCCCAAGGAACGCGAGCTGATCGAGATCTGCAAGCAGGAGAAGGCGGAAGGTCGCAAGACCCTGGTCTATTCGGTCTATACCGGCACGCGCGATACCACGTCGCGTCTGAAGGTGCTGCTGGAGCAGGAAGGCTTCAAGGTGGCGGTGCTGCGCGCGAGCGTGGATGCCTCCCGCCGCGAGGACTGGATCGCCGAGCAGTTGGACCGCGGCATCGATGTGCTCATCACCAATCCCGAGCTGGTCAAGACCGGCCTGGACCTGTTGGAGTTCCCGACCATCGTGTTCATGCAGTCGGGCTACAACGTGTATTCGCTGCAGCAGGCCGCACGGCGCTCATGGCGCATCGGCCAGAAGCAGCCGGTGCGCGTGATCTACCTTGGCTACGCCAACTCCTCGCAGATGACCTGCCTGGGGTTGATGGCCAGGAAGATCATGGTGTCGCAGAGCACCTCCGGCGACGTGCCGGAATCCGGGCTCGATGTTCTGAACCAGGATGGTGACTCGGTGGAAGTGGCGCTGGCGCGGCAGTTGGTGGGTTGATCATTCCGGCCCCTTCACGGGGCCGATTTTTCTTGCGTGAATACGCTTCGAGGCGCGGCCGCGTCGCCGACCGCTTGATTCGGGACCCGATCATGGGGGGCGGAATCGTGCCGCGTGGCGAACGCCGGGATGCGGGCGGCATGGGTCATTCCGCGCAGTCTGAACCGCGGACCTGGGAATCGGAAATGGCCCGTGCGATGAATCGATTGAGTTGCGCGTGCGCATCCGCCTCCGGTCGGAGCAGATACGTGGTCAGGATCGGCGACTCTTCGGCCAGCCGACGCGTAACAACCTCGGATCGGTGATACGCGATGATCTGCGCGTGACAGGCCAGGCCGAGCCCATAACCGGCCGCGACCAGCGCGAGCATGACATCGTTGCTGGCGACGTGCTCCGCGATCGCCGGATCGAACCCGGAGGAGCGAAAGATGCGTTTGATCTGCCTGTGGCGGCCTTCGCACGTCTCGGGGTGACAGAGCACCAGCGGATACTGCATTACCTTGTCGAGGGGGATCACGCGAAAGGCCAGCAAAGGGTGGCGCGCGGGAAGGACGACCAGGAGCGGATCCTTCCAAACAGGCCGGGCGATCAGTCCGCTTCCGCTCTCGTCCGAGCGGGCGAACCCGGCGTCGTACAGGTCGTTGCGGAGTCCTCTCACCTGCTGGGAGAGAGGGACCTCGAAGAGTCGTATCTCGACTTCCGGCTCCTCCAACCTGCATCTGGCAAGCAACTCGGAGAGCCGCCGTGGCACAACACCGTCGGACAATGCGATGCGAAGCGTTCCCCGGAAGCCGGAAGCAGCTGCTCGCGCGTTCGCCGTCGCCTGGTCCACCGCGAGAAGGATGCGTCGCACGTCCTTCTGGAACACTTGCCCCGCCCATGTGAGGCGGGTTCCCCGGGGATTTCGTTCGAACAGCCGTACCCTCAGCTCAGTTTCCAATTCCTTGATCGCTCGTGACAGTGGGGATTGTTCGATGTGCAAACGTTCCGCAGCACGAGTGAAATGGAGCTCTTCCGCCAGGGCGATGAAGCAGCGAAGATGTCGAAGGTCCATTTCTCCTCCTTCTCCATCAGGACTGGCGGTCCGCGGTCTCCTCCATGCGAGCGAGAACCGCCGGGACGCGCGACCGGCGCTCCTCAAGCCCCGTTTCATCGGCCATGGGCCGGATCGCCCGCGAGACACGCAGCACCCGTCACATCCCCGGCTCGGTGACGAAGGCAGGGTGCGCATTTCGGCCCGCTGGCGCATCCCCTGACCGAAGCCGTGGTCGTGTCTGATTCCCACCAGAGTGGCGCAGACCGGGGCCGACTGGGTGGAAGCGGATGTCATCACGGTATCCCCCGTCCAGGCATGGGAAGCGGCGCCAACGCCGAGGATTCGTCCATGCCAATCATGTCGACGAAGCGATCGACGAAACCAATTCAGTGTACGAGTCGGGTTGACGGGAGCTTTTCCGTAGCCGGAAGACCATCGCCATCAGCATCAGAGCGACCACGAGGCCGATGGACAATGCCACGACATATCCCGCCCGCGCAGCCAAAGCCGTCGCCGCCGCCACCACCAGAGCTTCCCCGAGGGTCTGCAACCCCTGGAACACCGAATAGTCGGTGCCGGGCTGCCTGCCCTGCTGGGCGAAGCGCATCAGAAGGGTGTAGGACGCCACGGTGCTGACTCCGATTCCGAGGCCGCTCGCAGTCGCCAGTCCCCACACCGCCGTGGGGGCCGCAAGGCGCGGGTCCATGGCCAAAACCACCCATACCGCAGAGCTGGCCCCGACCAGAATTCCCCCCAACAGCAAAGTGGACCACGGCCCGAAGCGCACAACCATCAACCCCGCGATGCCAGATCCGGCCACGATCATCAGCATGTTGCCAGTGCCCGATAGGATGCCGACCGCGTCGAGAGACCATCCGGCATCAATCAGGAACAGCTTCGCCACACCGAATGAGACTGCGCCTCCCATGGTGGCGCATATGCCCAGCATCAGCATGGGAAGCGCCCCCGCCCGTCGGAAGAAGGCCTTGAGCGAAGCGGGCGCCGACACCCGTCCTTGCGGCGGATCTGGCTCGCGCCACAGGGTGATGGGCACGCCGCACAGCAGAACCATCAGTGCCAGCCCCAGAAGCGTGGGCGCATGCCCCAGCGTGGCGATTCCCACCATCGCCCCCGGGCCGCCTGCCAGCATGCCCGTCATGAAACCGGCGACCTGGAAGGTGTTGATGTGGGCCAGCCCGGTGCCGTGGAGCTGCTCGGATGCCAAGCCGTCGGTAGCGATGTCCTGGGTAGCGCTGACCAATGATGCCATTGCCACGAGAACCAGCAATGCGGGCGCGTTGCCGGCGGTGAACGGAAACAGCGCCATTCCCGCAAGGCTGACTGCCAGCAGGGTCTGCATAGGCAATATCCAGCTTCTGCGGCGACCAAGTGGGCGAACCCAGTGGTTCTCCACGACGGAGGCCCAGAAGAACTTGAACACCCACGGCAGGCTGGCCAGCGGCACCAGCGCGATCAGGTCCAGCGAAGCGCCACCGTCCCGGAGCAGCACGGGATAGGCCTGAAACGCGAGCCCTACCGGTAACCCCTGCACCAGATAGAGGCAGCCGATCATCATCAGTAGCTTCCGCCCCTCGGCGGCTTTGACGGGTCTGTCCATGATCACCACCGCGCCGTGAGCGTCATGCCAAAGGTTCGCGGGTCGCCAGCAATACCGGCAAAGGTGCCGCCGCCGATGTCGAAGGCGCGGGTGACATACACCTTGTCCAGCGCGTTCTTGATCCAGAACGCCACCTCGAAATCGCTGAACCGGTAGCCGGCCTTCATGTTGAGCAGGCCATAACTGTCCTGCTTCTTGGTATTCGCCGAGTCGAAGTAGACTTTACCGGCGCCTTGCCAATCGGCATGGGCATACCATCCGTTGCCGAACATGTAATCGGCACCGAGGCTGTAGGTGTAGGCCGGCGCGTTCGGCGGACGGTTGCCGGCGAAATCGTTGCCGCCGTCCTTGTACCTCACGAAATGGGCATCGTTCCAGCCGCCGCTGGCCCGCAGCATCAGGGCTCTGCTTGCCTGCCAGGCCAGTTCCAGCTCCACCCCTCGGCTGACACTCTTGCCCGCGTTGGTGATGTTGGACCGCGACAGAACCAGCTCCTCCACCTGCTGGTCGGTCCAGTCGATCCAGAACAGCGCCAACCTGGTTTGCAGCCGGTTGTTCAGGCCCGTGTGCTTGAGGCCGATCTCGTAGTTCGTTGTGTACTCGGGCTCGTAGAGTTCGTGACCCGGATCCGCCAGATTGTTGAGCCCGCCTGCCTTGTACCCCTTGGCATAGGTGGCGTAGGTCAGCAGATCGGACGACGGCTTGTATTCCAGACCAACCTTGGGCAGCCGCGCATTGAAGGTCATCCTCTCCCTGGAACCGAAGTCCCTGCCCATGGCGACCCAGACCTGACGGTTGTCCACATCCTTTGTCTCATGGTCGTACCGCAGCCCCGTGATCAGGGAGACCGTGTCGGTCATGGGCCAGGTGGCCTGGCCAAACAGCGCCATGTTACGGGTATCCGTCTTCGTCCGCACCGACTGGACACCGAAGCCCAATCCGCTCATGTTCATGTCGAAGTTGTTGTGATCCGTCTGGTCGAAATAGTAGAGTCCACCGACCCAGCGTGGCCCGGAAGCACCGTCCGGGGAGCTCAGGCGCAGTTCCTGCGTGAAGCGGGAATAGTTCACGTCCGTGCGCAAGCGCATGGCGTCGAACGCCGAGGCATCGACGTCATAGGTCGCCGATTTGTCTTCGGTGGTGTAGGCCGAGATGGAGGTCACCGTGAAGGACGGCGCTTTGTAGACTGCGCGTAGAGTGCCGCTGTGCGTGTCGGTGTCGTTGAAGCCGATGAGGTCGGACGAAACCGTGTGCGGATCGGAACGTATTTGACTGAGTGTGGCGATGTTGGTTGAGCCGTCCCGATAACGTTGGCCGTCGTAGGTGGCCACAACGTCCCAGGTATCCCCACCAGGCTTCCAGCGCACCTTGAAGCGGGCGTTGAAGTCATCAGCCTTGTCGACGTCATTGACGCCATCCGGCTTGCGGGTGAAATAGCCATCGCTGCGGAACTGCTGCAGCGCCACGCGGTAGGACCAGTCCTGATTCCCCAGCGCCCCTCCGAAAATGCCGCTCAGCGTCTTCCGGTCGTAATTCCCGATGCCCAGCGACACCGAATGCTCCCCGTAGGGTTCCGGATCGCGGGTGATGATGTTGACGGCCCCGGCCTCGGTGTTGCGCCCGTAGAGGGTGGATTGCGGCCCGCGCAGCACTTCCACACGCTCGATGTCCAGCAACTCCATATCGATGTTCCGGTAGTGGACACCATCAACGAAGAAACCTATCGGCTGCTCGGCCTCCATGAATGGAGTGACGCCGCGTATGGAGATGAAGGCGACGCTGGAATGCTGGCCGGCCTTGGTCATGTACACGTTGGGGGCCTGACGGACGATGTCGATCGTATCCTTCGCGGCGGACCGTTCCAGGTCCTCGCCGCTTACCACCGTCATGCTGATCGGCACCTCCTGTTCGGCTGCGGATGTCTTTTCCGCAGTCACGGTCACGGCCGGCAACTCGACTGCCCCTTCGCTCACGGCGCTCTTGCCCTTTTCGACCGCTGGAGCGGCCCCCTGCGCCAGGGACGCGCCGGGCAGGGCGGCCAAGGCCGCCAGCAACGCGACGGCAAGGGCGCTTGGCGCATGGGGTCGGACTCGGCGGCCTTGCGGCTTCTTCACGTAGATCGGTTGCGGCATTCATTGCACTC
Source organism: Chitinivorax sp. PXF-14 (assembly GCF_040812015.1). NCBI lineage: Bacteria > Pseudomonadati > Pseudomonadota > Betaproteobacteria > Chitinivorax > Chitinivorax sp. PXF-14. The sequence continues at coordinate 46,129 of NZ_JBFNXJ010000003.1, read as the reverse complement.
CTGAAACGGGTTCACGAAGCGCCGCCGAACGTTTGGCACGGAGCCGCGTGGCTTGGCTATTCAACCGACCTGGGGCATGAAGGACGCCTGGAAACCGCCGGAGATAGCCTCCGCCGACACGTTTCCGTCGGCTTATCCAAATCGACTCGACGGGCACGGCAAAAACTAGGAAAATAATGGTAAATGATTCTCATTTGTAGTAATGCCCGGCTCGGAAATCCATTGCTCGAATCGGTACTAATTGATGCTGAAGGGAGTGACTCGCATGACGTGTTCAGATCAGCCACGGTCGGCCGCCTCGTTCAAGGTGGCCATTTCGAACTGCCTTGTGAATCGGCCGGTGGCGCATGCCGAGCGCTACACCGGCCGTACCCTGACCGAGAACGGGAGGTCATCATGCAAGTACTGAGGCCCGCCGAGTTCTTCTACCCGCACCAAGACAGAGCACTGGCCGGAGTTCTGGTCAAGACGGTCGACTTGCAGCCGGGGTTGGCGGTATCGATGGAAGTGTTCGATACCCAGCAGGAGCTGAACCCGATGATGGAAGCGGAGGACGCGCGCGTTCATTTCAGCTGTCTGTTACGCGGTGCAATCCGTGTCGCTTGCGAAGGCCAGTACTTCGAACTTGATCGCGACGATGTCCTGGCGACCTTCATGCCAGGCAATCGGTTTCAGGTGAGATGCGACGCCGGCAGCGTCAATATTGAACTTCGCATCGCCCCCCAGTTGCTTGACCAACTGGCGGCAGGAGAATGCAAGCGTGCGTGCTTCGCGCATGGCAGCGAATCCTGCCTGCTTCGCGCCCGCAACAACCTGCGCATTCGCGACGCGGCCGCCCGCGTGGGGCGCCTTCTGACCGAGGAAAATGCCCCGCCGTTGCTCGTGCATTCGGCCGCACTGGAATTCCTCGCCTGGCACCTTCAATCATCGCAACCAGAAACATCCGACAGCGGTATCGGGCCGCGCGAGCGCCGGCTGCTGCTCGCCGCTCGCGAGCGCCTGCTCAGCGATCTGAGCAACCCGCCCACAATCGAGCAGCTGGCACGCGAAACTGGATTGAACCAGCTCAAGATCAAGCGCGGCTTCAAGCTCCTGTTCGGCATCAGTGTCTATGCGCTCTTCCAGCGCGAGCGCATGGAGCAGGCCCGTCGGTTGTTGCAGAGCCGTAGCGTCACTGAAACTGCCACCTCGCTGGGGTACAGCAACCTAAGTCATTTCAGTGCGGCTTTCCGCAAGCAGTTCGGAATGTTGCCACGCGAGGTTCGTCGCAATCTCATCAGATGACGAGTGGCGTGGATACTGTTACCAACCGCAGGCGGGACCAGGCCGTTGCGGTGGCCACAGCAAGGTGCGTGTGCGCATCAAGCATGCCGTGCCAAGCTTGCCATTGCCGCCTGCCATCGCCGCAGCGAAGGGGCTGTTCCTCGCCTCGCCACAAGCGCAGACGAGTGAAATCAAGCGTCAACCCCTCTCCACAGCACTTGGCGACCGCTTCCTTTACGGTCCAGGCCCAGAGGAACGAATCGTCGTCGACTATCGGCTGATCATCTGGGTGCGCGATCGCCGGCCATGGCAGGTTGGGCTGGGTATGTCGCCCACACTCCACGTCGATTCCCACCTCAACATCCCGGCGTAGCGCCACGGCAACCCACTGACCGCTGTGCGACAGGTTGAAGTGCAAAGCATGATCCACAAGGCGGGGTTTCCCATTTGCCTCGGTGAAGAATGCCAAGTGCTGGGGCGACTGATGAAGCAACGCTCCGATCACCAATCGCTTGAGTGCATGGGCCGCATGATGGCGCTGCCGATCAGGGGCGAATCGATAGCCGGCGAGACGCCGCCGCTCGGTGGCGTCAAGCCATGTCACCGGCAGACGCTCGGCCCATGAAGCCGGCGCACAAACGACTGCCACATCACTGTTCCGCAAGGGCGGAGTGTCACGCAGCGCGGATAGAAGCCCTGACCCCGCCGAAACGAATTGCTCAGTCACACACCCCGAGACATTCAGATGTGGAAGCAATTGCCTGTTCGCGCCACAACTGCGCATAGAGACCTCCCTGCGCCAGTAGCGCCTCGTGCGTACCTCGTTCCCGCAAACGGCCCTGCTCCAGCACGAGAATCTGGTCGGCATGGCGAATTGTGTGCAGGCGGTGGGCTATCACGATCACCGTGCGTCCGGCGATCAGGCGCGAGAGGGCCTGCTGTATCTCGTGCTGCGACTGAGGATCAACCGAGGCTGTCGCTTCATCCAGCAGCAGCACCGGCGCATTCTTGAGCAATGCGCGGGCGATCGACAGGCGCTGGCGTTCACCGCCGGACAGTTGCTGGCCATTCTCGCCAATCCGTGTCGCATATCCGTCGGGAAGGCGCCGGACGAAATCGTCGCAGAGGGCCAGACGGCAGGCCTCGATGACCTCCTCGTCGCTTGCGCCCTCGCGACCGATGCGCACGTTGTCGAGCACACTGCCCTGAAAGAGCTGCACATCCTGAAAGACAAAACCGAGTTGCCCGTAGAACGCTTCGCTTCGCCACGCACGCAGGTCGACGCCGCCAAGCGTGACGCTGCCTTCCTGCGGGTCGTAGAAGCGCGCGATCAACTCCAGCAGGGTGCTCTTTCCGGCGCCGGACGGCCCGACGATGGCGGTCACACTCCGCTCTGGAATGTCAAACGAGATGTCATGCAGTACCCGCTGCGCCCCGTATCCGAAGCCCACATCATGAAAGGCAACGGCAAGCCCCGATGACGCCTCCGTGTGTTCGCCTTCCTTCAAGGGAGATTCGTCCAGAAACCGTTGCAGGCGGGTTTCGCCCTGCACCATCGCGCGCAACTCCACAAGATAGGCCGCGGCTTCCAGCAACGGGTCCAGCACCTTGTAGGCCACAAGGACGAACAGCAACCAAGTCACGGGTGTCAGTTCCGCACGCGCGACGAGCCATCCGGCCACCGCCAGCAAAAGCAACAGACCCGCTTCCAGGACGAAGCGATAGGCCTGTACCGAGCCGCCTCCCCAAGCCTCGGCACCCATGCTGTGATGACGGATCCGAGCAAAGCGATCGTCCAGCCGTTGTAGCCATGCCTGGGCGCGATTGAACAGGCGCAGGGTGCGCAAGCCACCAATGAACTCCACGATCATGCCGCTGGTTTCCAGAAAAAGCGTCTGCTTGCGCGTCCCACGAGCGAGGAAATACCTGTTGGCGCCGTTGATCACGGCGAGCGCCAGAGGCCATGTCATTAGCAGCGCCAGCGTCAGGCGCCAGTCACCCCATACAAGCACCATGGCGAACAACAAGGGAACCGACACGGCGGCCAGCAGTTCGGCGGCAAGATGCGTGAACACGTCCTCCATCCGCTTGACGTCGTCGGTCATCACCGAGGCCAGGTGACCAATGCGCTGGCGGCCGAATATGCCGAGGGGCAGGCGCTGCAGGTGATCGATCAGACGACCGCGATACGCGACCGTCAACGCGTAACTGCCGCGAAAGCTGTTCATTTGGCTCAGGTAGGAAAACAGCATCTGCCCCAGCAGCAGGGCCACCAGCCACACGGCGGGCTCCGCCCATATGCGCGCCCCCATGTCAGTCGTATCTGGCGTGGTGAAGGGTGCCAGCCTCGACAGCCATAGCCAAGCCAGGAAATACGGTGCGATCGAGAAGGCACGTTCGACCACGCGCAGCGCCAGCCCGGCATAAAAGCGCATTGGAGAATGGCCGCTGGCGCGAATCACGCGGCCGCTGGCACGTACGAAACTAGCCATACAAGGCCTCTCTGGGAGACTGAATGTCAGGATTACCTTGGGCTCCGATGGCCCACGCCTCGTCCCATGCCTGTGCCTGCCACATCTGTCTGTAAAGCGAACAGCTTCGCAAGAGATTGTCATGATCGCCTGCGTCCACTCGCTGCCCGGATTGCAGCACCACGATCTGTGAAGCATCCTTCACTGTGTAGAGCCGATGGGCGATGATCAGCAACGTCTTGTCTGGACACGCTTCGCGCAGGGCCTGGAGAAATCGTCGCTCGGTACGGCTGTCCGCGAAGGCTGTGCTTTCGTCGAGCACGAGGATCGGCGTATCGGCAAGCAGCGCTCTTGCGACTGCGATACGTTGACGCTCGCCTCCCGAAAGACTAATGCCCTGTTCACCCACTTCGGTATGCCAGCCATCGGGCAGTGCTTCGACGAACGCCTCCGCCTGGGCGATGCGCAGGGCGCGGCGCACTGCGACCTCGTCCGCGTCGGGGCGGCCGATACGCAGGTTTTCCAGCAGGCTGCCCCGAAAAAGAAACGTGTCCTGCGCCACGACCGAGATGAGCCCCGCGCGCTGTGCTTCGCCGATTTCCGCAAGGAGCTCTCCGCCGATGCGGATTTCGCCATGCTCCGGTTCGATCAATCCCCCGAGCAGGCTTGCCACCGTCGTCTTGCCCGCGCCGGACGGCCCGACCAGCGCGGTGACCCGGCCAGCGGGGATGGAGAAGAACAAGTCGCGCAGTACGGGCGCTTTGCCATACCCAAAACATACGCCATCGAAGCTCAGGTCGAAGCTTTCGACGGTGGCCTTTGCCCGCGGCTCCGGTTCGCGCATGTCCAGCAAAGGGTGCATGCGACGCACGCCGTCCAGAATCTCGCGGATCTGCGCCTGAAAACGCATCAGCTTGAACAACGGCTTGAGCATGCCGTTGCCGAGCACCAGGGCGAGGAGCAGCTCCGGCAAGGCAATCTGGTGATGCTGCGCAAGCCACAACCCCACCGGCAGCAGCAGCACGATGTTCGCATTGAGCAGGACCATGAAGATCGACCAGCCGGGAACGGTACAGCGCGCGACCCGCAGACTCAGATCGTGATATCGCCTGAGCCCGTCACGCATGCGGGCAAAGGATCGCGCGTCCTGGCGGAAGGTCTTCATGACCCGCATGTTGCGCAGGTATTCAATCGAAGCGCTGTTGAGCTCGCCAACCTCGCGCTGGTACTCGGCCATGTACGAATCCATATCGCGCATGGCGACAGACTGAAACAGGATGGCCAGGGGGAATGTAGCCAACGCCGCCACGGCGAGGCGCCAGTCGGTCCACAACAGCACGACCGCAACAAGGATCGGTGCAACGATCGCTGCCGTCATTTCCACCAGATGGTGCGCAATGAATTGTTCCAGCCGCTCGACATCCTGCATGAGGAGCTTCTTCAGTGCCCCCGAACCATGTTGTTGCAGCCACGTCAGCGGTGCCCATACCAAGCGCCGAGCCAACGTCTGCCGCGTATGCATCAGGATGTGATAGGCCGCACTGTGGCTGAGGTAGTAGGCCAGCGTATACAGCAGATACTTGCCGAAGAGCGCCAACGCCATCCAGCCAGCCAAGTGAAAGAAATCCCCAGCCGCCGCATGATCGAGCAATAGCGTGGCCGAGTAGCACAACAACACGTAGGGCACCAGTTCAAGAATGGCCGCCCCGATGGTCAGCGACAACGCCAGCCCCAGGGGCAGGCGATGGCCACGCAACAGGTCCAGCAATACAGACCATGCCGGGTCGGCACGTCTTCTCGTCATGCAGCGCCTCCACATCAGGTGAACGGCACGGCACCCCGACATGACGACTCAGCGGGTCCGCGCTCCAGGGCACGGTTTTACGTGTCCTTGCGAACTCACACTACCCGGTTCGGATACGACACGAGCCCGAAATGGATGATTCGTGGTGTCGGCTCACTTTCCCCTTGAAACATCGCGTACTCAGCCAACAAGAATGCCGATGCGGGCAAAGCGGATTCCTTTCGGGTAGTCAGATGGCCATCAATCGAGAATTATTCCCATTCATGACATCTTGCTGCAAGGCCCCGTGCCAGGAAGGAGTTGATGATGGAATCTCATGCCGTTGATCGGACGAAGGCTGGGATCGCACGCCACGAACGGGAGCGGTACTGGGAGCGCTTGACGCTCGGCCAGCACCTGCGCCAGTGGGCACGGCGCTACGGCAAGCGGGTGGCCCTGGTGGATGGCGCTGGGAGTTGGACCTACGCCGAACTGGATCAGCGGGCTGACCGCTTGGCGGCGGGCTTCGTGCGTCTGGGTATCCAACGGGGCGATGCCGTGTTGATGCAATTGCCCAATGGCATGTCGTTCGTCGTGACGTTGTTCGCGCTGCTGCGCATTGGTGCGCTCCCGCTCCTTGCGATGCCGTCGCAGCGGCTGGGAGATCTCGAGGGATTGTGTGCGCAGGGACGCCCGGTCGCCTGCGTGGTGCCCGACCGCTTTCTGGGCTTCGACCATCGAGCCATGGCCGAAGCCCTGCAGGCACGATCCCCGGCCCTTCGGCATCTCATCATTGATGGAGATGCTGGCAAGCATGTGGCACTTATGTCGCTGGAAGCCGAGCCCATTGAGCGGCGAACCGAACCGGACCCTCATGACACGGCCCTGTTGCTCCAGTCGGGCGGCACGACGGGAACGCCCAAACTGATCCCGCGCACACATATCGACTATGCCTACAATGCCCAAGCGTCGGCCGCGCTATGCGGCATGAATGCGCAGAGTGTCTATCTTGTCGCCCTGCCGATCGCCCACAATTTTCCGCTGGCGTGTCCGGGGCTGCTTGGCACACTCTCCGTCGGCGGCCGTGTGGTGATGGCGCGCACGCCCAGCAGCGATGAGGCGTTCTCGCTGATTGCCCGCGAAGGCGTGACCATCACGGCGTTGGTGCCTCCGCTGGTGCAGCTATGGCTGCAGGCGCGGGAGAGCGACGACACCGACCTGTCCAGCCTGCGCCTGCTTCAGGTCGGCGGCGCGCGTCTTGAGTTGGCATTGGCCCGGCAGGTTCCGCCGGCGTTTGGCTGCCGCCTGCAGCAGGTGTTCGGCATGGCAGAAGGATTGCTCTGCTATACGCGGCTCGACGATCCCGACGAGGTGATCTACCACACACAGGGCCGTCCCCTGTCCCCATACGACGAGATCCGTATCGTCGACGCTGACGGAACCGACGTTGCGCCCGGTGAAACCGGTGAGTTGATCACCCGCGGTCCCTACACCATTCGCGGCTACCACCGCGGCGGAGCACACAATGCGGTGGCCTTCACCACCGATGGCTATTACCGCACAGGTGACTTGGTACGGCGCACGCCGGAAGGCAATCTGATCGTCGAGGGACGCCTGAAGGAACAGATCAACCGCGCCGGCGAGAAGATCGCCGCCGCCGAGATCGAACAGCATCTGCGAGAACATCCCGCGATACACGACGCGGTGGTGGTTGCGGTCGAGGACCGCGAACTGGGCGAACGTACCTGCGCCTTCGTCATTGCTAAGGGAAGCGCTCCCAGTCTGCGTGAATTGCACGATTTCCTGCGATCGCGCGGCCTGCCGCGATACAAGCTGCCGGATCAGCTTGAATCGGCGAAAACCTGGCCGTTGACCACGGTGGGCAAGATCGACAAGAGGCGCCTGGCACAACAGGCCCGGCAAGTCGGTGAGACGACGCGTCTGTCTTACCGGGAACGAACAGTCGCGACGAAGCAGGCACCGCTTGCGCTCGCGGTCGGTGTTGCACGGATTCTGGAGGACGCGTCGTTCACTGTCTACGAACGCGATGGCGAGTGGTGCGTCGGAATCGGCGTGCTGGCCGAGTTGTGTATCGACGCGCAACAAGCCGTCCTCACATACAGAGGCAGTCGCCAGTCATGGTCGCTGGGCGACTTTGCCGCCACCGTCGGGCAAGCGCTTGCCGCTTTGCCGGTCGATGGCTATCGACTGTACGGGACAGCCGATTTCGAACTGGCGCGCCTGTTCCATGGGCTCTCCGTCGCACCGACCTCGCGCCCGTTGCTTCACCTGATCGCCCCGGCAATCGAATTGCGCCTGCGTGAAGGCCAGGCAACCCTCCGCACGGTGGACGAAACGACGGCATCGGAATGGGCCGAGCGGATCGCCCAACTCGATGCGCGGCCTCCCGAGGACCAACAACCTGCCTCGTCAGGCCGCTTGAGCATGGACATAGACCACGCGGATGCGGAGCCGTACAAGCAACGCGTGGCCAACGCAGTCCGGCAGATTCAGGAACGCGACTACGAGAAGGTAATTCTGTCTCGTGTCATCCCCGTGGGCGGAAGTATCGATGTCATCTCAAGCTACCTCACGGGACGGCACGCCAACCAGCCGGCACGCTCCTTCCTCCTGCGCCGGGGCAATTTCCGCAGCGCCGGCTTCAGTCCCGAAACGCTGGTCGAAGTCGCGGCCGATGGCCGGGTCAGTACCCAGCCGTTGGCAGGGACACGCGCACTCGGCGCGAATGCGGACGAAGAAGACAGATTGCGGGCGGAGCTGGTCAGCGATCCAAAGGAGATCATGGAACATGCCATCTCGATCAGGCTGGCTTTCGAGGAAATGAAACAGGTGTGCGCGCACGGCAACGTGCAGGTTGGCGAATTCATGCAGGTCTGCCGGCGGGGGACTGTCCAACATCTGGGCTCGCGCGTCCACGGCTGCCTCGATTCCGGCAGAACCGCCTGGGACGCCTTCCAGTCCCTGTTCCCGGCCGTAACCGCATCCGGCATTCCAAAACGTGAGGCCATCGATGCAATCGGCCGTTACGAACCTGTGCAGCGTGGCCTCTACAGCGGTTGCGTCCTGATCGCCGACAGCGATGGGGCGCTGGATGCCGCGCTGGTACTGCGCTCGATGTATCAGGACGAAGAGCGCGCCTGGCTGCGCGCCGGTGCCGGTATCGTCGCCATGTCCACCCCCGAACGCGAACTTGAGGAAACCTGCGAGAAACTGACCAGCGTGTCCCGTTTCCTCGTCGGAGCGGGAGGCCAGGCATGACCACGGCACCGATGACGGAAGAGGCGATTCACCAGAATGCCAGCGAGATTCTGCGGCCCTGCCGGATTCGGGCACAGGTGAAGGCTCTGCTCACCGAGCCGAATGCGCATTTGGAGGATGACGATCATCTGATCGAACTGGGGCTGGACTCACTGCAGCTGATGCGCCTCGCCAACCAATGGCGCAAGGCCGGGGCGGACGTCAGCTTTGCGCAACTGATCGAACGGCCCAGGCTGTGCGACTGGTGGCCGCTGCTGTCCCGTCGGCGCACGCAGGAGGTCGTGGCCGCAGGGGAAACATCACGACCATCTGACGACCCCGCATCGTTCGCACTGACCGATGTGCAACATGCCTATTGGATCGGGCGCGGCGAGGAACAGGTGCTGGGGGGCGTGGGCTGCCATGCCTACCTCGAACTCGACGGCCGCGACGTCGATCCATCGCGTCTGGAACACGCGTGGGCAGGTCTTCTGGCACGTCACGGGATGCTGCGCACTCGCTTTGACGATCAAGGGCGACAATCGATCAGCCCTGTTCCAGCCGAGGCCACCCGCCAGGTTCAGGTACACGATCTGCGGAAACAGGCGAGCGAGGTCGCGGAGCAGACACTGGCGACGATCCGGGAACAACGCTCGCATCGTCGGCTGCGGGTCAACGAAGGGGAGGTAGCGGGACTTTCCCTGAGCCTGCTGCCAGACGGAACCACGCGCCTTCACTTCGACATCGATTTACTGGTCGCCGACGTTCAAAGTCTGCACGTCATCCTGCGCGACCTGGCGGCACTGTATGCACACGAGTCGCTGCCACATGCACCCATCAACTGGCATTTCGGCCACCATCTCGAAGCGCAGACGAAGCGGCGCGGAGATGCGCTGGAAGAGGCCGGGCATTACTGGAGCAAACGCCTGCCGCTATTGCCGGGCGCGCCCGCGTTGCCCCTGCGTTGCGCGCCGGAGACCCTTGCGTCGCCCCGCTTTACGCGACGTGTGCACAAAATGCCGGCGACACGATGGGCGCGCCTGCAACGCTTCGCCGCCTCGGCACGAATCACGCCCGCCATGGTCCTGGCCACTACCTATGCGGAAGTGCTTGCGGCCTGGAGCACAGTACCGCGCTTCCTGCTGAACCTGCCGCTGTTCGACCGGCACGGCGACACGCCCGGACTGGACAACGTGGTGGCCGATTTCACCAACCTCCTGCTGCTTGAGGTCGACTGCCGCGAGCCGATGCCGTTCGCAGCTCGCGCACGCGCCTTGCAGGCAAGGTTCCACACGGATGTTGCGTACAGTGCCTGGTCGGGCGTACGTCTTCAGCGCGAACTCGCCCAGCGTGGCGACGGCGAACGCAGCTTCGCGCCGGTTGTGTTTGCCTGCAATCTCGGCACACCCCTGCTCGATGATCGAACGCGCCGGTCGCTGGGCGAACTCGGATACATGATCTCGCAGACGCCCCAGGTCTGGTTGGACCACCAGGTCTACGAACAGGGCGGGGGGGTACTGCTCGCGTGGGATGCGCTGGAGGACCTTTTCCCCGATGGTCTGATCGATGCGATGTTCGGTGCCTACGTCCGGCTGCTCGACCATCTCGCGGAGGACGCGGCAGCCTGGGAGGCACCGCTTCCGGCGCTGCTGCCGCCCGGGCAGCACGCCGTGCGCGAGATGGCCAACGCCACCGATGTACCGGTCGCGCCGCGCACCCTGCATCAGCCCATCTTCGAGCAAGCCACCGCGCATCCGAAACGCACCGCCCTGATCGACGGCGCCAACGGTCAGACCGTCGATTACGGCACGCTCGCCCACCGCACGCTCCAGGTTGCCGCCCTGCTGCATGAGCAGGGCGTGCGTCCGGGCGATCCGGTCGCCGTCACGCTGCCGCGCGGCATCGACCAGGTGGTCGCGGTACTCGGCGTGCTGGCGGCTGGGGCGTGCTATGTGCCGGTCGGCATCGCACAGCCCGTCGCGCGCCAGGAACGCATCCACCGCCGGGCCGGCGTGCGGCACGTGCTGACCGACCAGGGTCGGATGGAGGCAATTCGGCCGACCGGGGCCGACGTGATCGACGTGGCTCAGGCCGCGCTCCGCCGCCCTCTGACGCAACCGGTTTCCGTCGCCCCCGATGCACCCGCCTATGTGATCTTCACCTCCGGCTCGACGGGCGAGCCCAAGGGGGTCGAGATCAGCCATCGTGCCGCGGCCAACACCATCGACGATCTCAACCAGCGCTGCGGCGTCGGCCCCGACGATCGCGTGCTGGCCGTCTCCGCGCTGGACTTCGATCTCTCCGTCTACGACCTGTTCGGCCTGCTCGGCGCCGGTGGCGCGGTGGTGTTGCTCGCGGAGGACGACCGGCGCGACGCCTCGGTCTGGCTGCGGCTCGTGCACGAACAGTGCGTGACGCTCTGGAACAGCGTGCCAGTGCTGCTCGACATGCTGCTCGTCGCCGCCGAGGGCGACGGCCGTCCGCTGCCGCTGCGGCTGGCGATGGCCTCCGGCGACTGGATCGGCCTGGATCTGCCCGCTCGGCTGGCCCGGATGGCGCCCGCCGCACGCTTCGTGGCCATGGGCGGCGCCACCGAAGCCGCCATCTGGTCGAATCTGTGCGAGGTCACGCTCCCGCTTCCGAACCATTGGCGCTCGATCCCCTACGGCAGACCGCTGGCCAATCAACGCTACCGGGTGGTGGATACGCAAGGTCGGGACTGCCCGGACTGGGTCGCGGGCGAGCTGTGGATCGGCGGCGCGGGCGTTGCGCGCGGCTATCGCGGCGACCCGCAACGCACCGCCGAAGCCTTCGTCGAGCACGACGGCCTGCGCTGGTACCGCACCGGCGACCTGGGGCGCTACTGGCCCGATGGCACACTCGAATTCCTCGGCCGGCGCGACCACCAGATCAAGCTGCGCGGCCACCGCATCGAACTGGGCGAGATCGAGGCCGCGCTCCTGGCGCAGCCGGGCGTACGCCAGGCGGTCGCGCTGGTGGCCGGACAGCCGCCCGCGCTCGCCGCGGCCCTGGTCGCGGAGGGCCCGCCCGACATCGGTGCCCTCGCCACGGCGCTGCGCATGCTGCTGCCCGACTACATGGTCCCCGCAAGCTGGCTGGCGCTCGACGCCTTGCCCCTGAGCGCCAACGGCAAGATCGATCGCCGCGAACTCGAAAATCGGGTCATCGACCATCTCGCCACATCGTCTTCCACGAAAACACCGCCCGAAGGTGCCGTGGAAGAAAAGATCGCCGCCGTGTGGCGCGAACTGCTTCGACACGATGCCCCCATTTATCGCAATGATCATTTCTTCCGGCTCGGCGGCGACAGTCTGGTCGCCACCCAGGTTGTGGCGCGGCTACAGCGCGACGGACTGCGGGCCGCCCAACCACTGCGCCACTTGTTCGCCAGGCCGATCCTGGCAGATTTCGCGGCGATCTGGCAAAGCGGTGGCCTGAGCACGCCAACAATCCCTTCCCTGCACCCCAACTCGTCCGAGTTTCACGAACCGTTCGCGCTCACCGAGGTCCAGCAAGCCTACTGGATGGGCCAGGCCGACGGTCTGCCATTGCATTGCGGCACGCTTTACCTGATCGAGCTCGATGGCAGTGCCGTGGATCTGGCGCGCTTCGACACGGCCTGGCGCGCACTATGGCAACGCCACGACATGCTGCGCGCCTGCGTCGACGACGACGGGCACCAGTACATTCCCCGTGAGATACCGGATATCGTCCTGCGCATCGAACCCGCCGAACCCGACGCGAATGCAGCGCGGGCGCGGATCGTCGAATGCTGGCGCCAACGGGATCGCACCCGCGCCAGCCCACCCCTGCACGTCGTGCATGCGGTGCCGTATGCCGACGGGCGTTGCAGGCTGGGCTTGATCTTCGACTACCTCACGCTCGACGGTTACAGCGTCAAGCTGTTGCTTAGCGAACTGGTGGCGCTGTATCGCAATCCGACCCGGTTGCCTGCACCGCCGCAGGTCAACTTCCGGGATTACGTTACGCAAACGGCACCGGACGCGACCGCCCGGGACGAGGCGGAGGAGTACTGGCGCGAACGGCTCGACACCTTGCCACCCGCGCCTGCACTGCCGCTGGCCTGCGAACCGGCGACGCTCGGACTGGCGAACTTCGCGCGCTGGCATGCACGGCTGCCGGCGCCGCAATGGCAACGTTTGCGTGACGCCGCACAGCGGTACGGCCTGACACCATCGGTCCTGCTGCTCACCGTCTACGCGCACATGCTGTCGTATTGGAGCGGCGGGAGCGCGCATACGCTCAACCTGACCTTGTTCGACCGGCGCGACGTGCATCCCGATGTCCATAGCATGCTTGGCGACTTCACCACGCTGGCACCGGTGCCCTTCGAGCCGCAGACACAGACCGACCTGATCGGTTGCGCCCACGACATGCAGCGCCGCATCGCGGAGGTGCTGGAACATCGTGCGGTGTCATCCATCTGGGTGCAGCGCGAGCGGGCTCATGCTGTAGGGTTGCAGGCCGCCGCGCTGCCGGTGGTTTTCACCAGTACGCTCGGCATGGCCGACGGCTTCTTCGACGATCTGCCGGAAGGATTTCCCGATCTGGCCGACGGCGGACTGTCGGAAACTCCCCAGGTCTGGCTCGACCATCAGGTGTACGAGCATCGCGGCGAGCTGGTGCTGTGCTGGGACGCCGTGCCCAGCCTTTTCCCCGATGGTCTGATCGATGCGATGTTCGGTGCCTACGTCCGGCTGCTCGACCATCTCGCGGAGGACGCGGCAGCCTGGGAGGCACCGCTTCCGGCGCTGCTGCCGCCCGGGCAGCACGCCGTGCGCGAGATGGCCAACGCCACCGATGTACCGGTCGCGCCGCGCACCCTGCATCAGCCCATCTTCGAGCAAGCCACCGCGCATCCGAAACGCACCGCCCTGATCGACGGCGCCAACGGTCAGACCGTCGATTACGGCACGCTCGCCCACCGCACGCTCCAGGTTGCCGCCCTGCTGCATGAGCAGGGCGTGCGTCCGGGCGATCCGGTCGCCGTCACGCTGCCGCGCGGCATCGACCAGGTGGTCGCGGTACTCGGCGTGCTGGCGGCTGGGGCGTGCTATGTGCCGGTCGGCATCGCACAGCCCGTCGCGCGCCAGGAACGCATCCACCGCCGGGCCGGCGTGCGGCACGTGCTGACCGACCAGGGTCGGATGGAGGCAATTCGGCCGACCGGGGCCGACGTGATCGACGTGGCTCAGGCCGCGCTCCGCCGCCCTCTGACGCAACCGGTTTCCGTCGCCCCCGATGCACCCGCCTATGTGATCTTCACCTCCGGCTCGACGGGCGAGCCCAAGGGGGTCGAGATCAGCCATCGTGCCGCGGCCAACACCATCGACGATCTCAACCAGCGCTGCGGCGTCGGCCCCGACGATCGCGTGCTGGCCGTCTCCGCGCTGGACTTCGATCTCTCCGTCTACGACCTGTTCGGCCTGCTCGGCGCCGGTGGCGCGGTGGTGTTGCTCGCGGAGGACGACCGGCGCGACGCCTCGGTCTGGCTGCGGCTCGTGCACGAACAGTGCGTGACGCTCTGGAACAGCGTGCCAGTGCTGCTCGACATGCTGCTCGTCGCCGCCGAGGGCGACGGCCGTCCGCTGCCGCTGCGGCTGGCGATGGCCTCCGGCGACTGGATCGGCCTGGATCTGCCCGCTCGGCTGGCCCGGATGGCGCCCGCCGCACGCTTCGTGGCCATGGGCGGCGCCACCGAAGCCGCCATCTGGTCGAATCTGTGCGAGGTCACGCTCCCGCTTCCGAACCATTGGCGCTCGATCCCCTACGGCAGACCGCTGGCCAATCAACGCTACCGGGTGGTGGATACGCAAGGTCGGGACTGCCCGGACTGGGTCGCGGGCGAGCTGTGGATCGGCGGCGCGGGCGTTGCGCGCGGCTATCGCGGCGACCCGCAACGCACCGCCGAAGCCTTCGTCGAGCACGACGGCCTGCGCTGGTACCGCACCGGCGACCTGGGGCGCTACTGGCCCGATGGCACACTCGAATTCCTCGGCCGGCGCGACCACCAGATCAAGCTGCGCGGCCACCGCATCGAACTGGGCGAGATCGAGGCCGCGCTCCTGGCGCAGCCGGGCGTACGCCAGGCGGTCGCGCTGGTGGCCGGACAGCCGCCCGCGCTCGCCGCGGCCCTGGTCGCGGAGGGCCCGCCCGACATCGGTGCCCTCGCCACGGCGCTGCGCATGCTGCTGCCCGACTACATGGTCCCCGCAAGCTGGCTGGCGCTCGACGCCTTGCCCCTGAGCGCCAACGGCAAGATCGATCGCCGTGAACTCGAAAATCGGCTTGCGGCCACCATGTCGCCCGCCCACTACGAGCCTCCACGCGATCCGCTCGAACGGGAGCTTGCCGCTCTGTGGGAAGAAGTGCTGGGCTGCAAGAAGGTCTCCCGTCACGACGATTTCTTTCAACTGGGCGGCGACAGTCTGCGTGCGACACGGCTGATCGAGGCGCTGCGCCAGCGCGGCCCTGCCGGCGGCGGTCTATCGCTGCGAAAGGTGTTCTCCGCCCCGACGGTTGCCGCCCAGGCCGCTTTGCTGCGAGCGCAGAACGAGCAATCCGAATCTGCCGTCGTCAATACCGCTTTCGAGGAAGGTACGCTATGAATCCCGCCACATTTGTCGCCGAACTCGAAGCTCTCGGCATCCTGCTTTGGGCCGAAGATGGTCAGCTGCGCTTTCGCGCGCCAAGCGGCACCTTGACGGATGAACGCAAGGCAAAGATGCGCGCCCACAAGGACGCGCTGATTGCCCACCTGTCCAGCGACGACGAGGCCGTCGAGGCGGACCCAGGGCATCGCCATGTACCGTTCCCTCTGACCGATGTGCAAGCCGCCTACCTTGTCGGCCGAGGCGACGCCTACGACTACGGTGGCGTTGGATGCCATGGCTACGTCGAACTGGATATGCCCGATCTCGACCCCATCCGGCTGGAATTCGCTTGGCATCGCCTGATCGATCGGCATGACATGCTGCGCGCGGTAGTATCGCCTGAAGGGTGGCAACGGGTTCTGGACGATGTAGTCCCCCCCGCGTTGATCGTCCACGACCTGCGCGGTCAGCCGGCCGATCGCGTACAGACGGTCCTGGAACGGGTGCGCGCCGAAATGTCCGAGCGTCGCTATGTGCCGGACGTATGGCCGCTGTACGAACTGCAACTCAGCCGTAACGACGCGGGCAGCCGCCTGCATCTGTCGCTGGACCTGTTGATTGCCGACTTTGTCAGCATCCGGATCATGCTGGCCGAACTCGACCGTCTCTATCGCACGCCGGAAGCCGAGCCCGCCCCACCCGGCATCACGTTCCGTGATGCCTTGCTGGCCGAGCGGCGATTCCGGGAGCGACCTGCGCAGCGCGCCCGTTACGAACGCGATCGCGCCTACTGGAACGCCCGCCTGCCCGACTTGCCCGGAGCGCCGGACCTGCCCGTGAGAGAGGACGCGCGATCCGCCGGTCCCGCGCGCTTCCAGCGACATTCGCTTGTGGTGCCCGCCGCACGCTGGCAAGGCTTCTGCGTCCGGGCGAGCACCCTGCGGTTGACGCCTTCGTCCGCTCTGCTGGCGGCCTTCGCGGACACCATCGGACGATGGTCGCGGAATCCTCCGTTCTGCCTGAACGTGACAGTGTTGCAGCGCCCAACGATTCACCCGGATATCTCCCGGATCATCGGCGACTTCACCTCGGTCAATCTCCTGGAGGTCGCCCCGGCGCCGGATTCCCGCTTCGGCGAGCGCGCCCTTGCGTTGCAGGGGCGACTCTGGGAGGACCTGGAGCATGCGAGCGTCTCCGGGATCGAAGTGCTGCGCGACATGGCGCGCGAACGTGGACAGCGCGGCCTCATCATGCCCGTGGTGTTTACCAGCACGCTCGGCATCCAGGCGGAAGCCGGCGCCCCCCCAATTGATGGGGAATTCATGCAAGGCGCCAAACTCGGTTATGGCATCACCCAGACCCCACAGGTCTGGCTGGACTGTCAGGCCGGTGAACGCGGCGGCGTGTTGTACCTGAACTGGGACGTGCGCGAAGGGGTTTTCCCGCCTGGGTTGATCCAGGACGCATTCGAGTCATTCCGCAATCTGCTTTGTGCCCTTGCCGACAGCGATCAAGCGTGGCAGGCGGAAGAGCCGCTGGAGTTGCCTGCGGCGAGCGAATCCTGCCGTGCGCGGATCAATGACACCGCAGCGCCCGCACCGCAGGGCGCGCTACATCACGGTTTCCTGTACAGGGCGCAGCAACAGCCGCATGCGCCCGCCGTGATCGACGCCCACGGTACGACCTCATATGGCGAACTGCTTCGACTCGTCGCCACCGTGGCGCAAACGCTGCGCGACGCCGGATGCCGCCCGGGCGACCTCGTGGCCGTGGCCATGGACAAGGGGTGCGCGCAAGTCGCCGCCGTGCTTGGCATTCTGTGGGCAGGGGGCGCCTATCTGCCGCTCGATCTTCAGCAGCCGGTTTCCCGCCGCGATGCGATTCTCGCCGACGCGCGCGTACGAATCGTGCTGGCCGATGCGGACCGGTTCGGCGCGCAATGGCCGGAAGGAGTGCAGGCCATTGTCGCGGACCGGCCTTCCCCGTTGTCGCAGGACGTGGAGGAGATGCCCGCCCCGGTTCCGATCGATCCGCTCCAGCTTGCCTATGTGATCTATACGTCCGGCACCACGGGAGCCCCCAAGGGCGTCATGATGACCCACGTGGCAGCGCTCAACACCGTCGCCGACATCAACGCGCGCTTCGGCATTGGCGTTCGGGATCGGGTGCTGGGGCTGGCGAACCTGGCCTTCGACCTGTCCGTGTACGACATCTTCGGCACGCTTGGCGCGGGCGGGGCTCTGGTGTTGCCAGACCCCGCGCGACGTGGCGACCCTTCCCACTGGGCCGCCTGCCTTGCGGAGCACGGCGTCACCGTTTGGAATTCCGTGCCGGCCCAGATGCAGATGCTGGTCAGCTACCTGGATACCGAACCGGCTGCCGCGCCTGCGCAGCTCCGCCTGGCGATGCTGTCCGGCGACTGGATCCCGACCGGGCTGCCCGATGCGATACGCGTCCACCGCCCCGGGCTGCGCCTGATCAGTCTGGGCGGCGCCACCGAAGCGGCGATCTGGTCGATCTGGCACGAGATCGGCAAGGTGCCGGCGGAGGCGCGCAGCATCCCCTACGGCGTTCCTTTGGCAAACCAGCAATTCCACGTGCTGGATACACGGATGCGCCCATGCCCAGACGGGGTCAGCGGCGAACTGTACATCGGCGGCATCGGCCTTGCGCTGGGCTATCTGCACGATCGCGAGCGTACGGACGCGCGTTTCATTCATCACCCGGTAAGCGGCGAACGCCTGTACCGCACCGGCGACCTGGGCCGGTATCGACCGGATGGTGTGATCGAATTCCTCGGACGCGAAGACAGCCAGGTCAAGATCCGAGGGCATCGCATCGAACTGGGCGAAATCGAAAGTGCCCTGCAGACCCATCCCGATATAGCCATGGCCGCCGTGGTCCTGTGTGGCCAAACCACGATGGATCGACACCTGGCTGCATTCGTCGAGCCGGTGGTGCGGGCTAGGCCCGATGACAACCATGCCCGCCGCCAACTCGTGACGGCGGCGCGCACCGCGGGCGACGAAAGCGTGGCCACGCTCGATCGTGCTGCCTTCCTGCGCTGGATCGCAACGGCCGACGACATCGCCCGGCTGGACATGCTCGCGGCGCTGCGTGGCTGCGGCCTGTTCCCGGACAGCGGAAGCCGTCACGGCTTCGACGAGATCGTCGCGCGCAGCGGCACGGCCGCCGCACACCAGCGGTTGCTTCGGCGCTGGCTGCGCACCTTGTGCGAATCGGGCTGGCTGAGCCGGGAAACGAATGACGAGCATTACCGCCTTCTGCGCGAACCTGCCGACGGCGAAGCCGCGGGACGCTGGAAGGAATTGCAGCAGCTCGAACAACAAGTGCGCTACAGCACCGAATTGTTGCGCTACCTGCGTCAATCGAGCGCCCATCTACCGGGCTTGCTGCGTGGCGACGTTGATCCGCTGGATCTGCTGTTTCCGCAAGGCCGCCTGGACACGGCGGTGGCGGCCTACAATGAAAATCTGGTCAACCGCTGCATGAACGCCGTAGTCTGCGCTATCGCCCGTGAAGTCGCGAGGGCACGAGTGTGTCAGGGAGACGCCGCGCATCCCTTGCGCGTGCTGGAAATCGGCGCCGGGGTAGGCGGTACGAGTCGCGCGCTGATTCCTGCGCTGGCCGACTTCCCGGTGGACTACCTGTACAGCGACGTTTCGCCGTTCTTCCTCAACGAGGCGCGTAATCGGCACGCCGAACTGCCGTGGGTTCGGTACGGCTTGTTTGATCTCAACCAGGACTATGTATCTCAAGGCCTGAGCGCCGGTAGTTGGGATGTGATCGTCTGCTCCAATGTGCTGCACAACGCCAAGCACATGCCCACCGTGCTCGAACGTTTGCGGGAACTGGGCTCGCCCGGCTGCACGCTGATTGTGATCGAGGCCACCCGTGAAATCGCCGCGCTGATGACGTCGATGGAATTTCAGAGCGGGCTGAGCGGTTTCGTGGACGAGCGCGAGACGCTGGACCAGACCTTCTTCACCCGTGAGCAGTGGGAACGGCTGTTTGCCGATGCCCGAGGCGACCTGCTATGCAGCTACCCGCAGCCGGACGATGCCTTGGCCAGCGTTGGACAGGTCACGTTCGCGATACGCTTCCCGCAGGAACACGCCGTTCTGTACGAACATGACCTGCGCGGCCATCTGCGACAGCGACTCCCCGAGCCCATGCTGCCGGCGCGGATCGAATGGCTGCGTGCTCTCCCATTGTCGCGCAACGGCAAGCTCGATCGCACCGCATTGCGGCAACGCGCCCAGACCGCCAGCCAACCTTTGGCCGCCGTGGCAGCGGAGCGACTGCACGACGCGCTGGAAGCGCGCATCGCGGCCATCTGGGCAGCGGCCCTGGGTCACGACGGAATGGGACGTGACGAGGAATTCTTCCAGGCGGGCGGCGATTCATTACTGATCGCGCAGGTCGTTGCGAAAATGCGTGAACAGCTGCCCGAGGCGCGGGAATGGGAATGGGATCGCCTGATGCGCGAAGTGTTGCGTGCGCCGACCGTCGCGGAGGTGGCGGCAGCCCTGCGGCAGACTGCCGACGAAGGGTCCGGTGCGCCGGTATCCTCCGAGCGGTCGCCACTGCTGTCGCTGGTGCCTGCGCGCCGCTCCACGGACGTTGTTCATGTGCTGTTGCACGATGGCAGCGGGACTCTGGCGCCATACCGGACCTTGCTGCCACTCCTCGCCGAGGCTCCGAACCGGATCGGCGAAATCGTCGGCCTCACCGTACCCGATGCCAGGACATATCTGTCGCGCGATCCGCAGCGGCTGATCGGCGATCTGGCCGGCGAATATGCCGAACTGCTGCGTTCTCATGGCGCACGGCGGTTCCATCTGATCGGCTACTGCATGGGAGGACTGCTGGCCACCGAAGTCGGCCGCACACTGCTCGAAGCGGGCCACAGGCTCGATTCCGTGACCGTGATCAGCAGCGACCGTTTTCGCTATCGCATCGATGACGATTTGCTGCTTGAGCGTGCTTTCGGCGGCCTGCTCGGCGCCAATATCGCGGCGGCAGGCCACACGGTGAGCAACACGGACATGGAGCGCGCCCTTTGCGTGCTGCGCGAGAAACACGGGGAACGTCTGCCTGCCGGATGCCTGCAAGATCTGAACGGCGAACTACATGAAGTCGGCGCGTGCTACGCGCGGCTCGCGCAAAGACCCGCGAGCGAACGCCTCGCCGCCCTGGCGGAAACAGTATCGACCAAGGCATGGGAGGTTTCCGACGCTCAAATCGAACAGTTGTTCCACGTCTTCCGGCACAGCTTGCGCGCGGTCGCCGACTACCAGCCCGAGCCGTTCGCGGGCGATCTGAACCTGCTGCTCGACGACGAGGTGCTGCACTTCCTGCCCGGACTGCAACCGGACATGAAAACCTTCTGGACCGAGATCGCCTTGGGCGAACTCCGTATCGAGCGAATCGGGGGCAATCATCTGACCTGCCTGCAATCACCGCATGTACAGACGGCGGCCTCACTCATCCTGCACGAGACCGCCGCATGAGCCCCCCCGTGATCGGCATCGTGGGCGCAGGTGGTTCGGTCGGTGGCGCGGCGCTGGATGGACTGCACACGTCGCCCCATTGGACATTGCGTGCCGGCTATCGATCACAGTCGGCGCGCAAAGACGATGCTGCGGACATCGATTGGCGGCACGTGAATGCCGACGACGCAGCTTCACTCGCCCGCTTTTGCGACGGTTGTGCGGTCGTGCTGAATGCGGCCGGCCCCTCCTGCCGCATCGGCGATCGCGTGGCGCGCGCCGCCGATGCAGCGGGCGCCGACTACGTGGATGCTTTCGGCGGCGCGATGCTGGTTCGGCAACTTGCCGCACGACCGTTGTCGCTCGAACGCCGTGTCATCCATTCCGCCGGCGTCTATCCCGGGCTGTCCGGCGTGCTGCCGCGCTGGCTGGCGGGGCAGGGGTTCGATCGCGTTCATGCGCTGCGCGGCTGGGCAGGCGGACGCGAACGTTGCACACCCGCGGCGGCGGCCGATGTGCTGCTCAGCACCCTGGACGGCTTTGGCCAGGCCGGGGTGGCATGGATCGACGGCCGGCGCGTGACGGACGCCCTGCCGCCGCGCGACGAAGTCGAACTGGTGGGTTTTCCCGGACGCGTCCATGTGCAACCGTTCTTCAGTCAGGAAATGGAGCAGCTTGCCCGCGAACTCGGGCTGCGCGATGCACATTGGAGCAATGTCATGCCAAGCGGTCGCACAACCGAGACGATCGCCCACTGGTGCGGACGCCTGAGCGCGCGAACCGACGACTCCACGCTGAAACACGCGATCAGCGACTTGGTGGAAACCGCCCGGCAGGATGTCGCCGGGCAGGCACCGTACTACCGTCTGGTTCTGGAAATGGATGGCGAACGGGCAGGGCGTCCGCGTTATGTACGCGCGGTCCTGAACGCGCCGGACAGCTATCGGGTGAGCGGCACCGTCGCGGCAAGCGCTGTATCGTGTCTGCTCGACACTCCCCCCGCACCGGGTATCCATAGCGCGGACAGCGTGCTGGCATGGGAGCCTCTGCTCGATCACCTGCGGCGCTGGGGTGCAGTGGACTCCTTCAGCCTGGTCGAACTGCCGGTGAATGACGCAGCCGTCGAGGCGGTGATCGAGGAAGGAACGCTATGACCCAATCCTCCTCGCGTCTGCGGGTCATCGTCTGCGGCACCACCTTTGGCCAGACCTATCTGAATGGTATTGCCAGCCTGCCGGACCATTTCGAGCTGGCCGGCATCCTGGCACGTGGCAGCACCTTTGCGCGCGCCTGTGCCGAACGGTATCGGGTACCGCTCTACACTGAAGTGGAAGCATTGCCGCCGGAGATTGATCTCGCCTGCGTCGTGGTTCGGTCGGGCGTGCTCGGAGGAGCCGGTTCGAGGCTTGCGCGTGCATTGCTGGAACTCGGCATCCATGTGCTGCAGGAACAGCCCCTGCACCCTGATGAACTGGCGGACCTGCTGCGTACCGCGCGAAAGACGGGATGCCAATACCGGCTGAACGGCTTCTACCCGAACGTGGCACCCGTCGCCCGCTTCATCACCGCCGCCCGATATGTGCTCAGCCAACGTCAGCCGCTTTTTCTGGATGCCGCATGCAGCGTCCACGTGCTCTATCCGTTGATCGACGTCCTCGGGCAAGCGCTCGGCCGTGTGCGTCCATGGTCGTTTTCCCTGCAAGCCGTCGCAGAATCGGACATGGGCCCCTTCTCCTGCATCGGAGGGCGTCTCGGCGGCGTGCCACTAACGTTGCGAGTGCAAAACCAGTTCGACCCACGCGATCCGGACAACCACATTCATCTGTTCCATCAGATCACGCTAGGCACCGAAAGCGGCAGGCTGACACTGGTGGACAGCCACGGCCAACTGTTGTGGCACCCCAGAATGCGGTTGGAGCGACGCGACGACGGCGTCATCGACCTATCCGCCCAACACGAGGCATTGACGCTGCCGGTCAGTTCACTCATCGGTCCGGCGACGGCGCCATCCTACTATCAGGCATTCAACCATTACTGGACCGAAGCGGCGGCGCGCGGTTTGCTGGATTTCCGTGACGCCATTCAAGCGGGCACTCAAGATGCGAAGCTTCAGCAGTATATGCTCAGTGCCGCGAAGGCGTGGGTCGGCCTGGGCACAGAACTCGGATCGCCGCAGGAAATCACGCCGCCAGACGCCCTGCCGCTGGCGGTAGACGGCATCGTCGCACACCTCCAGACGCAGGCGCGAACGTGAATCCGCGCCCCGTCAAGTCGCTTGCGAACTCGCCATGGTTTCGCATGTATCGACCTCAGCCTGGCGCAACAGCGCGCATTGTGTGCCTACCGCATGCCGGTGGTTCGGCCAGTTTCTTTCGTGGCTGGGTCGATTATTTTCCCCCTACGATGGAATTGGTGGCAGTGCAGTACCCCGGACGCGAGGAGCGTATCAACGATGCGCCAGTCGGTTCAATGCCAGCTTTGGTGGATGCGCTTATCAATGAGATATCCCCCATCATCGACCGGCCCTATCTGCTGTTCGGGCATAGCATGGGCGCCGCTGTCGCCCATGAACTGTGCCTAGCACTGATGCAACGCGGTCTGCGCCTGCCGCTTCGTTTAGTCGTCTCCGCACGAGAACCCCCGATCCATCATAAGGGCGGCCGCTGGCATCATGCGACCGATGCCGCCTTGTGCGAGGAAATGGTTCGATTGGGAGGCACCCCATCCGTGCTGCTGCAGTCGGATGAATTGCGTTCTCTGATGCTGCCCGTCATCCGCAATGACTATCGACTGATCGAAACCTATCGTCCGCCGCAATACCAGCCCCCCTTGCCAATACCGCTCAGCGCCTTTATTGGCCGTGAAGATGGGGAACTGACATCGAAGCAAGCTGCCGACTGGGCGCTGTTCGCGGCGGAGGTGTTCGAGTTGAAATCATTTCCCGGCGGACACTTCTATCTCATGGAGCAGAGGGCCGCTGTTGTTGCCGATTTACTCCATTCATTTCAGGCTCAGACTCCATGTGTGTCGATCTGGCCATCGACACCTTGAGTTCTGATAGGACGCGGAATGCCAAGGCGCAGCTTCCGTGCATGCCTTTGGTGAGCATCCTACTTGGGTCTACCGCCGTTAATCGGTCGGCGTCCAGTTCCTTTTGTTTGCTGCCAGCCCGAGTGGCGGAGGCGATGGTGACGATTCCACATATCGGGGAACCGACCCATGCGACCGCCCGCCCGTTTTTTTGGCTTCCTTTCCCTCTATGGCGTAACGGCCTGCGCCGTCCTGGCTGCAGGTTGCGCCACCACTTCGCCGCTGCCTAATCATGCCCTGACGACGGGAGCGCCCGGCGCGCTCGCCGGGGCTCCAGAGCTGGCGGTGATCGCGGGCGCTTCAGCCGGATACGTTCCCGTCGTCCGCCACGGACGCTACACCTTGGTCGAGCTGGTACCGGAGCCGGCACAGCGTGATCTGATGCAGCAAGTCGTTGAGGTCGCAATTCCACCCATGTTCGATGCGAGCGTGGGCGACGCCCTGCGTCATGTCCTTCTGCACACGGGCTATCGACTTTGCGACGCCGCGGATGCCTCGGCCCTGTATGCGCTTCCGTTGCCCGCGGCGCATCTGCGTCTCGGACCGCTGACGTTGCGCGACGCCCTGCTGACGATCGCCGGACCCGCATGGGATCTATCGGTCGATGACGCATCCCGCCATGTGTGCTTCGGGCGCCGAGCGGCCCCCGTTTCGGCCATTTCGATCGTGGTCCCGACCGGCGGTGTTCCAAGCGCAGACCAGATCGAGGCCGATGGGACTCGGGAGGTCCAGCCATGAACATCCCTCAGTTCCCTTCCGACGTCGAGGGCCGCCGGCGCTGGCCGAAGATCGCGGCCGCCGTCTGGCTGCTGTTCGCGAGTGTGCTCGCCGTCGTCAACAGCGTCGGGTTGTCGCACTTGGCAGAGCAAAGCCGCACCAACGCCCAGGACACCCATGTCCAGGCGCTCGTCACGCGGGTTGGCG
Organism: Chitinivorax sp. PXF-14; assembly: GCF_040812015.1. Classification (NCBI taxonomy): domain Bacteria; kingdom Pseudomonadati; phylum Pseudomonadota; class Betaproteobacteria; genus Chitinivorax; species Chitinivorax sp. PXF-14. The sequence goes on along the minus strand of NZ_JBFNXJ010000003.1, from coordinate 21,192 downwards.
AAGTCGAACAGCAGGTGGAGGAGATCAAGCGCCAGCCCAAGCCGATCCCTCAGACGGACTTCGATACCGCCCGCCAGGCCCTGGAGGAGCGGCTGGCGCACGTCGAACAGGCGCAGGCGACGGATGCCCACGGCGACGACATCAAGGCGCTGCAGGCACGCGTGGGCGTCCTCGAAGCGCGCCTGAAAAAGGCGGCACCGTCCGCGGCAGATCCCCACAAGACCGCAGAGGCGGCCAAGCCCAAAGTGCCCGAACCGCCATTCAACGTGGTTGGCCTGGAGCTGCGCGGCGGTGAACGCTTCGTGTCGATCGCATCACGCGGCGCCGCAGCGCTTACCGAACTGCGGCTGCTGCGCGTGGGTGAGTCGATCGGTGCCTGGCAACTCCAGGCCATCGACGCGCATGCCGCCGTCTTCCGCGTGGACGACCAGATCGTACGTGTCGCGCTGCCGTAGGAGCGTGCCATGAAGCCAGGCTTTGCGACCGCGATCGGCCTTGCCGTGGCGCTCACCCTCGTGGCGGCCGGTGGCTTCGCGCAGTCGGCGCCGGTGGCGAACTCCCGCGTGACCCCGAGCCTGATGCAGAACAGCACCGACGCCGGGCTGGACGAGCGCCTCGCACGGGATTGGGGACTGCGGCCCGAGGAATGGGCGCGCTACCGGCAATTGATGCAGGGACCGCTCGGCATCTACTCCCCGAACCTCGATCCACTCACGGTCCTGGGCATCGAGGCCCGCAGCGACGAGGAGCGCAACCGGTACGCGGAGCTGCAGGTGCAGGCGGAGTCGCGGCGCGTGGGCAAGACGCTGGCCTACCAACGCGCCTACGACGCCGCGTGGAAACGCCTGTTTCCCGGCCAGCAGCGCGTGAACCTGCCCGGCGCACGGGCTCCCGCTTCCGGCAACATGGGGCCCGGCCGGCTGGCCGTCTTCGTCAAGGCGGACTGCCAACCGTGCGAACAGCGCGTGCGCCAGTTGCAGGCGGCTGGCACGGCCTTCGATCTCTATATGGTCGGCAGCCGCCAGGACGATGGCCGCATCCGCCAGTGGGCGACGCAGGCCGGCATCGACCCCGCCCGGGTGCGGGCGCGCACGATCACGCTCAATCATGATGGCGGCCGCTGGTTGTCCTTGAGCCTGCCCGGCGAGCTGCCCGCCGTGGTGCGCGAGGTGAACGGCCAATGGCAGCGCCAGTAGCCGCGGCACGAGCCGCATGCGCAGTGCTGGCCCTCTGCGCCTGGGAGACGATCGCATCGGCCCAGGAAGTGCCGCCGCCGGCTTACCAGCTCGCCGCACAGCGGGCGGGCATACCCTCGCCCGTGTTGTTTGCGGTCGCGCTGCAAGAGAGCGGCGCGCGGCTGCACGGCCGCCTGATTCCCTGGCCGTGGACCCTCAACGTCGCTGGCCAGGCAGAGCGCTACGCCACACGGGCCGAAGCCTGCGCCGGGCTGCGCAGAGCGCTCGCACGCACCCCGGCCAGCCGCGTCGACGCGGGCCTCGGGCAGGTGAACCTCGGCTACCACGCGCACCGCTACGAGCAGCCTTGTGATCTGCTCGACCCGTACCGCAATCTCGCCATCGCCGCGGACATCCTCGTGGAGCAGCACGCACCTGGCGAGGACTGGATGGTCGCCATCGGCCGCTACCACCGGCCCACCGGCGGCGAGCCGGCCGCCCGCTACCGCCGCAGCGTTCATCGGCACCTTGCCCGCGTGTTGGGTCCGGACGCATCCGTTTCTTCCAACGCTTTCACCCGGACCCGCACGCCATGAAGCGCATCCTGCTTGTCATTACCCTGGGGTTGTGGTCGGCCACCGCCGCCGTCGCGCAAACGACCCTCCAGCCAACTCAGACGACCGCGCCCCAACCGCTGATCGTCGTCGAGGGCCGAGGTGGCGTATCGGCCTTGCCGTACTACCAGGCCCTGAATCCACAGGACGCCGGCCCGGCCCAGCCGCCTGCTGCGACACCGATGCCCCGCGTCGACAATCCGTCCGATGAGGAGGCGGACATGCTGCCGGTTCGCTCAGCGCTGCTGACGCCGGGCGACGAGCCGCGGCGCGTGATTCGCGCACCGGGCCTATCGCCGTTGTTCCTGGTGGGGGACGACGATCGCTCGCGCGCCTGGCTGCGGCAGCCGCGCGCGGCCCTGCAGGAACTGCGGGCGGTCGGACTGGTGGTCAATGTCGCCACCGCCGAGGCGCTCGCCGCGCTGCGCCGCCTCGCTCCCGGCCTGACGCTTTCACCAGTCTCCGGCGACGACCTGGCGCAACGGCTCGGCATCCGCCACTACCCGGTGCTGATCACAGCCACCGGCATCGAGCCTTGAAGCGAGATACGGTGCAGCGTCCGCCATGGCCCAGCCCCACTCTGTCGAGGTACTGCTGCGACCAGCGGTGGAGCTTTACACCGTCGCGGTGTGTGTCGGCGCCGCGCTTCTGTGCATGGTGGCACCGTGGTCGCTCGCGCTGAGCCCCTTGCTGGGCCTGGGCAGTGCGCTCGCGTTTCTCACCTTTGGTGCCATCCGCTGGCGGGATGCCTGGGCCATCCTGCGCTACCGGCGCAACATCCGGCGGTTGCCGCGCTACGTGATGACCAGCCGCGATATGCCGGTGAGCCAGCAGCGGCTGTTCATCGGCCGGGGCTTCCGGTGGGATCAGCGTCATACGCATCGGCTCATGCAGACCTACCGGCCGGAATTCCGTCGCTACGTGGAGCCGACGGCGATCTACCGGGCGGCGCGGCGGATCGAGGAGCGGCTGGAGTTCGCACCGTTCCCAGTCTCGAAGCTTGCGAAGGCGCTGGCCTGGGATAGCCCGCTCAATCCGGCGCGTCCGCTGCCGCCAGTCGGTGGGCTGCCGCGTTTGCACGGCATCGAACCGCACGAAGTCGACGTGACGCTGCCGCTGGGCGAGCGGGTCGGCCACTCGCTGGTCCTGGGCACCACGCGGGTGGGCAAGACTCGCCTGGCCGAGCTGTTCATCACCCAGGACATCCGGCGCAAGGTCAACGGCCAGCACGAGGTGGTGATCGTCTTCGATCCGAAGGGCGACGCCGATCTCCTGAAACGCATGTATGTGGAGGCCAGGCGCGCCGGGCGCGAGGGCGAGTTCTACGTCTTCCATCTGGGCTGGCCGGACATCTCGGCGCGCTACAACGCCGTGGGCCGTTTCGGCCGCACCTCGGAAGTCGCCACCCGTATCGCGGGTCAGCTTTCGGGCGAGGGCAACAGCGCCGCGTTCCGTGAGTTCGCCTGGAGGTTCGTCAACATCATCGCCCGGGCTTTGGTGGAACTGGGGCAGCGCCCCGACTATCTGCTGATCCAGCGCCACGTCATCAACATCGACGCGCTGTTCATCGAATACGCCCAGCATTTCTTCGCGAAGAACGAGCCGAAGGCCTGGGAGATCATCGTCCAGCTCGAAGCCAGGCTGAACGACAAGAACATCCCGCGCAACATGATCGGCCGCGAGAAGCGCGTCGTGGTGCTGGAGCAGTACCTGTCCCAAGTGCGCATCTATGACCCGGTGCTCGACGGCCTGCGCAGCGCCGTGCGCTACGACCGGACGTACTTCGACAAGATCGTCGCTTCGCTGCTGCCGCTGCTGGAGAAGCTCACCACCGGCAAGATCGCGCAACTGCTCGCACCGAACTATTCCGACCTGTCCGACCCGCGACCGATCTTCGACTGGATGCAGGTCATCCGCAAACGCGCGGTAGTCTACGTGGGGCTGGATGCGTTGTCCGACGCCGAAGTCGCGGCGGCGGTGGGCAACTCGATGTTCAGCGATCTCGTCTCGGTCGCCGGCCACATCTACAAGTTCGGCATCGACGACGGGCTGCCCGGCGCAGCGGTGGGCGCCAGGATTCCGATCAACGTCCACGCCGACGAATTCAATGAACTCATGGGCGACGAGTTCATCCCGATGGTCAACAAGGGCGGCGGTGCCGGCGTGCAGGTGACGGCCTACACGCAGACCTTGAGCGACATCGAGGCGCGCATCGGCAACCGTGCCAAGGCCGGCCAAGTGGTCGGCAACTTCAACAACCTGTTCATGCTGCGCGTGCGCGAGACCGCCACCGCCGAACTGCTGACGCGACAATTGCCCAAGGTCGAGGTGTACGCCACGGCACTGATGAGCGGCGCCACCGACAGCTCCGACCCGCACGGCAATACCGCCTTCACGTCCAACACCCAGGACCGCATCAGCAGCAACAGCGTGCCGCTGATCGAGCCGGCGCATGTGGTGGCGCTGCCCAAGGGCCAGTGCTTCGCGCTGATCGAGGGCGGCAACCTCTGGAAAGTCCGCATGCCGCTGCCGGCACCCGACCCCGACGAAGCCATGCCGAACGATCTGCAAGAGCTGGCCGGCTACATGCGACAGCACTACGTCGAGGCAGGAGACTGGTGGGAGAACCAAGGCATCCCCGGCCTGCAGGACAAGACGCTGCCCGACGACCTGCTGGACGACTTCAAGCAGATGGCCGCCGCTGAGGAGGCCGAAGCATGAGCGATCCAGCCGTCGCAGCACAGCGCCAGCAGCAACGACAGCAGGGGCTGATCGCCGGCCTGGTCACGCTGCCGTTCCGCTTCTTCGGCGTGCTGTGCGGCGCGCTGCTGCTGTGCATCCTGATCGAATGCGTCGGCATGCACTTCTTCTGGCCCGATCAGGGCTGGCGCCACGCGCAGGGCATGCTGCACTACGAGCTGGATCAGCTCTCCACGCATTTCACGCGCAGCGCGCTGGCGCAGGAGCCGGGGCGCACCGCGCAGCGGCTGGTCGAGCAGGGCTACGACTGGCTGTTCGTGAAGAGCGGCCTGCTGGACTGGATACGCGACGCCTCGGCGCAGGCCAGCGCCGGCAGCCATCGCCCGACCAAGGATTTCCGCTACTACATCGGCTTGGTCTACGTGAACGTGGAGAGCTACCTGATCGCTGGAGCCTACACGACGCTGGTCTTCCTCGTGCGGCTGCTGGTGCTGTGCCTGACCCTGCCGCTGTTCCTGATGGCCGCTTTCGTCGGCCTCGTGGACGGGCTGGTGCGCCGGGACATCCGCCGCTTCGGCGCGGGACGCGAATCGGGGTTCATCTATCATCGCGCCTGGGCCAGCTTGATCCCGCTGGCCGTACTGCCGTGGGTGACTTACCTGGCACTGCCGGTCAGCGTGAACCCGCTGCTGATCCTGCTGCCCAGCGCCGCAATGCTCGGCGTGGCGGTGTGCATCGCAGCGGCGACGTTCAAGAAGTACCTGTAAGAACGCGCGATAGATTCTCCATTTCGGACCTCGTGGGTACGCTGCATGGAGGGATGATGAATTTCAATACCTATCGGCACAATCTATGATCGCTTTTCAGCGGCGCCTGCTTCGCCCCGGCCATGGCAGTTCTCCCGTCAGTTCAGCCAAGCCTCCATCGTCTTCGACACGTGCGCCGTAGCGGTTCACCTCCACCTCCGGCAAATCGTCACTGTCGAACCATAGCAAGGAGATGGTGGTATCGGTGCGCAGGTAATGCCTTGAAAGTTCCCAGAGGTCAAGGCCCTTTTCCCAGTTGTCGAACCAGACGTCCTGTGAAACTTCCCCCGTCTCAGTGGCGCTAATCCCTGAAGAGCGGATTCGGTGAGCCACGGAGCCTGCTGGAATTACCGACCTGGGAGGTATCCAGGCCCCTGCTTGCCGCAAGGCCGTGGAGCGCGCGGCATACCGCACCGCACCGCGCTCCATGGTGACGAATGCACATGGCATATCGCTAAGACTGGCAAACCTTGACGCCGCTGCAGGGAATGATGTGCCGAACAAGGCGGCCATGTGTTGGATGAGCTCCAGGGAGGGCTCTTCGTTGGGAACAGCGGAGAGCCATTGCTGATAGGGCATCAGCAGTTCAGAGGCAAACGTGTCGCAGGCGATCTCGTTCGGATGTCGCTTTGCATAGGACCATGACGGCACCTCGTTGTGACTTGATTCCAAGCCGAGCACGATATGAGCTATTTCGTGGCAGACAGTGAAGCGCTGGCGCTCTTCGGTTTCCAGCGAATTCACAGTGATGATGTGCTTCCCGTTCGGCTTGGTAACGGTATAGCCAGACTCCCCCTCGCCAAGCTCATCCTTCTTGACCTTGGCGTTAGCCGCGGTCACATACGGGGACAGGTCTTCTCGGATGTTCGAAACATCGACTCTCGCGACAAACGCGCGCGCGCTCTGCCTGACATCCGCCTCGTCCATGTTCAGTCGTCCTCGTCGTCGTCGAAGGCCTTTTTGATTCGGGCGATGAGCGTCGCGGGGTCAGGCCTTGCATTTCCCCGATGCCTGACTCCAGCCGCGGCCGAAAAAACATCGATGCTGATCGAGGGATCTTGTAGCACGAATTCAACAAGGCTTGGATCAGCGTCTGCGTGGTCAACCAGCCACATCACGAGTGCGGCATCTCTTTCTCCCGGCTTGAGAACCTTCAACAGCTTCTCAACCAAGTCTTGGGATGGGTTTGTCTTCTCGCCTGTTTCGAGGCGGTGGACATACGCATGATCAACTGACGATAGCTGGCCGATCTCACGCAGGGAAAGGGTTCTGCGTTCGCGTAGCGTCTTGAGGGCGACGCCTAGGCCTGTTTGCGGCATGAGTTCTGATCCTTGCGGTTGCGGGAAGAAGGGCCAAGCCCTCTGTTGCCCCTCCACATCCTGTTGATGTTCAAAGGCGCACGCCGTACCCAGTTGCACCGGCGCACGTGCTCTGATACATTGTTGTCCATCCAGACAACAGATGTAGGTTTTACGCCTGCTCCAGGTTGGATTGGCTTGGCCTTCCTGTTGTCTGCGTGAGCAACGAATTGTGCTACAGCGGGCGGCCGTTGACAACCCAGTCGAGCGGCTGGGCCTTCGATAGTTCCACTGTAGGAGAACCATCATGGCAGGCAAGAATCAGCATGTTGTCCCTCATCAGGATGGTTGGGCCGTCAAGGGAGCCGGCAATCAGCGGGCGACCTCCGTGCACGACACCCAGCAACAGGCCATTGACGCAGCGAGGGATATCGCACGCAACCAGCAGTCCGAACTCGTCATCTATCGTCCGGATGGCCGTATCCGTGACAAGGACAGCCACGGCAACGACCCCTTCCCGCCGAAGGGCTGAAGCGCCATGACAGGCATCCCTACCTACCATGTGCTCGCCCTGTCAGGGGGCGGTTATCGCGGCCTGTACACCGCCACGGTTCTCGCCGAACTCGAAACCGTGCTGGGCCGTCCTATCGCTTCGCACTTTGATCTGATTTGCGGCACATCGGCAGGAGGGATGCTGGCTTTGGGGCTGGCTGCGGAAATTCCGGCCTACGAACTCAAGGCACTATTTGAAGAACAGGGCAGCCGCATCTTTGGTTGCCGCAGCCTGCCGCGGCGGCTTCTGGGGTTCTGGCTGACCGCAAAGCATGACTCAACAGGGCTGCGAGAGGTACTGACCGAGCGCTTCCAAGGGACCACGATCGGCGACCTGAAGCATCGTGTTCTCGTGCCAGCAGTCAACTACTCGACAGGTCGCGGGCAGTTCTTCAAAACACCGCACCATCCGTCCTTTGAGTTGGATCACCGCATGAAGATCGTCGATGTGGCGTTGGCGACCGCAGCCGCACCCGTCTACTTTCCTCTGGCGCGCAACGACCGCGGTGTCTTCGCGGACGGGGGGCTGGTGGGCAACGCCCCGGGCCTGTTCGGGTTGCACGAAGTCAAGACGTTCCTGGCGCCGAAACAGGATGTGCTGGTTCGGGTCCTCGCCATCGGAACGATGACCATCGGTGCGACCGTTCGCGGCGGCGCCAGCCTCGACCGCGGATTCGGCAAGTGGCGCGGGGGACTCTTTGACCTCGTGATCTCCGCCCAGGAGTCGTCGGTGGACTACATGCTGCGGCAGGCGCTGGGCAACAACTATTTCCAGATCGACGACAAGGCGACGCCGGATCAAAGCAAGGACGTGAAGGCGCTGGATCGGGTTTCCATTGGATCCACGAATACGCTCAAGGATCGCGGCAACCACGCGGCGCAGCGTGCGCTCGGCGATCCTCTCTTCCAACCATTTCGAGCGCACCAGGCCGGCGCTCCCATCTTCTATCACGGCCCCAACAAGAATTTTCCGGAGGCCGCATGCTGAACTTGAGCCCGCTCTTCTTCACCACCCTTGATGACGAATCCTGCATGCACGACGAGCTTGATCTGACGCCTGAACAACGCGCCTGGATCGCCAGCGTACGCACTGACGTCAGGGACTGTCTGCGCACAGGCATCCCCCGCGTGCTTAAGGCAAGCGGATACACGGAAGACGTGCCGCAGCCGCGCTTCTTCACACAAGGGTCGTGGGCATACAAGACGCTGAACTCCCCGGCACAACGCCCGCAGCAGGCGGATGTCGATGATGGCTGCTATCTACCAATGAGTTTCGTCTCGCAGACGAGGCGTCCCAGCACTGCGTCGACGGTGTTCTTTGCCGCTGCGGAAGAAGCCTTGAAGCCGCTGGTCGAGGAAAAGCGGTGGCAGCTCATCACCGACAAGCCGACGTGCATCCGCATCGTCTTTGCCACGTATGCCCACATTGATATTCCTCTGTACGCCATTCCCGACGACGAATTTGTCACGCTTGCAAAGGCTTCGATGGAGCGATATGGCTACGACTCGCTGACGGAAGCGGTGAACATGGCAGAGCAGGATGCCTGGACCGCACTGCCCGCTGACAAGGTTCTCCTGGCCCATCGCGAATGCAACTGGATGTCCTCTGACCCCAGGCCTGTGAAGGAATGGTTCCTGGGCGAAGTGGAGGCCAAGGGGGAGCAATTCCGCCGCGTGGTTCGTTACTTGAAGGCGTTTCGTGATTGGAGGTGGTCCAGCGGCGGACCCGCTTCGATCCTCTTGATGGCCGCCGCAGCCCCTCTCTTTGAAAAGCGTGATTGGCGCGACGACCTCGCGTTGCTGGATGTCGTCGCGGCGCTGCCAGCTAGGTTGCGTGGGGGAGTGAACAACCCCGTGGATGAGTCCGAATCGCTCACGGAGCGACTTGGCCAAGCGGGTGTCGAAGAAGCAGCAAAGGCGTTCGAAGAATTTGAGAAAGTGCTTCGCGGAGCAACCGGCGCTGGCAGTCCTTCACAGGCCTGTATCTGGATGCGAGGCGAGTTCGGCCCGCGCTTTCCGAACGAGCCGGATCGGGTCAAGGTGGTGTCCGTTGCCGCCACCATTGCCGCGGCCCCAGCCGCTACTGGTCCTAGCGAACTTATCGGACGAACGAAAGCTGGATGAGCAGCGCCGCAGCGGTCGCAGACGTGATCGAGGCCTTCAAGCAGCGAGGCTTCAAATTTGTCGGCAAGACGGATACCGGCTGGTTCAGGCTGCACGGGCGGTTGACCCCGCCCCAAGCGGACAAGGGTTGTCCGTGCGAAGTCCAGCTCGACCCCACGTTCTTCGACTTGCCTCGCATCCGGCTGCTGGAAATCCCTCCTGAGCTGCCCGCAGCGGTTCCTCATCTTGGCGCAGATGGCGGGCTTTGCTATCTCGCCAAGGGCACCGTCGTTCTGGACATCTACGATCCTGTGGGACAGTCGCTGGCGTGCCTGCAACGCGCGGCCGTCGTGTTCGGTCAGATCATGCAGGGGGAGATGATCGAAGACCTCGCGGAAGAGTTCTTCGCCTATTGGCACGGCTGGCATTGTTTCGTGGACATGCAAGGCGAGGATCTAGGGCGACAGAACTGCGTAGTCGCGCAGGCCAATGGGTGCCCTTTGTGGTTCATCACCGACAACGAAGATCGAACAACTGAGAAGCTGAAGTCGCTCGGCTACCAAGTCACCGATAGAACGGTGCTGACTTACCGGGTGAAGACTGGTGCTCAACCCCGCCCTTTGACCAGCCATTGGCCTCCTGAAACAGTTGGGGATATCTTGGCGTGGCAAAGCACCCTTGACCCCCGGTGCCGGCGCAAGATTCACGAGCGTATCAAGGAGGGGGAGAGGAAGAAGGCCAACGGGGTTCTGATCGTCATCGAATCCCCGTTGATGACGTATGGCTTCGCGGTTCTCTATGACCGCCAAAGTCCTGTCCAAAAGAGCAAGCTCGTAGATCGCAGGGATTCGAGCTATGGGTTGAAGGTGATGCCCATCTCTGTGGTCAGAATTGACGATCGGTATCTTGCCCAGCGGAACATGCCGAAGTCAAAGACGCTTGCAGGGAAGAACATCGCCGTCGTTGGATGCGGCACGATTGGCGGCTATCTGTCGGATATGCTTGTCAAGGCTGGGGCGGGGACATGCGGCGGAAAACTCACGTTGGTGGATTTCGACTGCCTTCTCCCGCAAAACATCGGGCGCCATCGCCTGGGATTTCCGGACCTGTTGTCTAACAAAGCCGAGGCTATGGCGAAGGAACTCAAGCGCTTGGCGCCAGGCGCCGAGATTCGCGCGTTGCCCGTGGATGTCAGGCAGGCTCAAATGGGAGAGCTGGATCTGCTCATAGATGCCACCGGGGAAGAATCGCTCGGGCATTGGCTGTGCGGCCACTATCCGCCTCCGACGCCCATGCTTTCGGTCTGGATCGAGGGGCCAGGAACGGGTGTCCGTGCGCTCCTGAGGACGAACGCATCTGGTGCGTGCTATCGATGTCTTTGGCATAGCAACAGAAGGGGCGAGCTCCGTTCTACCATTGATCCTCTTCCTGGCATTTTGGCGGGGCATGGATGCGAGGGCTTGTACGTGCCATTCCCCGCTTCGGTGTCGGTGCACGCTGCCAGCCTGGGCGCTGAGATGACCCTTGATTGGGTCAACGGCGTCCATTCCCCTGCGTTGCGAACCAAGTTGATCGACCGCGCCCAGCAGCTTGCCACACCCGATTGCGATCCGCTGCGGGATCGGGAATGTCCCTCATGCAATTCATGAGTTCTTGGGCGGCCGACGACAACAGAACGCTGCTGCATTTCTCGAAGTCCGCGCTGGAGACCTTCCACCAGCATGTTCAGGCCAGTGATTCTGACTGCGAAGCTGGCGGGCTGCTACTTGTGCGTAATCCAGCTCTTTCGACCAAGCAGTCCAGTACCGCCCACAGTATGACCACTGGTCCTGACCACTGGTCGCGTCTCTCTCTGAGTGAATTTTCAGTAACTTATTGTGGATAACTATTCGCGGCCCAGCGATTGTGAATAACTTGCTTCCAGCATTGAAAACCTATGCTGCTCAGACAGCTCACTCCGTCCTGCGGGCCTACAAGGGAGCTTGAGAAATGTTTGCGCTGAAAGAACTTCAGCTGAACAGAAGCCTACAGCCAGAACCCACGCTTATTCACATTGGCAAACAGCGCTGAGAGTGCACCGAGATCCTCTGTGTCAAGCCGCATTTCAGTAGTGCCATTAAGAGAGGTCGGCAACTGGGTGCCGTGGATTTCTCTCGACTGCTTGAGAATCTGGCCGAGCAAACTGCTTCGGGGAAGGAGTATGTAGCGCACCTCGCAGTCCAAGCCATCGGCAAGCTTGGCCAGCGTGTTCAAAGAAATGCTTTGATTTGCTTCTGCCTGTTCCAGCTTGCGCACACCTTGGGCCGTCATTCCGGTTCGTGCCCCAAGAGCCGTTGAACTCATGCCTAGGGCGAGGCGGATGGTCTTGACCCAGCCGCACCTCGGTGCCACATCGCGATGCAGCTTCGCGAATTCGCAAAACTGCCGATCAAGTTCTGCCAAGCGGTTGAAATCCAGACGACTCTTCAATTTTCACGGATTCCTGGAAAGCTACTGATTGGTTGCCAAAGTTGTGCGGCGGGGCAACCGGATGCATTCCATTCGCCAGTGTCAACGCTACGAGCGAAATAACGCCTTGGAGCTAGGTTATCTTCGCGCTCCCCGGTTCCGAATGGGACCAAATAGTCTCACATTTCTTGAACAACCAACATGCTGCGTGTGGAAAAAACTACTCTTGGAACATTTGGAGAGCCTGAACTGGCAGGCCTTATAAACTCGCGAGGGTGGAAATCAGTCTTGCCTGATGCTTTAGATGATCAGCATCTGCTACTGGTCTCAGAGCAACTGCGGGATTTACTTGCAGGCAAGGGCTGGGATGATAACCAGGGGCCTGGCAGCGCTGCCCTACCGATCAGCTTGTTGCTGCTGTCGGAGGCGGGTGCCGAGCGGCTGAGTAAGGGCTTTGATGTCGCGATGAGTACATTGCATGAGGCGATGACTCTTCTAAGCATCACTATTGATAGAGAGATCGTGAGCCGGATTTTGCATCGTAAGGATGGCCCCACTGGCGCTGAACTGATGGAAAGCCTGCGCGTCCTTACTCAGAACAACGTCGAACCCGCCCGGTCACCTCGCCCCGCCTAACATAGGGTCAAAGCTTGGAGGTCGGCCTTCACGGTCTCGATGATTTCGTCGAACGATGCATGCTCCAAACCTTGGCAATATGCAGTCGCGATCAGCGTCATAGGATGGATCTGCAAACTCTCAGCCAATCCTTCTATGGTTCGGATGCTTGGCACTTGGTGGCCTTGTTCAACGCGGCTGATGTGTCGTCGGCTCGTCGCAAAGAGCATGTCTTCCTGGGTCACACCCCGTGCAGCGCGCAGTACTTGAAGCGCGCGACCAAAGTCAGCTTTGGGTCGGAGTTGTTTTCGGGAAGACATACTCCCGATTTCCGCCGAATGAGACCAATAAGACCACGACCAACTAGTCTCATTGCAAGTCCCGTCGTAAGAAAACTCTGCACATCACAAGTCTTCTCTTGAATGTCGCCCAATGCCTATCTTGTTTCTGGATTTCGACGGTGTTCTACATCCGGAGCATTGCCATGAGTCCAAACACTTTAGTTGCTTACCCGTGTTTGAGAGCGTTCTCAGCCAGGTTCCCGACTGCAAGCTGGTGATCGCGAGTACTTGGAGGCTGCAAATTCCAGTAGAGCGTCTTCGAGAAAAACTGGGACCCAATGTGGCTGCCAAGCTCGTGGGAGTTACCCCCCAATACTGCTATCTTCGCGACGTTCCGCTTACGCTAGTTGGTTATGAACGGGAAGCCGAATGCCATGCGTGGCGACGGGCCAATCAGGTCCTCAATGAGCCGTGGCTCGCGGTTGATGACCGTTCCTGGCTTTTCAGGCCGTTTTGCCAATCGCTTTTCCTGACCAACAGCCGCACAGGTCTATGCCCCACAAGCGCGGAACGGCTTGTCGCACGGCTTCTGAAGCTTCTCTGAAAACGTGAATCCTCATGAACTGACTGAGCTGCGGCAGGGTCTATACAAAGTCCCCCCCAGTGCGACCTCTGCGAAAGCATGCCCTTGGTGGCGGATCATGTGCAGGTCGAATATGAACGACGGCAAAGAAAACGAGTGAAGCGCTGTTGCCAGGGAGCGTTGGCCAGGTAGGTTGCCATTCAATTTGAAGCCCTGCGCCCCCAAGACAGTTGAACGAGCGCAGGAACCTGTATCCATCTGTGATCGTGACGGTAAGATGGGACGAGTGATTTTTATGCGTACACCCCGCTCTTTTGACTCGAGTTGTGCGGCCAAACTCTCTCAGTCTCCATGCTCGACGACATCAAAAAAACCCTCTGGGCCACCGCCGACAAGCTGCGCGCCAACATGGACGCAGCCGAATACAAGCACTTGGTGCTCGGCCTCATCTTCGTCAAATACATTTCTGACACCTTTGCCGCCCGCCGTGCCGAACTGACGGCCCGCCTGACCAACCCCGACGACGAATACTTTTACGGCGATGCTGATCCTGCCGACATCGAAGCCGAGCTGGAAGACCGCGACTATTACAAAGAGGTCAACGTCTTCTGGGTGCCCGAAGGTGCGCGGTGGGAGGCGCTGCGCAATGCCGCCAAGCAACCCGACATTGGTAAGCGTATTGACGACGCCCTCACCCTGATCGAGGCCGAGAATCCCAAGCTCAAAGGCATCCTCGACAAACGCTATGCCCGTGCGCAACTGCCCGACGGCAAGCTGGGTGAGTTGGTTGATCTGGTCTCCACCATCGGCTTTGGCGACGACCCCGCCGTGGCCCGCGACGTGCTGGGCCAGGTGTACGAATACTTTCTGGGCATGTTCGCCAGTGCCGAGGGCAAGCGGGGCGGGCAGTTCTACACGCCTGCCAGCATCGTCAAAACCCTGGTGGCCATCCTGGCCCCGCACGAAGGTAAGGTGTACGACCCGTGCTGCGGCTCGGGCGGCATGTTCGTGCAGTCGGAGAAATTCATCGAAGCCCACGGCGGCAAGCTGGGCGATGTGAGCATCTACGGCCAAGAGGCCAACCCTACCACTTGGCGCCTGGCCGCCATGAACCTAGCCATTCGCGGCATTGACTACAACCTGGGCCGCGAGCCTGCCGACACCTTCACCCGCAACCAGCACCCCGACCTGCGGGCCGACTACATCCTGGCCAACCCGCCTTTCAACATATCCGACTGGTGGCACGGCAGCCTGGAAGGCGACCCGCGCTGGGAGTATGGCGACCCGCCCCACGGCAACGCCAACTACGCATGGTTGCAGCACATGCTGCACCACTTGAAGCCCACGGGCCGTGCAGGCATTGTGCTGGCCAACGGCAGCATGAGTTCTAGCCAAAACAACGAGGGCGTGATCCGCGCCGCCATGGTCGATGCCGATGTGGTGGAAGTCATGGTGGCCCTGCCCGGGCAGTTGTTCTTCAACACCCAGATCCCCGCCTGCCTGTGGTTCCTGGCCAAGCAGAAAACGCGCAAGGGTGAGGTGCTGTTCATCGACGCCCGCAAACAGGGCCGCATGATCAGCCGCGTTCAGGCCGAGCTGACCGACGACACCATCGCCCGTATCGAAGCCGTGGTGGCCGCCTGGCGCGGCGAGCCGGGCGCAGGCAGCTATGAAGACGTGAAAGGCTTTTGCCGCAGCGTGCCCCTGGCCGAGATTGCCCAGCACGGCCATGTGCTCACCCCCGGCCGCTACGTGGGCGCAGAAGATGTGGAAGACGACGACGAGGCCTTTGCCGACAAGATGCAGAAGCTCACCGAGAAGTTGGGCGAGCAAATGGCCAAGGGTGCGGAGCTGGATGCGGTGATTCGGGCGAAGTTGGGGGGGCTGGGGTATGAGTTCTGATTCGGTCAGGCCTTATCGCTTTGCCGACCTTCTGTCGGAGCCGTTGCGAAACGGCATATACAAATCGAAAGAACACCATGGAAGCGGCATCAAAGTTGTGAACATGGGTGAACTCTTTGGTCACCCACGGCTACGCAACGTGCCGATGAAAAGACTTGAATTGACAGAGGCAGAACTCCGCAAATCGAGTCTGAAAGAAGGTGACCTACTGTTTGCTAGGCGATCTCTTGTTGCAGAAGGGGCCGGCAGATGCAGCATCGTCAAAGAGATAGCTGAGGCGACCACCTTCGAAAGCTCCATCATTCGTGCTCGTCCTAATCCTTCTATTGCTGATAGCGACTACCTGTACTACTTTTTCGCTTCGCCCCAAGGCCGAGAGCTGATGGGAACAATCCTGCGACAAGTTGCTGTATCCGGTATCACGGGTGGCGATCTTGCAGAGTTGCAGATCCCATTGCCACCCCTGCGCGAACAACGCACGCGAGCTTCAGTGATGGAGGCCCTCGACGACCGCATCACCCTCCTGCGCGAAACCAACGCCACCCTCGAAGCCATCGCCCAGGCCCTGTTCAAGTCCTGGTTCGTCGATTTCGACCCCGTGCGCGCCAAGATGGAAGGCCGCACGCCCGAAGGCATGGACGAGGCCACCGCAGCGCTGTTTCCCGATGGGTTTGAAACGTCGGAGTTGGGGGAGGTGCCGAGGGGGTGGCGGGTTGGTACGCTTTCAGACATCGCTTTTCTCAATGCACAGTCCTGGACTGTGCGAAATGCGCCATCTGAAGTGGCGTACGTCGATTTGGCAGGGGTTAAGAGCAACGTTTTCGATGAGCCCCAGTCGTATGCGTTTTCTGCCGCTCCTAGCCGCGCACGAAGAGTATTGCGAACAGGCGACTGCATTGTTGGCACTGTTCGCCCTGGAAATCGTTCCTTCGGGTTCATTGCGCATGCGAACAACAATTTGACCGGGAGTACCGGTTTTGCGGTGCTGAGTCCTAAGCAGAAAGAGATGACAGCATTTGTCTATCTCGGCGCAACGCGGGAAGACAACATAGACCGACTCTCTTCTCTCGCGGATGGCGGAGCGTACCCCGCGGTTAAACCTGAACTTGTAGTAGCAACTACTTGCGTACTGCCAACTGATAGCGTGATGCAAGAGTTTGATGAAGTTGCAAGGCCGCTACTTGATTCCATAGGCTCCAATAGTGCGCAAGCCCAAAGCCTCGCCAGCCTCCGCAACACACTGCTCCCCCGTCTCATTTCCGGTCAATTGTTGGCGACTGAAGCACGCAAAGAGACGAATATTTATTAATATAACCTGAGTTTGCGAAAAAGCTCGGCTGACATAATTTGATATTTTCAAAAGGAGGAGTTCAATGGAAAAGAAAAGCAAAAAAGATGGCAATGAGGGCGGAAAAGATGGCCAAATAATAATCGCCAATGCTACACCGAGCAGTGACACGGAAGACCTAATTGCAATCAAAGCGTTGTTTGAGTTGACGCTTGAGTTGCGCAATTTTGAAATTAGTCAGCTCGTTCAAAGAAATAACTTTTTCATGATTTTTCAGGGTGTTCTTTTGGCTGGTGTCGTTCAGTCTTCACACACTAAACCGGTGGTTAGTTTTTTGGTCTGCTTGGCTGGGTTGATAGTTTCAATTTATCAGACCCGAATGGCTGCTGGTGCAAAATTTTGGCAAGACTATTGGCAAGAGGCGTTAGTCCATATTGAAAAAATTATGCTGGGTGGACTTTTTTCAAGCAAAAAAAGAAGAATCTTTGTTCATCTATTCCATCAGGATGATGATCAAAAAACAAGAATGGTAAAAAAACAATTGGGTGATAGCAGCGGAACAATAGTCGGGAAAATGATTTTAAAGAGGTATTCTGTTAGTCAAATTCCTATTTATGTTGGCATCGCACTTTCAGCTATTTGGTTGTTTTTGACGTTGTGTACCTTAAGGGGATACCCACCACTCGGAATTCCATCGTTCATTGTTGGCTTCTGACAGTTAACAGAAATGACTGAAGACCAACTCGAACAAGAAACCCTGGCCTGGCTGCAAGACGTGGGTTATACCCACCGCTACGGCCCCGATATCGCCTTCGACGGCTCTTCGCCCGAGCGCGCCGACTACCGCCAGGTTGTCCTGCCCTTCCGTCTGCGCGAAGCCATCAACCGCCTGAATCCAGGTATCCCGGTAGCGGCTCGCGAAGATGCCATCAAGCAAGTCACGGATCTGGGCATCCCATCCCTGCTGTCTGCCAACCGCGCATTCCACAAGCTGCTGGTGGGCGGTGTCCCCGTCCAGTATCAAAAGGATGGCGAGACACGCGGCGACTTCGTTCGCCTGATCGACTGGGCACACCCCGAGAAGAACGAATGGTGGGCCGTCAACCAGTTCACCATCAAAGGCCCCCACAAGACCCGCCGCCCTGACATCATCTTGTTCGTCAACGGCCTGCCGCTGGTCCTGCTGGAACTCAAAAACCCCGCCGACGAAAACGCCAACATCTGGAAAGCGTTCGACCAGATCGAGACGTACAAGGAGCAGATCCCGGACGTGTTCCAGTACAACGAGGTGCTGGTGATCTCGGACGGTACTGATGCGCTGATGGGGTCTCTGTCTGCCAACGCTGAGCGCTTCATGGCCTGGCGCACGATTGATGGGGTGAACCTCGATCCACTGGGGCAGTTTCAAGAACTGCAAACCTTGGTGCGTGGCGTACTGGCCCCACAATACCTGCTGGACTACATCCGTTACTTCGTCCTGTTTGAGGATGACGGCCAGCTCGTGAAGAAGATCGCGGGCTACCACCAGTTCCACGCCGTGCGCGCAGCCATCGAAGAAGTGGTGACCGCCTCCCGGCCCGGAGCCTCCCGCAAAGGCGGCGTGGTGTGGCACACCCAAGGCAGTGGCAAGAGCATCACCATGACCTGCTTTGCCGCCCGTGTGATGCAAGAAGCCGCGATGGAAAACCCCACCATCGTGGTCATTACCGACCGCAACGACCTCGATGGGCAACTCTTTGGCGTGTTCAGCCTGGCCCAAGACCTGTTGCGCGAGCAGCCCACCCAGGCACTGACCCGACCAGACCTGCGCGCCAAGCTGGGCAACCGCCCCTCGGGCGGCATCATCTTTGCCACCATCCAGAAGTTCATGCCGGGAGAGGATGAAGACACCTTCCCGGTGCTGTCCGAGCGCAGCAACATCGTGGTGATCGCAGACGAAGCCCACCGCACCCAATACGGCTTCAAGGCTACCCTCAAAGGCAAGCCCGGTGAAGAAAAATACCAGGCGGGTTACGCCCAGCATTTGCGGGATGCCCTACCCAATGCCACTTTCGTGGGCTTCACTGGCACCCCAGTCAGCAGCACCGACCACGACACCCGAGCGGTGTTTGGGGAGTACATCCACGTCTACGACATGCAGCAGGCCAAGGAAGATGGCGCCACTGTGGCCATCTACTACGAGTCCCGCCTGGCCAAGCTGCGGCTCAAAGACGAAGACCTGCCCGCCATCGACGACGAGGTGGATGAGCTGGCCGAGGACGAGGAAGAAAGCCAGCAGGCCAAGCTCAAAAGCCGCTGGGCCGCCCTGGAAAAAATCGTCGGTGCCGAACCCGGGGTCGTCTCAGAAAACGGAAAATAAAGCACGCTAAGCCGGTTGCAGCGGCCGTAGCGGCCTGAACTTGCCCGCGCCGATCTTGGCGCTGCTGCGCCAGAGGTAATCGCCGGTCAGGTTGATGTGCTCCCAGCCGAGCGGCGACAGGTACTGCAACAGGCCGTCATCGACGGCTTGACCGTGGCCACGCAAGGCGTTCGCGGCCCGCTCCAGATAGACCGTGTTCCATAGGGCTCTGTTGCAAAGATTGGCGGCAGTCAGAGGTAGGCTGTCGCTCTGCGCCGATCAGGCGGCTGCTGCGAAATGGTGGTTGAGCATGCCCATGGCCTCCGTCAGCGCCGAGGGCCCAATGCCAAAAGCTCTCTCCACAAGGCGCACCTCGCCCCTGATGCCGGGCTGCAGGCACCAGGGGCGAGCCTGTCCTTTGCGCAGGGCTCGCATGACTTCGAATCCCTTGATCGTGGCATAGGCCGTGGGGATCGATTTGAAACCGCGCACCGGCTTGATCAGTATCTTGAGCTTTCCGTGATCGGCCTCGATCACGTTATTGAGATACTTCACCTGCCGGTGGGCCGTCTCCCGGTCCAGCTTTCCTTCGCGCTTCAATTCGGTGATCGCTGCACCATAGCTCGGCGCTTTGTCGGTATTGAGCGTGGCAGGCTTTTCCCAGTGCTTCAGGCCTCGCAGGGCCTTGCCCAGGAACCGCTTCGCTGCCTTGGCGCTGCGGGTCGGCGACAGGTAGAAATCGATCGTGTCGCCCCGCTTGTCGACTGCCCGGTACAGGTAGGTCCACTTGCCCCGCACCTTGACGTAGGTTTCATCCAGGCGCCAGCTCGGATCAAAGCCACGCCGCCAGAACCAGCGCAGCCGCTTCTCCATCTCCGGGGCGTAGCACTGGACCCAGCGATAGATCGTCGTATGGTCGACCGAAATGCCGCGTTCCGCCAGCATTTCCTCAAGGTCGCGATAGCTGATCGGATAGCGACAATACCAGCGCACCGCCCACAGGATCACATCACCCTGGAAATGGCGCCACTTGAAATCCGTCATCGTTCCGTCCGTCCAATCTCCGCCAAGCATGCTCAAGCTTCACGATTTTTGCAACAGAGCCCACACGAGTATTGAGCATAGTCGAGATTGGTGCAGATCACTTCTGATATTGAACTGTCAGGAGCTGGCTGCACAACAGCCATTACGCCCAATCAACTGGTGCAGTCGTCTTCTGAAAATGACATTTGGTATCTCTCATAAACGGATGTTTTTGAGAGAACTATCTTCGGCCTTCACACGCACGAAAGGCGGCGAAGCTCCGCCGTTAATCCGTCCGCCGGAGATCTCGCCCAGGCAGGCTGAAGGCCGAGCAAGCCTGACAGGCCCGAAAAGCCCGGCACGGGCGTCGGCGGCGATGACGGCGGCGGCATTATCCAGGGTTGATGATGGAAGTGGAGGATATCGACAACCTCTCGCGCAACCAAGACATCGCGGTCGGACTGCAAGTGATCTTGAAGCCACGGGCCCGTCCCACCCCGACATGGACCTCGATGCCCGAACGGACGTTAGATTTCGAGTTCTAGGCGTTCTGCGATGAAGGTTGGATCCCAGCCGGGATTGAAAGTGTCGACGTGGGTGAATCCGAGCCGCTCGTATAGGCCACGCAGGTTCGGGTGGCAGTCGAGCCGCAGCTTGGCGCACCCCTGCGTTCGCGCGGCATGGCGGCAAGC
This sequence comes from Chitinivorax sp. PXF-14, assembly GCF_040812015.1. NCBI lineage: Bacteria > Pseudomonadati > Pseudomonadota > Betaproteobacteria > Chitinivorax > Chitinivorax sp. PXF-14. The sequence goes on along the minus strand of NZ_JBFNXJ010000003.1, from coordinate 774 downwards.
CTCGATCAGCGCGGAGCTGACACCCCGGCCCGCATGTGTCCGTCGCACCGCGAGCTTGTGCAGATATGCGGCCTCCCCCTTGAGGGCGTCGGGCCAGAACTCGGGATCCTCGGCCGACAAGGTGCAACAGCCGACGATGCCGTCGCTGCAACTCGCGACTAGGAGCTCGGATCTCAGGACGAAGGTCTCCGCGAATGTCCGGTCGATCCGCGCGACGTCCCAGGCGGGCGTTCCCTTGGCGGACATCCACGCCGCAGCGTCGTGCATCAGCCGCACAACCTCGTCGATATCACCCGAGCAGGCGACCCGAACGTTCGGAGGCTCCTCGCTGTCCATTCGCTCCCCTGGCGCGGTATGAACCGCCGCCTCATAGTGCAGTTTGATCCTGACGAGCCCAGCATGTCTGCGCCCACCTTCGCGGAACCTGACCAGGGTCCGCTAGCGGGCGGCCGGAAGGTGAATGCTAGGCATGATCTAACCCTCGGTCTCTGGCGTCGCGACTGCGAAATTTCGCGAGGGTTTCCGAGAAGGTGATTGCGCTTCGCAGATCTCCAGGCGCGTGGGTGCGGACGTAGTCAGCGCCATTGCCGATCGCGTGAAGTTCCGCCGCAAGGCTCGCTGGACCCAGATCCTTTACAGGAAGGCCAACGGTGGCGCCCAAGAAGGATTTCCGCGACACCGAGACCAATAGCGGAAGCCCCAACGCCGACTTCAGCTTTTGAAGGTTCGACAGCACGTGCAGCGATGTTTCCGGTGCGGGGCTCAAGAAAAATC
>NZ_JBFNXJ010000002.1:300000-432156 GCF_040812015.1 Chitinivorax sp. PXF-14 | reverse complement strand
AGATGATTGTTACGGGGTCGGTGCCTTTGGCTTTTTCGGAGTTATAGATTGCCAGCCGTTGGGCATCAATGTTGGCTGCTTCGGTGGAAAATTTTTCCTTGAATGCATCGTCAACAATTCGCCCCGTTGTGGAGAGCTTATTTACCGGGTCTCCACCACCGACGCCGCGAAGGTCATAGAAAATGGTGCTTGGGGCATTCGCCATGTCATAGGCGATTCTTTCCGCACTTTGGGGGTCGTCGCTCGCAGACTTCAAGAGCTTCTGTTGTGCTGCTGTTGTGGATTGCGTGGCTCCGTTGCCACCAGCAGCAAGAGCCTTGGCTGCATTAGAAATGGTCACTGTATCGGCAGTTATTGCCGTTGAGGTTGGCGCTTCTTGCCGCTGACTGACCGATTTTGTGAGGGCGCTATACCGTGAAGAAGTACCGCCAAGCCCCTGGATCATCATTTTTCTACCCCTTTTCAATAATTAAATGCTATTGAGTGTAAGGAGTGGAAAACAAGAACCATGCCAGGAAAAGAGCCTTGTTCGTGCCGCTTTTCCTCTCACTGTGGAGTGGGCTTGGCTGGGGGCTATATCCCTTTTCTTCCAATGGAGCCCTTGTTGCGCCTGCTGGATGGGCTGCACGGCAAGCCCTGCCTAAAGCACGACAGCCTATGAATCGAGCTGCGGTATGTCAATCGGGTACGGTGCTTTCCGCGCTGCCAGCAGACGGGGGCGGTGGCACATTGGTCACTCTATGTGGCTTGATTGGCGGGCGGCAGGTTGTCTCGCTCACGGGCAATGGCTTTGCCGTTCCCCGCTTACTTCACCGCATTCCACGCCCGGATCGCTTCGGGCTTGCTCGGGCAGATCGTCGAGATAGCCTTGCAGTTGCCATCCTTGCCGAATTTGGCACATTGCACCCACCAGCGGTTGGAGCCCGATTTCTTCACTTCGGCGGGTTGGCCGCAGCGTGGGCAGGGTTTTGGGATTACGGCTTCAGCCATGGGTATTCCTTGTACGCAAAATGCAGAGGGCCGCGTGGATGCGGCCCTCTGCATGATAGATGGTGCCGAGTCAGATTTTTGGTAGCGTGACGCCGCGCTGGCCCAGGTATTTGCCGCCGCGGTCCTTGTACGAGACTTCGCAGATCTCGTCGGACTCGAAGAACAGCACCTGCGCCACGCCTTCGTTGGCGTAGATTTTTGCCGGCAGCGGGGTGGTGTTCGAGAATTCGAGCGTCACATGGCCTTCCCACTCGGGCTCGAACGGGGTGACGTTGACGATGATGCCGCAGCGTGCGTAGGTCGATTTGCCGAGGCATACGGTCAACACCGAGCGCGGGATGCGGAAATACTCGACGGTGCGCGCGAGCGCGAACGAGTTGGGCGGGATGATGCACGATTCGCCCTTGAATTCGACGAAGGAGTTCGGGTCGAAATTCTTGGGGTCGACGATGGTGCTGTTGATGTTGGTGAACACCTTGAATTCGTCGGCGCAGCGGATGTCGTAGCCGTAGCTCGAGGTGCCGTAGGAGACGATCTTGTGGCCATTGACCTCGCGCACCAGGTTGGGCTCGAACGGCTCGATCATGCCCTCTTGTTCCGCCATGCGGCGAATCCATTTGTCTGATTTGATGGACATCGTGTGTCAGCCAGAAGAAATCGAGGCCGCTAGTCTAGCTGACTGCGGCCTCGTTTGCATTGGGAAAAGCCCAAACCTTGAGCGAGATGGGGTGTGCCGTGCCGATCAGCTGTTCTGGATCACGATTTTCGGGAATTTCGCCGAAAAATCCTGCGCCTTGTCGCCGATCTTGACCGCTACCTTGCGCGCGATCTGCCGGTACAGTGCCGCGATACGGCCGCCCGGCTCGGCTACGACGGTGGGTTTGCCCGAGTCGGTGGAGAGACGAATCGACATGTCGAGCGGCAGCTGGCCCAAGAGGTCGACGCCATAGTCGGCACACATCTTCGCGCCGCCGCCTTCGCCGAAGATCGGCTCGGCATGGCCGCAATTCGAGCAGATGTGGATCGACATGTTCTCGACGATGCCAAGGATGGGCACGCCGACCTTCTCGAACATCTTGAGGCCCTTGCGTGCATCGAGCAGCGCGATGTCCTGCGGCGTGGTGACGATGACGGCGCCGGTGACGGGAATCTTCTGCGACAGCGTGAGCTGGATGTCGCCGGTGCCGGGCGGCAGGTCGATTACCAGGTAGTCGAGCCTGTCCCAGCTCGTCTCGTTGAGCAGCTGCGTCAGCGCCTGGGTGACCATCGGGCCGCGCCACACCATGGGCTGCTCGGGGTCGATCATGTAGCCGATCGACATGGTCTGCACGCCGTAATGCTCGATCGGTGTCATGGTCTTGCCGTCGGGCGATGCGGGCCGCTGGCCTTCGCAGCCCATCATGGTCGGCTGCGAGGGGCCGTAGATGTCGGCATCGAGTATGCCCACGCGCGCGCCTTCGGCGGCCAGCGCCAGCGCCAGGTTGGCGGCCGTGGTCGATTTGCCGACGCCGCCCTTGCCCGAGGCGACGGCGATGATGTTCTTCACGTTCGGCAGCAGCGGGATGCCGCGCTGCACGCTGTGCGAAATGATGTTGGAGCGCACGCGCACCTCCACCTCGCCAAGCTCGGGCGCGGCCTGCAGCGCGGTGCGCAGTTGCGTGGCGAGCTCCTGCTCGACGCTCTTGGCCGGATAGGGCAGCTCGATCTCCACCATCGTCTTGCCACCTTCGGCGCTGACGCGCTTGAGGGCCTTGCCGGTGACGAAGTCCTTGTCGGTGTTGGGGTCGATCTGTTGCTTGAGGATGTCGCGAACGACTTGTTCTGTCTGGCTCATGTCGGAGGACCCTGCGCGGCGGTCGCCGCCGAATAGTTTGCTGAATAGGCTCATGTTGGGTGCCAGTTTAATCAATTCGAGTGGCGGCTTCCAGGCGGTGAAGGGGCTACGCCTGGGGGGCCGTTGCGGCTCCGGCCGCTGTTGCTGTTGCAATGGGCTGCTCGGCCGGGAGTTCGACCACGAAGCAGGCGCCGCGCCCCGGCCGCCGCTCGTGCCAGACATCGCCGCTCATGGCTGTCGCCAGCCGTTTGACGATGGACAGGCCGAGGCCAGTCGAGTGTTCGCCCGCCGTGGGCTGGGCGGATAAGCGCGCAAATTTCTGGAACAGCCGGGCCTGATCTGCGTCCGAGATGCCGGGGCCTTCGTCCTCGATCTCGATGCGGATACGGCCTTGCTGCACGCTCCAGCGCAGGTAGACGCTGCGGTGCGAGGGCGAGAACTTGATTGCGTTCGACAGCAGGTTTTCGCAGATCTGGAACACGGCGCCGCGGTCGAGCCATGCGTCGATTTCGTCCCCGCTCTCGAGGTGCAGCTGGATCTGCTTCTCTTCTGCCCAGCGGCGAGCCTCGGTCACCAGCGAGCGCAGCAGGTCGCCGATCGAGACCTTGCCTGGGTGCAGCAGCAGCTTGCCCGATTCGATCATGTCGAGATCGAGCAGCTTGGAGATGATGCCCATCATGCGGTCGGTGATCTGCTGCAGTTGGGTGAGCGTCCAGTAGGTGCGCTCCTTCGGCCAGTCGTCGAGGCGCGATTGCAGCAAGCCGGTGCCGGCGCGGATCTGGTAGATCGGGTTCTTCAGGTCATGCGCGGCAATGCGCAGGAATTCGGATTTCTCGTGGTTGAGCGTGTCGAGCTCGCGGTTGGCGACTTCGAGTTGCTGATTCGCCTGCAACAGCGCGGCGGTACGCTCCTTGACGCGTTGCTCGAGCTCGCGCTCGGCGTTGCGCAAGGTATCGACCACCATCTCGCGCGCGGCTTCACGCTGTTTCTGCATCTGGCGATAGCGGTCCGCCAGCGCGAACGACAGCAGCAGCATCTCGGCCGGTACGCTGAGGTAGGCGCCATACATCGAGAGGAATTGGACATCGAGCACGCCCAGCGCGCGCAGCATGGTGACGAGGATGCCGGTGATCCAGGCGCCCTGTGCCAGCACCAGGAAGCGGGCGATATGCTGCCCGCGATACCAGCACAGGATGCCGGTGGTGATGCTGCAGAGCGACACCACGATCGCCAGGATGCTGTTGATGTAAGACAGCGTCTGCGTTGAGTACTGTGTCAGCGCCATGGCCGCGACCACCGCCTCGACTGCGGCGAGCACACGCAGCACGGTGGCCATGCGCGGCGCCAGTCGCTTGGGTTCGAGAAAGCGCAGCGTGAACAGCGCAATGCCCAGCATGGCCAGGGCACCGAACAGGTTGACCCCGGCGTTTTCCAGATACACCGAGCCCGGCCACAGGTACTGATAACCGAGGCCGCTATGGGTGGCCTGCCACAAGCCGGTGCAGACCACGGACATGACGTAGAACAGATAGCTGACGTGGATGCGTAGCAAGAACAGCATTAGGTTGTAGGCCGCCAACGCCAGCACGAAGCCAAAATAGAAGCCATGTATCGTCTGCTTTTCCTGGCTTGCCGTGGCGAAATAGCGGTCGGACTGGACCGTGATTGGCAGCGTCATGCTGCTCGTGGTCTGCACCCGCAGGTAATAGGTTGTCGTGCCGCTGGGCTCTGGCCGCAGCGGGAAAGCAAAATCACGGATGGGAAAAGGGCGTTGCGAGAACGGCAGCTGGTCGCCCGTCAGGTCGCGTCGGTAGCCACCGGGTGCCTTGGCGTCGGGGCTGTACAGCGCAATGCTGTCGAGCGTGGGCAGGTCGATCTCGAGAATCCAGTTGGTGTCTGGCGCCTGATTGTCGATCGAGAAACGGAACCAGTACGCCGCACTGGTGTAGCCGAATGCCGGTTGATAGGTGCGGACAGGCTGGAAAGCCTGGTCTGGCCTGGCCATGACCTCGGCCAGCCCGAGCTTGCCGTTGGTATCGACGAGGTATTCGAGATGGGTGCCGAATGTGTTGTACTGCTGCGAAGGCGTCAACACCAGCGGTGCGGCACGGCCCCAGGCCGATAGCGGCAACAGGGCGGCCAGGACGCTGTAGATCGCTAGCAGTCGTATCAGGCGTGTAAAGGCGTGGTGGTGCACAGGAATTCTGCGAAGTTGGTAGGGCGCCGTCCTCCAGGCGCGGCGCCCTACCAAGATAGCCGATCGGCGCGGATCAGGCCAGCGACTTATTTGCTTTGGGGAATGCCGATCAAGCGCTCCAGCGTGCCCTGATAGACGCGCGACAGCTTGGGAATGTCGTCTACCGCAACGCATTCGTTGAGCTTGTGGATGGTCGCGTTGATCGGCCCGAACTCGACGACCTGCGGGCAGATGGCTGCGATGAAGCGGCCATCGGAGGTGCCGCCGGTTGTCGACAGCTCGGGCGGCTGGCCGCAGACGTCGTTGATGGCTGCCGACAGCGCATGCACGAGCGGCCCCTTCTCGGTCAGGAACGGGTTGCCCGACAGCGTCCATTCGATCTGGTAGTCGAGCCCGTGACGGTCGAGAATCTCATGTACGCGGGCTTTCAGGCCCTCCGCCGTGTTCTCGGTGGAAAAACGGAAGTTGAACAGCAGCTCGCACTTGCCCGGGATGACGTTGTTGGCGCCAGTGCCGGCATGGATGTTCGACACTTGCCAGGTCGTCGGCGGGAAATATTCGTTTCCGTGGTCCCATTCGGTCGCGGCGAGCTCGGCCAAGGCCGGTGCCAGGGTATGAATCGGATTCCTGGCCAGGTGCGGGTAGGCAATATGGCCCTGTATGCCCTTGACGTGCAGCCGCCCGGAGAGCGAGCCGCGCCGCCCGTTCTTGATCACGTCGCCAAAACGCTCGCTCGATGTCGGCTCGCCGACGATGCAGCAGTCGATGGTCTCGCCGCGCGCTGCGAGTGCTTCGACCACCTTGACCGTGCCGTCCACCGACGGGCCTTCCTCGTCCGAGGTGATGAGCAGCGCAATCGAGCCATTGGGACGCTTGTGCTCGGACAGGAAGGCCTCGATCGCGGTGATGAATGCCGCCAGCGAGGCTTTCATGTCGGCGGCACCACGGCCGTAGAGCAGGCCATCGGTGATGGTCGGCATGAACGGGTCGCTGTGCCATTGGTCGAGCGGGCCCGTGGGCACCACGTCGGTATGGCCGGCGAAGCACACGACCGGGCTGCTGTCGCCAAGCCGGGCCCAGAAGTTGTCGACATCACCGAAACGCATGCGCTCGATGTTGAAGCCGAGCCGCTCCAGGCGCTCGATCATGATGTCCTGGCAACCCGCGTCACGCGGGGTGTTGGAGGGCAGGGAAATCAGCTGCTCGGTGAGCAGCAGGGTAGGGTTCTGGCTCATTTTCCGAATACCCGCTCATAGCTGTCGGTGCTGAAGCCCAGTTCGATCCGGCCGTCGACATCGAGCACCGGGCGCTTGATCACCGACGGCTTCTCCAGCATCAGGCGAATCGCGCTGGCGTTGTCGGTGACGGCCGCCTTCTGCTCATCAGATAGTTGACGCCAGGTCGTGCCCTGGCGGTTGACGAGCTTGTCCCAGCTGACCTGCATCAGCCAGGCCGACAGCATGGCTTCGCTGACGCCTGCCTTCTTGAAGTCGTGGAAGGGGATGTCGACATGGTGGCTGGCCAGCCATTCGCGCGCCTTCTTGACGGTGTTGCAATTGGGAATACCGTAGATCTTCATGCTTGTGTATCGTTGTTGTCGTAATGGGCTTGGGTCAATGTTGCTCATCGATCAGGTCGATATCGAAGCTGACCGGTTGTTCCTGCTGGGCTTCCTGCTTAGAATGGGGTCTCGCCTGGTCTGTCTCGTCGTGGCTCTGGCCATGGCTGACCAGCCAGTGCAGGTTGGTCGGCGAATCGGCATTCAGCATCGCCTCGTCGAGCGTGATGCGGCCGTCGCGGTACAGCTTGTACAGCGATTGTTCGAAGGTCTGCGAGCCTTGCGACAGGGAGTTCTCCATTGCCTCCTTGATCTGGTCGATCTCGCCGTTCTTGATCAGCTCGGCAATGCGGTTGGTGTTGAGCAGCACTTCCACGGCGGGGATCAGCTTGCCGTCGATGCCGCGCACCAGGCGCTGCGAGATCACCGCCCGCAGCGAGGTCGAGAGATCGAGCAGCAGGCTCGCCCGCGCATCTTCCGGGAAGAAATTGATGATGCGGTTCATCGTGTGATAGCTGTTGTTCGCATGCAGCGTCGACAGGCACAAATGGCCGGACTGGGCGTAGGTGAGCGCGTGCGACAGCGTGTCCTTGTCGCGGATCTCTCCGATCATCAGTACGTCGGGCGCCTCGCGCATCGCGTTCTTCAGTGCATCTTCATAGCTGTGCGTGTCGATGCCGACTTCACGCTGGTTGACGATGCACTTCTTGTGGCGATGCTGGAATTCGATCGGGTCTTCGAGCGTTAGGATGTGGCCCGGCTTGGCGTTGTTGCGGTAGTTCAGCATCGCGGCCAAGGTGGACGACTTGCCCGAGCCGGTCGCCCCGACCACGAGCACCAGGCCGCGCTTGAGCATGCATAGCTCGTCCAGCCCATCGGGCATCTCGAGCTCGTGCAACATCGGCGGGTTGGCCTTGATGTAGCGTATCACCATGGCCACCGCCCCGCGCTGGCGGAAGACATTGACGCGGAAACTGCCGACCTCGGCCACGGGGATGCCGAAGTTCATCTCCCATTCGCGCTCGAAGCGCGCGATGCGCTCTTCATCCATCAGCGAGTAGGCGCACTGCTTGACCTGATCGGCACTCAGCATCTGCTGGTTCACGCCGACGATATTGCCTTGAATCTTGATCTGGATGGGTGCCCCGGCGGTGAAGAATAGGTCGGATGCCTGTTTTTCCGCCATCAGACGGAACAGGGGCTTGAGGTCCATGGTGGCTCCTGATTCGAAGTGTTCTTATTGTCTGGTGAGCGCATGCCGGGCCCGCCCCGCATGCGCATGCCTGGCACGGCGCCAGAGCCTTTCGAGTTTAGCACAGGATGCCCGCGCACCCCGCCGGTGGCGGCCGGGCAAAAAAATGCCCGCCGTGGCGGCGGGCATTCTCTCGTGGCGCGAGGCGTCGATCAGGCCGGAACCTTCTTGACCTCTTCGTCGCGCAGTGCGCGGCGCAGGATCTTGCCCACGTTGGTCTTCGGCAGCTCGGTGCGGAACTCGACGTGCTTCGGTACCTTGTAGCCGGTCAGGTTCTTCTTGCAGTGCTCGATCACGTCCTTGGCCGTCAGGGCCTGGTCCTTCTTGACCACGAACACCTTCACGGCTTCGCCGGACTTGTCGTCAGGTACGCCAATGCAGGCGACTTCGAGCACGCCCGGGTGCAGCGCCACGACATCTTCAATCTCGTTCGGATATACGTTGAAGCCCGACACGAGCACCATGTCCTTCTTGCGGTCGACCAGACGGAAGAAGCCCTGCTCGTTGACGACAGCCATGTCGCCGGTAGCCAGCCAGCCGTCGGCGGTGACGACCTTGGCCGTTTCCTCAGGGCGGTTCCAGTAACCCTTCATGACCTGCGGGCCGCGGATGTACAGCTCGCCCGATTCGCCGACGCCGAGCTCCTTGCCGCTTTCGTCGCGCACCGACGCCTCGGTCGACGGGACCGGCAGGCCGATCGCGTGGTTGTATTCCTTCAGGTTCATCGGGTTGATGCACGCGGCCGGCGAGGTCTCGGTCAGGCCATAGGCCTCGATCAGCGGTACGCCGGTGACCTTCTTCCATTGTTCCGCCACGGCCTTCTGCACAGCCATGCCGCCGCCCAGCACCATTTTCCAGGTCTTGAAGTTGAGCTTGGCGAAGTCGGGGTTGTTGACCAGCGCGTTGAACAGTGTGTTCACGCCAGTCATGCAGGTGACGGGGTACTTTGCCAGCTCCTTGACGAAGCCGGGAATGTCGCGCGGGTTCGTGATCAGGATGTTGAGGCCGCCGATCTTGGTGAACACCATGCAGTTCGCGGTCAGCGAGAAGATATGGTAGAGCGGCAGAGCGGTGATGATGATTTCCTTGCCCTCGCTCACCACCGGCTTCAGCCAGGCATGCGCCTGCTGCATGTTGGCGATGATGTTGCGGTGGGTCAGCATCGCACCCTTGGATACGCCGGTGGTGCCGCCTGTGTATTGCAGGAAGGCGATGTCGTCGTGGCCGACGTTCGACTTCTTCATCTGCTGACGGCTGCCTTGCGACAGCGCATCGTTGAACTTGGTCACCTTGGGCAGGTTGAACGCCGGCACCATCTTCTTGACGTGCTTGACCACGGTATTGACGATCAGCGACTTCGGGAAACCCAGCATGTCGCCGATCTGCGTCGTGATCACATTCTTGACCGGGGTCTTAGAGACGACTTCGGCTAGTACGCTGGCGAAGTTCTCGATGATGACGATCGTTTCCGCCCCCGAGTCCTTGAGCTGGTGCTCAAGCTCGCGCGGGGTGTAGAGCGGGTTGACGTTGACTACAACAAGGCCGGCACGCAGGATGCCGAAGACGCACACCGGGTACTGCAGCAGGTTGGGCATCATGACGGCAACACGGTCGCCACGCTTCAGGCCCAGCACATTCTGCAGGTAGGAGGCAAAATTGGCCGTCAGCTTGTCGAGCTCGGCATAGGTCACCTGCTTGTCCATGCAGGCGAATGCCGGACGATCGGCAAACTTGACTGCACTCTTCTCGAATACCTCACCCACCGATTTGAATTCGTTCAGATCGATTTCCGTGGGTACGCCAGGCTGGTACTGCTTCAGCCAGATTTTTTCCATGTTGCACTCTCCCGTCTATCTTGATGTTTACTTGAATTGGTATAGTTATGCCCCGCCGACTGGCAGGGGTAATATGTAGTCTCGCAGATGCAGTACTGTGCCGCAGCCCGCGCCAATCTCAGATGGGAAAGCCCCAATATGCAAATTGGATTTCCCGTGTTCGGGCCATACTGTACCGGATTTTTCCCGCGGGCGTAAAGCGCGCCTTGCCTGCAAAATTGCCCTGCTTTCGATGCCAGGCAAGCACCGGCTTGATATGTACGGCAATCTCCCTGTTATGACAATGTGCTTGCGATAAAGGGGCGACGCCTTGCTGGGCTTGGTTTTGCGGGCTTTGTCTTATGGGGGTTCTCTGATATAATGCAAAAGATTTAGGGGATGGGCTTTGGGCCCATTTTTTATTTTTCAGGACGGAATATATGGATTTGCGCAGCTTGCTCGATACCACCTTGGCCGGTTTGGGGTATGAGCTAGTCGATCTCGAGCTGGCACCAGGTGGATTGATGCGGGTGTTCATGGACTCGCCCAAGGGTATTACGGTCGACGATTGCGTGACCGTGAGCAATCACCTGACGCGCATGTTCATGGTCGAGAACATCGACTACGAGCGGCTCGAAGTCTCCTCGCCGGGGCTGGACAGGCCATTGGTCAAGGCGGATGACTTCGTTCGCTTTGCCGGTGAGCGCATCAAGCTGAAGCTGCGTGTCCCGGTCGAGCGCCGCAAGAATTTTGCCGGCACGCTGATCGGTCTTGACGACGGGCGCGTGAAGCTTGATGTCGATGGTCAGATGGTCGAGCTTGAGCTTTCCAATGTGGAAAAAGCCAGGATCGATCCGCAGTTCTGATGTCCGGTGGATGCCGCGCCGCAAATAACGAATGTGATAAAGACCGACAGCATAGTCTGTCGCAGGAATGAGCCGGAGGTGTGTTAAATGAGTCGCGAAATGTTGTTGCTGGTGGATGCACTGGCGCGCGAAAAGAATGTCGATAAGGATATCGTCTTCGGGGCCCTGGAATTGGCCCTGGCGTCGGCCACCAAGAAGCGTTTTTCGGAAGAAGACGTCGATGTGCGCGTGTCGATCGACCGCAACTCCGGTAGCTATGATTCTTTCCGCCGTTGGCATGTCGTTGCCGATGCCGACTGGCTGTCCGAAGGCCGTGAAATCGGCCTGACAGAGTCGCGCAAGCAGAAGTCGGACGCCGAAGTCGGCGACGTACTCGAAGAGCCGCTGGAACCGGTCGAGTTTGGCCGTATCGGCGCACAGACTGCAAAGCAGGTGATCCTGCAGCGCATCCGCGATGCCGAGCGCGAACAGCTGCTCAACGACTTCCTCGATCGCCGCGAACACCTGATTACTGGCGTGATAAAGCGTATCGAGCGCGGTAACGCCATCATCGAATGCGGCAAGCTCGAAGCGTTGCTGCCGCGCGAGCACATGATTCCGAAGGAAAACCTGCGCGTGGGTGACCGCGTGCGTGCCTTCCTGCTGCGTATTGATCGTGGTGGCCGTGGCCCGCAGCTGATTCTGTCGCGTACGGCCAAGGAATTCCTGGTCAAGCTGTTCGAGCTCGAAGTGCCCGAAATCGAGGAGCAACTGATCGAGCTCAAGGCCGCCGCACGCGATGCCGGGCTGCGCGCCAAGATTGCGGTGAAATCCAACGATCCACGCATCGACCCGCAGGGTACCTGCATCGGCATGCGGGGGTCGCGTGTCCAGGCCGTGACCAACGAGCTCGCTGGCGAGCGCGTCGACATCATTCTGTGGTCGAGCGAGCCTGCCCAGTTCGTGATCAATGCGCTGGCCCCGGCCGAAGTGAGCAGCATCGTGATCGACGAAGAAACCCACGCCATGGACGTGGTGGTCGACGAAGAACAGCTCGCCCAGGCGATTGGTCGTGGTGGTCAGAATGTCCGTTTGGCCAGCGAGCTGACCGGTTGGACGATCAACATCATGACCGTCGAAGAGGCGGAGAAGAAGCACGAGAGCGAATACGAAGGTATTCGCGAGACCTTCATGAGGTCGCTCGATGTCGATGAAGAGGTCGCGACCGTTCTGGTGCAGGAAGGTTTCTCCACGCTGGAAGAAGTGGCTTACGTGCCGCTCGCCGAGATGCTCGACATCGAAGGCTTCGATGAGGCGCTGGTCAATGAGCTGCGCAGCCGCGCACGTAACGCTCTGCTGACCCAGGCGATTGCCAGCGAAGAGCAGAAGGAAAATGAGGTCGAGGGCCTGCTGACCCTTGAAAACATGGATGCTGATACCGCCAACATCCTGGTCGGGAAGGGCGTTGCAACGCGCGACGATCTGGCTGACCTGGCGGTGGATGACCTGGTCGACATGACCGGTATGTCGCCCGAACGCGCCAAGGAGCTGATTCTGTCGGCCCGCGCGCACTGGTTTGCCGAGTAATAACAGGTGCGCCGAGTAGCCAACTAGGAACGCAGCCAATTAGGAGTCGTAATGGCAGAAACGAATGTACAACAGTTTGCCAAGGAGCTGGGCCTGCAGCCCGAGCTTCTTTTGGATCAGCTCAAGGCGGCCGGGGTCGATAAACGCAACACAGCGGATTCGCTGACCGAACAGGACAAGACCCGTCTGCTCGACTACCTGCGTCGATCGCACGGCGCCAAGGAAGAAAAGCAGAAAATCACGCTGACACGTCGCGAAACCACGGAAATCCGCAAGTCGGATGCAACCGGCAAGGCTCGCACGATTCAGGTCGAAGTACGCAAGAAGCGCGTGTTCGTGAAGCGCGATCCGAGCGAAACACCGACGCCCGAAGAGGAGCTGCTCGTCTCGCAAGCGGCGCCGGAACCCGAGCTGGAGCCTGTGGCCATTGCCGAGCCGGAGCCCATTCCGTTGCCGGAACCCGAGCCGGAGCCCATTCCTGAGCCGACGCCCGAACCGGAGCCCGAGCCTGTGGTCGTCGCCGAGCCGGTGGCCGAGCCTGTTGCCGCTGCTGAACCGGCGGTACCGGTCAAGGTATCGGTGATCGATGATCAGGAACGTGCAATCCGCGAGGCGGAAGCCCGCCGCCAGTCCGCGTTGCAACAGCGCCAAGCGGAAGAGCTGCGTGCACGTCAGGCGCGCGAGGCTGCGCGTCGCGCCGGCTTTGCGGCCGAAAAGGCTGCTGCTGCCGAGCCGGCACCGGCACCGGTGAAGACCGATACCACGCTGCACGTTTCCGAACACCGCAGCGAAAAGCCGAAGTCTGCCGCACGTCCTGCCACCACTGCCGCCCCCGCGGCGCGTCCTGCCGCACCGGCATCCGCACCAGGCAAGCCTGGCGAGCGCAAGGGCGACAGCAAGGGTGGCAAGGATTCCGCGTGGGACGGCAAGAAGCGCTCCGGCGGTCTCAAGACCCGCGGCGGCGATACCGGCGGTGGCTGGCGTTCCGGCAAGGGCGGCAAGCACCGTGGTGGCGATGCGCAGCATGCGTTCCAGGCGCCGACCGAGCCGATCGTACGCGACGTCATGATTCCCGAGACGATCACCGTCGCCGAGTTGGCGCACAAGATGGCCGTCAAGGCAGCCGAGGTGATCAAGGTGCTGATGAAGATGGGCATGATGGTGACCATCAATCAGGTGCTCGATCAGGAAACCGCGATGATCGTGTCCGAGGAAATGGGCCACAAGCCGATCGCTGCCAAGGCGGACGATCCGGAAGCCTTCCTGGCCGAACACGCCGATGCCGATCTGAAGGTGGAGCCGCGTGCGCCGGTCGTGACCGTCATGGGCCACGTCGACCACGGCAAGACCTCGCTGCTCGACTATATCCGCCGTACTCGCGTAGCGAGTGGCGAAGCGGGCGGCATTACCCAGCATATCGGTGCTTACCACGTCGAAACCGATCGCGGCATGATCACCTTCCTCGACACTCCGGGTCACGAGGCGTTTACCGCCATGCGTGCTCGTGGTGCGAAGGTCACCGACATCGTGGTACTGGTTGTGGCCGCCGATGACGGTGTGATGCCGCAGACCATCGAGGCGATTCACCATGCCAAGGCTGCCGGTGTGCCCATCGTGGTTGCGCTGACCAAGGTCGACAAACCCGATGCCAACACCGAGCGGGTACGCCAGGAACTGGTTGCGCAAGAAGTCGTGCCCGAAGACTGGGGTGGCGATGCGATGTTCGTCGAAGTATCGGCCAAGACCGGCCTCGGTGTCGACGCACTGCTCGAAGGCATCCTGCTGCAGGCTGAAGTTCTCGAACTGACCGCACCGCAAGACGCACCGGCCAAGGGTTTGGTGATCGAGGCGCGTCTGGACAAGGGCAAGGGCCCGGTTGCGACGATTCTCGTTCAGTCCGGCACGCTCAAGCGTGGTGACGTGATGCTCGCTGGCTCCGCATTCGGCCGCGTCCGAGCCATGCTCGACGAGAACGGCAAGCCGATTCAGGCTGCCGGCCCGTCGATCCCGTGCGAAATCCAGGGCTTGTCCGAAGTGCCTGCCGCTGGTGAAGAAGTGCTGGTATTGCAGGACGAGCGCAAGGCGCGCGAAATCGCGTTGTTCCGTCAGGGCAAGTTCCGCGACACCATCCTGGCCAAGCGCCAGGCGGCGAAGCTCGAGAACATGTTCCAGCAGATGGGCGAGGGCGAGGTGAAGAATCTGCCTTTGATCATCAAGGCGGACGTGCAGGGCTCCTGCGAAGCGCTGGCGACGTCGCTGCAGAAGCTGTCGACCAGCGAAGTGCGCGTCAACATCGTGCACAGCGCGGTGGGTGCGATCTCCGAATCCGACGTCAACCTCGCGATCGCGTCGCAGGCTGTCATCATCGGCTTCAACATCCGTGCCGACGCCAATGCACGCAAGCTGGCCGAGAGCGAAGAAGTGGACATCCGCTACTACAACATCATTTACCAGGCGGTGGACGATGTGAAGGCGGCAATGTCCGGCATGCTGGCGCCCGAGAAGCGCGAACAGGTCATCGGCTCGGTCGAGGTGCGCCAGGTGTTCCACGTTTCCAAGGTTGGTTCGATCGCCGGCTGCTTCGTGCACGACGGTATGGTCAAGCGCAATGCGCGCGTTCGTGTGCTGCGCAACCATGTGGTCATCCACGATGGCGAGTTGGAATCGCTCAAGCGTTTCAAGGACGACGTGAAGGAAGTGAAGATGGGCTACGAATGTGGCCTGCAGATTCGCAACTTCAACGATATCGTCGAGGGTGACTTCCTCGAAGTCTATGAAGTGGTCGAGGTCGCTCGCACGCTGTAAGCCGACGTGGCCGGCGGCGCGAGTTGCCGGCCTGATCGGAGAATGAAGGTATGGCTAAAGATTTTTCACGTTCGGACCGCGTTGGTCAGCAAATCCAGCGCGAGCTTCCCGAGATTCTGCGCTTCGAGTTGAAAGACCCGCGCATTGGCTTGTTGACGATCACCGATGTCGAGGTGACGCGCGACTATTCCCATGCCAAGGTGTTCTTCACCGTGCTGGGCTCTGGTGAGCAGAAGGCGCAGACGCTCGAGACACTCGAGCATGCGGCCGGTTTCCTGCGCAACGAGCTGGGCAAGCGCATCAAGCTGCGCACCATGCCCCTGCTGCATTTCCACTACGATCACTCGGTCGAGAATGGCATGCACCTGTCGAGCCTGATCGACCAGGCCGTATCGACACGCGCCAAGGAAGACGACACGGAGTGAGTGGTCAGCAGGTAAAGCGGGTCAAGCGCCCGATCAGTGGCGTGCTGTTACTGGACAAGCCCTATGGCTTCTCGTCCAATGGCGCGCTACAAAAGGTGAAGTGGTTGTATCAGGCCGAGAAGGCCGGTCACACCGGTAATCTCGACCCGATCGCGACCGGGCTGTTGCCGATCTGCCTCGGCGAGGCGACCAAGTTCTCGCAGGTGCTGCTGGATGCCGACAAGGCGTATCTGGCTACGCTGAAGTTCGGCCAGACGACGACGACCGGCGATAGCGAAGGCGAGGTGCTGGAGACCCGCCCCGTTGCAGTCGAGGAGGCCCGCTTGCGGGACGTGCTGCAGGCCGTGACGGGCAAGATCGAGCAGGTGCCGCCGATGTATTCGGCGCTCAAGCACGAAGGCCGGAAGTTGTACGAATACGCGCGGCAGGGTGTCGAGATCGAGCGCAAGGCGCGGCCGGTGACGATATACGGCATCGAGCTTGTGCGTTTCGCCGGCGATGAGCTGGTGATCGACGTGGCATGCAGCAAGGGCACATACATCCGTGTGCTGGCCGAGGAAATCGGCCGCCAGCTTGGGTGCGGCGCCCATCTGATCGGCTTGCGCCGTACGCGGACCGCCGGTTTTGAGCTGCAGCAGGCCTACACGGTCGAGGCGCTCGAAGCGATGTCCATGGCCGAGCGCGACAGCCTGCTGTTGCCGGCCGATTGCCTGCTTCAGCATTTGCCCGAAGTCAGGCTCGCGGGCGACGCCGGGCATTATTTCAGCCACGGCCAGGCCGTATGGCATACGCGTATGCAGGAACAAGGGGAGTTGCGCGTCTATGACGACGCCGGCAACTTCCTCGGTTTGGGGATGGTCGACGCCGATGGGCGGGTCGCCCCCAAACGTGTGTTAAGAATTGATCGTTAAGGTTTTTTTGGTTGCGCTCAGCAAGTTAGTCTTCGCCATCGACAACTTGAGGATGTGCCTGCTAGACAGGTACAATTAGCGTTTTTGTATATTTTGGAGAACTCTCAACATGGCTATTACCGTTGCACAGAAAGCCGACCTCGTTAAGCAATTCGGTCACAAGGAAGGCGATACCGGTTCCACCGAAGTTCAGGTTGCGCTGCTGACCGCTCGCATCAATGATCTCACTGGCCACTTCAAGGCCAACATGAAAGATCACCACGGCCGCCGCGGCCTGCTCAAGATGGTTAGCCGCCGTCGTCGTCTGCTCGACTACCTGAAGGATACCAATCTGGAAGGCTACCGCTCGCTGATCGAGAAGCTCGGCCTGCGCAAGTAATTTTGTCGGCATGAGTGGGTCGGGCCATTGCCCGACATGCCGCATGGTGCTGTTTGGCCATCCGACCCGCTTCCCGACTCTCCCTCCTGTTCATCTGCAACGTCCAGCACCCGCAGGGCGTCTAGCAGGTTGTTGCAAGCCAACCCGGTTCGGAAGGTTTTCAACAGCCTGCTACGGCAAAGCTAAGTCGCCATTCACGCTGCGCGTTGCTCCCACCAAAGAAAGGACCATCGTGAGCCTCGTCCAAAAGACATTCCAATACGGCCAGCACCAAGTCACCTTCGAAACCGGCGAGATTGCCCGCCAAGCTACGGGCGCCGTCAAGGTTGCCATGGGCGACACCGTCGTGCTGGTTTCCGTGGTTGGCGCATCCGGCGTCAAGCCCGGCCAGGATTTCTTCCCGCTGACCGTTGACTATCAGGAACGCACCTACGCCGCCGGCAAGATCCCGGGCGGTTTCTTCAAGCGCGAAGGCCGTCCGAGCGAGAAGGAAATCCTGACATCGCGCCTGATCGACCGTCCGCTGCGCCCGCTATTCCCGGAAGGTTTCTTCAACGAAGTGCAGATCGTGGCGACCGTCATGTCCTGCGATCCCGAGATCGATCCCGATATCCCGGCGATGCTCGGCGCATCTGCTGCGCTGGCAGTCTCCGGCATTCCGTTCGAAGGCCCGATTGGCGCTGCGCGCGTCGCTTACGTTGACGGCCAGTACGTGCTGAACCCGACTGCAACCCAGCTCAAGTCCACCCAGCTGGACCTGGTGGTTGCCGGTACCGCACAGGCGGTGCTGATGGTTGAATCGGAAGCCAAGGAACTGGCCGAAGACGTGATGCTCGGTGCCGTGGTATTCGGCCACGAGCAGATGCAGGCTGCGATCAACGCGATCAATGAACTCGCCGACGAAGGCGGCAAGGACCTGTGGGACTGGCAGCCGCCGGCCAAGGACGAGGCGCTGATCGCCCGCGTCGCAGAGCTGGCCGAAGCCGATCTGAACGAAGCCTTCCGCATCAAGCAGAAGCAGCAGCGTTCCGCCAAGATCGACGAGATTGCCGATCGCGTGTTCCCGCAAGTGATCACCGAAGACATGGACACCACCCGCGTGAACCAGGTCAAGGGCATCTTCAAGGATCTCGAAGCGAAGATCGTGCGTGGCCAGATTCTGGCTGGCGAGCCGCGCATCGACGGCCGCGATACCCGTACCGTGCGTCCGATTTCCATCCGTACCGGCGTGCTGCCGCGCACTCACGGCTCCGTGCTGTTCACTCGTGGTGAAACGCAGGCGCTGGTTGTCGCCACGCTGGGCACCAAGCAGGATGAGCAGATCATCGATGCGCTGATGGGCGAATACTCCGAGCGCTTCATGCTGCACTACAACTTCCCTCCGTACTCGACCGGTGAAACTGGCCGTGTCGGCACGCCTAAGCGCCGCGAAATCGGCCACGGCCGTCTCGCCAAGCGCGCATTGGTAGCGATGCTGCCGACGCCGGAAGATTTCGGCTACTCGATGCGCGTGGTTTCCGAGATCACCGAGTCGAATGGTTCGAGCTCGATGGCATCCGTCTGCGGCGGTTCGCTCGCGCTGATGGACGCTGGCGTGCCGGTGAAGGATCACGTCGCTGGTATCGCGATGGGCCTGATCAAGGAAGGCAACCGTTTCGCCGTGCTGACCGACATCCTCGGTGATGAAGATCACCTGGGCGACATGGACTTCAAGGTGGCGGGCACCGAGAATGGCGTCACCGCGCTGCAGATGGACATCAAGATCAACGGCATCACCAAGGAAATCATGAAGGTGGCGCTGGATCAGGCCAAGTCCGGCCGTCTGCACATCCTGGGCTTCATGAAGGGTACGCTGGACGGCGCCCGTCAGGAAGTGTCGCAGCACGCTCCACGCATGTACACGATGAAGATCAACCCGGAGAAGATCCGCGACGTGATCGGCAAGGGTGGTGCGGTCATCCGTGCCATTACCGAAGAAACCGGCACGACGATCGACATCGCCGAAGATGGCACCATCACCATCGCCTCTGTCAGCTCCGAAGGCGCTGATGCAGCGAAGAAGCGTATCTCCGACATCACTGCCGAAGTGGAAATCGGCAAGGTGTACGAAGGCCCGGTCGTGAAGATTCTCGAGTTCGGCGCCATCGTCAACATCATGCCGGGCCGTGACGGCCTGCTGCACATCTCGCAGATTGCCAACGAGCGCGTGCAGAACGTGAACGACTACGTCAAGGAAGGCCAGGTCGTGCGCGTGAAGGTGCTGGAGCAGGACGAAAAGGGCAAGATTCGCCTGTCGATGAAGGCGCTGCTGAACGAAGCGCCGGTAGCCAGCGAAACACCGGCGGCCGAATAAGCCTGCCGTTGTTGTCAGACAGAACCCCGCCTCGTGCGGGGTTTTGTTTTTTGCACGGGGCGGAATCCATTACACTGAATTCATCCAATCACAGCCTGGAATACACATGACCCAAGCACTCAATGTCCTGGGCCTGCCGCTGATGCCCTGCAGCCAGGACCCAGTTACCGGCTACTTTCGAGACGGCTGCTGTAATACCGATGACACCGACATCGGCGAACATGTCGTGTGCGCGGTGATGACCGAGGAATTTCTCGAGTTCTCGAAATCGTGTGGCAATGACCTCTCCACGCCGCGCCCGGAGTATGCCTTTCCCGGCTTGCAGGCCGGCGACCAATGGTGCCTGTGCGCCAATCGCTGGGTCGAGGCGCTGGTGGCCGGCTCGGCGCCAGCCATCGTGATGGCGGCCACCCACGAGGCGATACTCGACCTGGTATCGCTCGAGACGATCGTTACCTATGCGATCGATCGGCCTGGCTTGCCCGAAGCCTGACGCCGCCGATGCTGCGATGCCGCCGCCTGCTATACCCGCCCCATGCGGCGGGTATAGCAGGCAAGGTTGATGTCATGCAATCTGCTTTATGAAGGCCGGTGCCGGGGTGCATTGCCTCGATGCCGGCAGTGTGCCGCCTGAGGCTGCCGGTATCGAGCGCGTGCTGACCGGCTTGCGCGATGCAATCGACGATGATGATCAACTGCTGAGCCAGGCCTGCACGGTGTTCGACGGCCTGCACATCGCTTTCCGGAAGGATGCCGCAAGCACATGAGCGACCCCCGACCCATGCCGGCCGGCGAGCAGCGACAAAGACCGGCCAACATTGGCTTTGGCGAAGCCTTTCGGTTCTGGCTCAAACTGGGTTTCATCAGCTTCGGCGGTCCGGCAGGGCAGATCGCGATCATGCACCAGGAGCTGGTGGAGCGGCGGCGCTGGATCTCCGAGCGGCGCTTCCTGCATGCGCTCAACTACTGCATGGTACTGCCCGGCCCCGAGGCGCAGCAGCTGGCCACCTATATCGGCTGGCTGATGCACCGCAGCTGGGGCGGCATCGTCGCCGGGGCGTTGTTCGTGCTGCCATCCTTGTTCGTACTGATCGCCTTGTCGTGGATCTATCTTGCCTTCGGCCAGGTGCCGTGGGTGGCCGCTCTGTTCCATGGCATCAAGCCGGCGGTGACCGCGATCGTCGTGCAGGCAGCGCACCGCATCGGCTCGCGCGCCTTGAAGAATGGCCTGCTGTGGGCCATCGCGGCCGCGGCGTTCGTGGCGATCTTCGTGCTGAACCTGCCGTTCCCGCTGATCGTGGCGGTGGCCGGAGCGATCGGCTATGTCGGCGGCCACTTGGCACCGGCGCGTTTCCATCTGGGTGGCGGGCATGGCACGGGCAGGCAGTCATACGGCCCGGCGCTGATCGATGACGATACGCCGACCCCTGAGCACGCCCGCTTCCGCTGGTGCCGGCTGGCCCGTGTCGGGCTGATTGGCGGGCTGCTGTGGGCCATCCCCATGGGCGTGCTGGCGCTGCACTATGGTTGGCGGGGCGTACTGACGCAGATGGGCTGGTTTTTCTCGAAGGCCGCGCTGCTGACCTTCGGCGGCGCCTACGCGGTGCTGCCCTACGTCTACCAGGGCGCTGTCAGCCACTATGGCTGGCTCACGCCGACGCAGATGATCGATGGGCTGGCGCTGGGGGAGACCACGCCGGGCCCGCTGATCATGGTGGTGGCCTTTGTCGGCTTTGTCGGCGGCTATGTGAAGGACTGGCTCGGTCAGCCCTTCCTGGCGGGGGCGCTGGCCGCCACGGTGGTGACCTGGTTCACCTTCCTGCCCTCGTTCGTGTTCATCCTGGCAGGCGGGCCGCTGATCGAATCGACGCACGGCGACCTCAAGTTCACCGCACCGCTGACCGCGATCACCGCCGCCGTGGTGGGGGTGATCCTCAATCTCGCGCTGTTTTTCGGCTACCACGTGCTGTGGCCCAAGGGGTTTGCCGGCGCCTTCGAGTGGGGCAGTGCGGCGATCGCGCTAGGGGCACTCGTCGCGCTGTTTCGCTTCAAGCGCAACGTGATCGGGGTGATTGCCGCCAGCGCCTTGCTGGGCCTGGCGCTGACCATGGCCGGCGGCTAGCTTTGATCGACCGATAGGGCCTAGCGCTCGGGCAGCGGGATGCGTTCCGTTTCGCCGGGCACCGCGGGGAAGCGGTCTTCGCGCCAGCGTTGCTTGGCGGCTTCGATCTTTTCCTGGCTGCTGGACACAAAGTTCCACCAGATGTGGCGCCGGCCGTCGAGCGGCGCGCCGCCGAACAGCAGCAGCCGCGTGTCTTCCGTTGCCTTGAGCGTGGGTGTGCTGCCTGGCGTGAGGATGGCCATCTGGTGCGCGGCCAGCGGCCGGCCGTCGATCTCCACGCTGCCGCTGGCGATGTAGAGCGCGCGTTCCGCGTGTTCCGCCGGTATCTCGAAGCTCACGCAATCGGCTACCTCGCCCGCCACGTACAGGGTGCTGCCGTAGGTGCGCACCGGTGAGGTTTTGCCGAAGGCGTTGCCGATGATCACCCGCAGCACCATCCCCGGTGCCTCGACCAGCGGCAGATCGGCCGCCGGGTAATGCCAGAAGCCGGGCTCGCAGTCCTCTTCGGCTTGCGGCAGGGCAAACCAGGTCTGGATGCCGTGCATCGCATGGCCCGTGGCGCGCAGCTCGTCCGGCGTGCGCTCGGAGTGGACGACGCCATACCCGGCGGTCATCCAGTTCACGTCGCCCGGTTCGATGCGCTGCAGGCTGCCGAGGCTGTCGCGGTGCATCATCGCACCTTCGTACAGGTAGGTGACCGTCGCCAGCCCGATATGGGGATGCGGGCGCACGTCGATGCCTTCGCCCGGGCCGAATACCGCGGGCCCCATGTGATCGAAGAAGATGAAGGGGCCGACGGCCTGCTTGGGCAGCGAGGGCAGCAGGCGCCGCACCGAGAAGCCGCCGAGGTCGCGGTCGTGGGGTTTGAGCAGGTGCTGGATGGCAGAAGTCATGGCGAAGTATCCGTGAGCGGGTAGGCGGTGGGCGGCGGTGCTTCAAGCATAGCCGAGAAGCAGCAACGGCGCGGCTCCGGGTGTTGCCGGAAGCCGCGCCGAGCGTGCCTTGTGGCGGGGGTTAGAGGCGGCCGGCGCGGAAGTCGTTCACCGCCTGCTCGATTTCCTCGCGCGTGTTCATCACGAACGGCCCCCATTGCGCGATCGGCTCCCTGAGCGGCTTGCCGGCGATCAGCAGGAGCTTGGCCGGGGTTTCGGCGCGCACTGTCACGCCATCGCGTTCGCTGCGGGTTTCCAGCACCGCCATCTGGCGCGTCTTCACCGGCTGGCCGCGGCCGCCGACGAGTGCCGTGCCCTCGTAGACATACACGAATACGTTGCAATCCGCCGGCAGCGTTTGCTCGAAGCTTGCGCCGGCGGGCAGGTGCAGGTCGAGGTAGAGCGGCTCGGTATCGGGCTTCTGTACCGGGCCGGCCACGCCTTGCGATTCGCCTGCGATCACCTTCACCGTCACGCCTGCCGGCGTGGTCGTCACCGGGATGTCGCTGGCCGGGATGTCGCGGTAGCCGGGCTCGGTCATCTTGTTCCTGGCCGGCAGGTTCACCCATAGCTGGAAGCCCTGCATCACGCCGTTTTCCTGCTCCGGCAGCTCGGAGTGGACGATGCCGCGGCCGGCCGTCATCCATTGCACGCCGCCGCTCGTCAGCAAGCCCTCGTTGCCGGCGCTGTCGCGATGACGCATGCGCCCGTCGAGCATGTAGGTGACGGTCTCGAAGCCGCGATGCGGGTGGTCCGGAAAGCCGGCGAGGTAGTCGTCCGGGTTGTCCGAATGGAAGTAGTCGAGCATCAGGAAGGGGTCGAGCCGGCGTTGCAGATCCTGCGTCAACACGCGCAGCAGCTTCACGCCTGCGCCATCCGAGGTCGGCATGCCGTTGACGATGCGTTCGACTTCGCGGGCGTGGGTGACGGTGCTCATGGCAATCCTTTTTTCAATAATCTGATCATGTGATCAGTTGCATGGTCGAATTTTGCCTCGCTATAGTGGCTGTTGATAGCGACAAGTTCTGCTCTGTCCATTCAGAATTTATGAATGAGTTTTTCCGATCAATCCAGTGTGCGACGGAAGCGCTTGAGCCCGATGCTCAGCACCACCAGCATGAACAGCAGCAAGGGCCACAGATTGGGCCATAGCTCGGTGAGGCCGTTGCCCTTCAGCATCACGCCGCGGATCAGCCGCAGGAAATGGGTGAGCGGCAGCACCTCGCCGATCACCTGCGCCCAGCCCGGCATGCCGCGGAACGGGAACATGAAGCCCGACAGCAGCATGGACGGCAGGAAGAAGAAGAAGGTCATCTGCATCGCCTGCGTCTGGTTGCGCGCGGTGCTCGAAATGGTGATGCCGACCGTCAGGTTGGCGGCGATGAAGGCCAGCACGCATAGCAGCGCGACAGCCAGCGAGCCGACGAAGGGCACGTCGAACACCCATCTGGCGGCCAGCAGCGTCACGGCGACCTGGATGTAGCCGATGATGACATAGGGCGCGATCTTGCCGACCATCACTTCCAGCGGGCGTACGGGGGTGGCGAGCAGGTTTTCCATGGTGCCGCGCTCGACTTCGCGGGTGATGCCGAGCGAAGTCATCATGATCATCGTCATCGTCAGGATCACCCCCATCAGGCCGGGGACGATGTTGTACTGCGAGATGCCCTCCGGATTGTAGCGGCGGTGGATGCGTAGCTCGAACGGCGCCGTGCCGGTTTGCAGCCGTGCAAGCGGGCCGGTCAGGTCGTGGCTCAGCGCGCTCTGGGCGAGCTGCTGCACGGCGCCGATGGCATTGCCCGTCGCCGCCGGGTCGGTGGCATCGGCCGCCAGCAGCAAGGTGGGGTGCTCACTGCGCTGCAGCTTGCGCGAAAAATCGGGCGGGATGACCAGTGCAAACTGTGCCTCGCCCATCTCCAGCTCGCGGTCGGCCTCCCGGTCGCTGGCGTTGGCCCGCATGATCTTGAAGTAATCGCTGTTTTCCAGCGCGCGCACCAGGCTGCGGCTGAACTGGCTGCGGTCGTGGTCGACCACGATGGTAGGCAGGTGCTTCGGGTCGCCATTGATGGCGAAGCCGAACAGGGTGAGCTGGATGATCGGCATGCCGATCATCAGCGCAAAGGTCAGCCGGTCGCGGCGGAGCTGGATCAGCTCCTTGAGCATGATCGCAAACAGGCGGGTAAAGCTGAACGGCTCACGCATAGTTGTCCTCCGCCTGTTTCATCAGTGCGATGAAGATGTCCTCCAGATGCGGGGTGTCGGGCTGCATGGCAATACCGGCGTGGCCCCCGTGGCCATTGACGGCCGCTTCCAGCGCGGCCCGCAGGGCTGGCTCGTCACGCCCGCTGACGTGCAGCGTGTTGCCGAACGGTGTCACCATCTCCACGCCGGGCAGTTTCGCCAGATCGGGGATCAGCCGGTAGACGCCGTCGCCCGACACCGTCCAGGTGTGGTAGCCGCTGTTCGCCACCAGCTCGGTGGGGCTGCCCGTCGCCAGCAGCCGGCCGTAGGCGATGTAGCCCAGGCGGTGGCAGCGCTCGGCCTCGTCCATGTAATGGGTCGATACCAGCACGGTGATGCCCTCGGCGGCGAGCTTGTGGATTTCCTCCCAGAAGTCGCGCCGGGCTTTGGGGTCGACGCCGGCGGTCGGCTCGTCGAGCAGCAGCAGCTGGGGCTCGTGCAGCATGCAGGCGGCCAGCGCCATCCGCTGCTTCCAGCCGCCGGACAGGCTGCCGGCGAGCTGCTTTTGCCGGCTGCCCAGGCCCAGCCGCTCGATCGCGGCATCGACCAGCTGCGTGCGCTTGGGCATGCCGTAGACGCGTGCAACGAAATCGAGGTTCTCGCGGATCGACAGGTCGTCGTACAGGCCGAAGCGCTGCGTCATGTAGCCGACGCGCCGCTTGATGGCGGCCGATTCACGCACGATGTCGTGGCCGAGTGTCTTGCCGCTGCCGCCATCCGGTGTCAGTAGGCCGCACATCATGCGGATCGAGGTGGTCTTGCCGCTGCCGTTGGGGCCGAGGAAGCCGAAGATTTCGCCGCGCCGCACCTGCATCGTCAGGCCGTTCACCACGCTTCTGGCGCCGTAGCGCTTGGTCAGGCTAGTGACGTCGATGACGTTGTCGCCGCTCATTTGCCACCACCCGCCAGGCTCACGTCGAGCGGTAGCCCAGGGCGCAGCCCGGCCGCATCGGCGGTGGATGGCCTGGCCTCGACCATGAATACCAGCTTGCCGCGGTTCTCCTTGCTGTAGATGATGGGCGGCGTGAATTCGGCCTGCGTCGCGATGAAGCTGATCTTCGCCGGGATGGCGTGGCCGCAGCCGTCACAGGCGAGCGTGACGGGGGCGCCGTAATGCAGCTTGCCGACCTCGGTTTCCGGCACGAAGAAGCGCGCCTTGACGGCGTCCGGCGGCAGCAGGCTGAGTACCGGGCTGCCGGCCGTCACCCATTCGCCGACGCGGTACAGCGTGTCTTCCACACGAGCGTTGACCGGTGCGGTGACCGCCTTCTGGCTGAGCTGCCATGCGCTCTGCTGCTGTGCGGCCTTGGCCGCCGCCACATCGGCTTGTGCCGCGCGGCGCAGGTCTTCCCGCCCGGCGAGCCGGGCCACGCGCAGCTGGGCTTCGAGCTCGCCAACCTGAGCCGTGTCGCGCTTGACCTGCGCCTGTATCGTATCGAGCGCCGAATGACTGATGAAACCCTGCCTGGCCAGTGCCTGTTGGCGCTTCAGCTCGGCCTCGCTCAAGCCGAGCGCCGTGTGTGCGCCATCGAGCTGCCTGGCGATCACCGCCATCTCGTCGGGGCGCCGGCCCTTGCCCAGATCCGACGCGCTCGCCTCGCTGCGTGCCACGTGGGCTTCCGCCTCGGCGACGGCGGCCTGTTCCGGCGTGGCATCCAGCGCGAATAGCGGTTGTCCCGGCTTGACGAGCATACCCCGGTCGGCGTTCAGCACCGTCAGCCGGCCCGATAGCGGTGCGGCGACGCGCACATAGTCGGCCTCGACATAGCCGCTCCATGCCTCATGGCTGGCGTCGCTACAGCCCGCCAACAGTAGGCTGGCCAGCAGGGCGGGGCAGGCGGCCTGGTGCATCGCGGCGGCCGCGAGCGGGCGGGCCCGCAGCGATGGTTGTGACGCATCGGATCGGGGCGCGAGGCCCGACAGCGACAGCGGGTTTTGCTTGTGCAGCGGCGTGTTCGTGGAGCCCATCAGGTTTTCTCTTTCAGTTGACGGGCCGTGGCCATCAGGCCCGCCCAGGAAAAGCTCGCAACGTGCTGGCTCAGCTCGTCGATCAATGTGGGGTTGTCGTAGAAATCGGGCTGGAAGCGCTCGACCAGCCCCCGCCCCGCGGCATAGATCACGCACTGGCCCAGCACGCTGAGCACACAGCGCATCAGTAGGGCGGGGGGGGGGGCCTCCCCGAGGATTTCCCGCAGCAGCGCCAGCAGGATTTCCCCCTGTGGCCGGCTGAAACGCTCGAACACGAAATCCAGCGCCGGTGTGGGGTTGGTGATTTCGCGCAGCATCAAGGGGCCGATGCGCGAGGCGTGACTTGGGTCCAGCAGGCGGCTGATCAGCCCGCGCACGAGAAATTCGAACCGCGCCTGCGGCGACAGGTCCGGCTCGGCCGGGATTACCGGATGACGATCGATCGCGCGCTCGGCATGGTGCTGCAGCACGGCGAGATACAGCCCCTGCTTGCCGCCGAAGTGGTAGTTGATCGCCGACATGCGGACGCCGGCACGATCCGCGATGTCCTGCACGCGCGCGGCCTTGAAGCCATCATCGAGAAACACCTGGGTGGCGGCATCGATCAGCAGCGCGCGGGTTTCCTGGCCGGTGGCATGCTTGGAAGGAGGGGGGCGCAGATTTTCCATGAGAGCAGGGTTGTCAGAATTTAGAAAAAGTTTATGGAAAAACTTTTCTAAATTCAATAAAAGAATTTCGATGCGCCTGGCCAGCGCAATAGAAAACGGCTTGCACCAGGCAAGCCGTTTCAGTGGGGAGGGGCGGGATCAGTGGCCGTCAACACGGCGCCCTGGTGGTGCTGGGGCTGCTGCTAGCTGCAGATCTGGTTGCGGCCGTTGGTCTTGGCGACGTACAGCTTTTCGTCGGCGACCAGGAATAGCTCGTTCTCGGAGCGCAGGTCGGGGAAGAAGGCCACGCCGCCGCTGAACGCGAAATGGCGGATGTCGGCGGGCTCCACTTCGAACGGAATCGCGTTGAACGCCTCGCGCATCTTGTTGAGCTTGGCCATCAGGCTGTCGCGGTCGATGTCCCAGAACAGCATGACGAATTCCTCGCCGCCAAAACGCGACAGCAGGTCGTATTCGCCGACATAGGCACCGAGCAGCAGCGACATGCGCTTGATCACGATATCGCCGAAATAATGGCCCCAGGTATCGTTGATGGTCTTGAACTTGTCGATGTCGACGATGCACAGGCCGAGCTGCTTGCCTTCCTGTTCGGCATGGCGGATCAGCTCGTATGCCTTGCGCTTGAAGCCGATCTTGTTCAGCAGGCCGGTTGCGCGGTCCTTGTTGATCAGGTCCTTGTTGATGCGGATCTTGTTGATGCGGTTGATCAGCTGTGGCGTCGCAACGGCCGGGTCGGTCGCCGACAGGATGCCGTCCATGCCCATTTCCGTCGCTTGGCGCGTCAGGGCGGCGTCGGGCGTATGCTGGTGCAGGATGATCTCGAGGCTCGGGTCGGACTCGACGTTGTAGCGGATGATCTTGAGTACGGCCGGCGACTTGCGGAAGGCGGCCTCGTCGATGATCACCACATCGGGCTGCGCCTGCTTGACTGCCGTGTGGAAGGTCTCGAGGTCGTCGTGCACGCGCAGGTCGATACGCTGGGCCTTGAGTGCGCCGGGGTCGAAGGGCAGCGAGTTGCCGAGCGACAGCACGCGGCTCATGTCCGGCCGGCGCTTCTGCGTGAACAGGTTGAACAGCTTCTCTATCAGGCTTTCGTTCGAGATCGGCTTCTCGGCATAGGCCAGGCAGTTGCTCTCGACCAGCGTGCGCTGCAGCTGGTAGCGGCTGCCCTGGCGGCTGGTTTCGAGATATACGTAGGAACGGTTTTGCGGCAGCTGCCTGAGCATCTCGCCGAAGAACATCTTGCGGCTCGCGTCAGCGCCCTGCAGGCTGTTCAGGAAATCGAGATCGACGACGAACAGGTCGTCAGCCGTCGAAATGGTCATTGCCTGCTGAAAATCGACCATCTGATCGAAGAACAACATGTCAAAATCGTATTTGTGGGCATGCAGCAGCAGTTCCTGCTGGTTATCCTTCACAAAATACGTCTGCGCCAGCATGTAGACGCGGCGCTTGTAAAGCAGATCGGTGTCAGACTTACCCATTTACAGCTCTTTTATTATGTCTCCTCTAATACTAGACATATTCCCACGCCGCATGGCCCCGTGACAAGCAATTAGCGGTCGGAAACCGGCGTGCCAGCGGGGATTGCGCGAGTCAGCCAGCACGTTTCGCGAGTATCGCCTTGGCGACTTTGGACGTAGGCGGGCGTTTGAGGAAATCCGAGATGAACGCGGCGGCATCGATCAGCTTGCCGAGGTCGACGCCGGTTTCGCGCCCCATGCCGGCCAGCATGTAGGCGACGTCCTCGGTCGCCACATTGCCGCTGGCGCCCTTGGCGTAGGGGCAGCCGCCAAGCCCCGCCACCGAGCTGTCGATGGTGGCGATGCCGAGCTCCATCACTGCATACAGGTTGGCGAGCGCTTGCCCGTAGGTATCGTGGAAATGGGCTGCCAGGTGCTTGAGCGGCACATTGCGCGCGACGGCCTCGATCATCTTGCGCGCGGCCAGCGGTGTGCCGGTACCGATGGTGTCACCGAGCGAAATCTCGTAGCAGCCCAGCTGATGCAGGCGCTGCGCTACCTCGGCCACCGTCGCGGGCTTGATCTCGCCCTCGTAGGGGCAGCCGAGCACGCAGGAGATATAGCCGCGCACCTTCAGGCCCCGGGCCAGCGCGGTTTCGACGACCGGCGCGAAGCGCTCGAAGCTCTCGTCGATGGTGCAGTTGATGTTCTTCTTGCAGAACGATTCGCTCGCCGCGGTAAAGATCGCGATTTCCTCGCAGCCGGCCTTGAGCGCGGATTCCAGCCCTTTTCCGTTGGGCACCAGGGCGGGGTAGGCCACGCCGGGGCGGCGCACGATGCGCTGCATCAGGTCGCTGTGGTCGGCCATCTGCGGCACCCAGCGCGGCGAGACGAAGGCCGTCGATTCAATGGTGGTGATGCCCGCATCGGCAAGCATGTCGATCAGCCTTAGCTTGATCTCGGTGGGGACGGTGCCGGCCTCGTTCTGCAGGCCGTCTCGGGGTCCGACTTCTACGATCTTGACGCGGGTGGGTAATGTCATATGTCAGCTATCTGAGTTAAGCAGGATCAGCTCTACACCTTCGTTCACCCGTTCGCCCACCTGGTACAGCAGCTCCGTCACCATGCCGGCCTGCGGCGCGACGATGGTGTGCTCCATCTTCATGGCCTCGAGCACGAGCAGTGCCTGGCCTTTCTCGACGCGGGCGCCGGCCTCGATCAGCAGGGCGACCACCGTGCCCGGCATCGGTGCACGCAGGCTGCCGCCGTCGTCGGGTTCTTCCAGCGCGTCGAGCACCGGGTCGAAACGCTGCAGGACAGCATGGCCGCCATGGGCGAACAAGTGGATTTCATTTTCCCGACGAACCACGTCGGCCGTCAACTGCCGGCCGCCAAGAACCAGCGCCAGTTTGCCGTCTTCCCGCCGGCGCGCCGAGCACGGCAGGGTTTGGCCTTGAATTTCAAGCAGATACTGGTCGCCCCGATAATGCACGACGACGGTGCACTCGTCGAAAGTGTCGCGAAAATGCAACTCGGTGTGGGTGTCCTCATTGAGCCGCCAGCCATTCGCGAGGTGCCAGGGCGAACCGGCATCGGCCGACGCACCGCGCCGCGCCTCGGCCGTAGCCTCGATATCGAGCAGTTCGGCCAGTGCTGCGATGGCCAGCGTATCGGCCGAGGCGGGCTGCGGCGGCGGGATCAGCTCATCGCGATGGCGGGCGATCAGGCCGGTGTCGACATCGCCGCTGGCGAAGCTCGGGTGGGCGACCACCTGCGCCAGGAAGTCGAGGTTGGTGGTCAGCCCGACGATGCGGTAATCGGCCAGCGCCTGGCGCATGCGGCGCAGCGCGGTATCGCGGTCCTCGCCCCAGACGATCAGCTTGGCGATCATCGGGTCGTAATAGGGGCTGATCTCGTCACCCTCGACCACGCCGCTGTCGACGCGCACGAACTCGCCTTCCTGCGGTGTGCGCAGCACATCGAGGCGGCCGATCGCGGGCAGGAAGTCCTTGGCCGGGTCTTCGGCATAGACGCGCGCCTCGAGCGCATGGCCGTGGATTGCCAGCCCGGCCTGGTCCAGCGGTAGCGGCTCGCCACTGGCGACGCGCAACTGCCACTCGACCAGGTCCTGACGCGTGATCATCTCGGTCACCGGGTGCTCGACCTGCAGCCGCGTGTTCATCTCCATGAAATAGAACTCGCCCGTCAGCGTGTCGACGATGAACTCGACTGTGCCGGCACCGACATAGCCGATGGCGCGCGCCGCGTTGCAGGCGGCTTCGCCCATCTGGCGGCGGCGTTCCTCGCTCATGCCGGGGGCCGGTGCCTCTTCGAGCACCTTCTGGTGGCGGCGCTGCACCGAGCAATCGCGCTCGAACAGGTAGACGCACTCGCCTTGGCTGTCGGCGAAGACCTGGATCTCGATGTGACGCGGTTTGGTCAGGTATTTCTCGATCAGTACCTTGTCGTCACCGAACGAGGCCAGCGCCTCGCGCTTGGCCGAAGCAAGCTGGGCGTCGACATCCTCTGTACGCTCGACGATCTTCATGCCCTTGCCACCGCCCCCCGCGCTGGCCTTGATCAGCACCGGGAAGCCGATGCGCTGGGCTTCGCGCGCCAGCAGTACCGCATCCTGCTCGTCGCCGTGGTAGCCGGGCACCAGCGGTACGTCGGCCTTTTCCATCAGCTGCTTGGCGGCCGATTTCGAGCCCATTGCCGCGATGGCGCTCGCAGGCGGGCCGATGAAGGCCACGCCGGCGGCTTCGCAGGCCGCCGCGAAATCCTCGTTCTCGGACAGGAAGCCATAGCCGGGGTGGATGGCCTGGGCACCGGTCTGCTGTGCGATCTCGATCAACCGGTTGCCGCGCAGGTACGACTCCTTCGGTGCCGCCGGCCCGAGCAGCCAGGCTTCGTCTGCGAGCTTGACGTGGCGGGCATTGGCATCGGCTTCGGAGTAGACGGCGACGGTCTGGATGCCGAGCTTGCGGCAGGTCTTGATGACCCTGCAGGCTATCTCCCCACGGTTTGCAATCAGTATCTTGTCGAACATGGTCTAGCCTTGTTGGTTGGCCCAGCTCGGGCTGCGTTTTTCGAGAAAGGCCGTCAAGCCTTCCCTGCCTTCGGTGGTGGCGCGTATCGTGGCGATGCGCTGCGCGGTGTCGTCGATCAGGGCGGCGTCGATGGGCTGGCCTGCGACGCGCGCGATCAGCTGCTTGGCCGCACCCATCGCCTGTGGCCCGTTGTCGAGCATGGCGGCGACGAGGGTGGCGACGGTGTCGTCGAGCGCGGCGTCGCCGACCACTTCGTGGACGAGCCCGAGGCGCAGTGCGGTTGCGGCGTCGAAGCGCTCCGCCGTGAGGAAGTAGCGGCGGGCTTGGCTGGCGCCGATCTTGCCCACCACATACGGGCTGATCACGGCCGGGATCAGGCCCAGCCTGACTTCGGACAGGCTGAAGCTGGCGCGCTCGCTGGCCACGACGATGTCGCAGCAGGCCGCGAGCCCGACGCCGCCGCCAAATGCCGCGCCCTGCACGCGGGCGATCGTCGGCACGCGCATCTGGTTCAAGGTCTGCATCAGTTGAGCCAGCGCGCGCGCGTCGTCGAGATTCTCGGCCTGGCCGTAGCCGGCCATGCGTTTCATCCAGTTGAGATCGGCGCCGGCCGAGAAGCTCTTGCCCTCGGCCGCGAGCACCAGCACGCGCACCGCCGGGTCGGCGTCGAAGGCGGCCAGCTCGGCGGTGAGGTCGGCGATCAGCGTGTCGTCGAAGGCATTGTGCAGCGCCGGCCGGTTGAGGCGGATTTCGGCCACGCCGCGCGCATCGAGCGAGGTGAGGATGGCTGGGGTCATTGATCGTCTCTCAGGTTGCGGCACAGCATCATGCTGCGGAAGGTACGGCCATGGTCTTCGGTGCTGCGCTTGCGCATGATGCGGTCGAAGCCCTGACGGAACCAGAAGCTCAGCGCGCCGTCGTTGGTGACGTAGACTTCGGCGCAGGCGCTGTGGATGCGCGGGTCGCGGCGGGCTTGCGCGACCAGCGAGCCGAGCGCCTCGCGGCCATGGTGCTGGCCCTGGAAATCAAAGCCGAGCACGAACATGGCGATGGTGAACATGCCGTCGTTGGGAAAATTGAAGCGGTAATGGCAGTAGCCGATGGCGCTGCCGTCGCCACGCCGGATCAGCCGCACGCCGAGCGGGTAGGTGGCTTCACGGCCTTCGTTCTGCTGTGCCACGAGCTCGTCGTAGACCTCGCTGGGCCATTCCCCGAAGCTCGGGTCGACGTCGGCCAGCCGGGCGTTGGAGTTGAACAGCGCGCGCATCACCGGCACATCGGCGTGCGTGGCGCGTGCGAATTGCAGCGTGTCGCTCGACCAGGCGTCGGGCAGCCCGAAGGCGGGCCCGAGCGGCGGGAAATCCAGTGGATTGGCCATGGCTGTCGTCTTACATGCGGAACAGGCCGAACCGCGTCGGCTCGATCGGGGCGTTGAGCGAGGCCGAGATCGCCAGGCCGAGCACCGTGCGCGTGTCGGCCGGATCGATGATGCCGTCGTCCCACAGCCGGCTGGAGGCGTAATAGGGGTGGGCCTGCTGTTCGAACTGGTTGCGGATCGGCGCCTTGATCTTTTCCTCGTCCTCGGCGCTCAGCGCCTTGCCCTGTTTCTCCAGCGCATCCTTGCGTACCTGCGCCATCACGCCGGCCGCCTGCTCGCCACCCATGACCGAGATGCGCGCGTTCGGCCACATCCACAGGAAACGCGGCGAGTAGGCACGGCCGCACATGCCATAGTTGCCGGCGCCAAAGCTGCCGCCGATGATTACGGTGAACTTGGGCACCTTGGTCGTCGCCACCGCCGTCACCAGCTTGGCGCCATCCTTGGCGATGCCGCCGGCTTCGTACTTGCTGCCGACCATGAAGCCGGTAATGTTCTGCAGGAACACCAGCGGGATGCCGCGCTGCGAGCACAGTTCGACGAAATGCGCGCCCTTCAGCGCCGATTCGGAGAACAACACACCATTGTTGGCGAGGATGCCGACCGGGTAGCCGAAGATGTGGGCGAAGCCGCACACCAGCGTGGTGCCGTAGAGCTCCTTGAACTCGTCGAAATGGCTGCCGTCGACGATGCGTGCGATCACCTGGCGCACGTCGAAGGGTTTCTTCAGATCGGTGGAGACGATGCCGTAGAGGTCTTCGGCCGGGTAGGCGGGGGCCTCGACCGGCCGGGTCACCACGTCCATCGGCTTCTTCCAGTTCAGGTTGCCGACGACGCGGCGCACCATGCTCAGGGCGTGGCGGTCGTTGTGGGCGTAGTAGTCGGAGACGCCCGAGGTGCGCGCATGGACGTCGGCGCCGCCCAAGTCTTCTGCGCTGACCACTTCACCGGTCGCGGCGCGCACCAGCGGCGGGCCGGCAAGGAAGATCGTGCCTTGCTTCCTGACGATGATCGAGTAGTCCGACATCGCCGGCACATAGGCGCCACCAGCCGTGCACGAGCCCATCACGCAGGCGATCTGCGGCACGCCTTGCGCCGACAGGTTGGCCTGATTGAAGAAGATGCGGCCGAAATGGTCGCGGTCGGGGAAGACCTCGTCCTGGTTCGGCAGGTTGGCGCCACCCGAGTCGACCAGCGCGATGCAGGGCAGGCGGTTCTGCGCCGCGATCTCCTGCGCGCGCAGATGCTTCTTCACCGTCAGCGGGTAGTAGGTGCCGCCTTTCACCGTCGCATCGTTGGCGATGATCATGCACTCGGTGCCGGCCACCCGGCCGATGCCGGCGATCAGGCCGGCCGCTGGCACCTGGTTGTCGTATTGATCCCACGCGGCAAACTGGCCGAGCTCGAGAAAGGGCGAGCCCGGGTCGAGCAGGGCGCGCACACGGTCGCGTGGCAGCAACTTGCCGCGTGCGAGGTGCTTCTGCCGCGCATCGTCGCCGCCACCCAGGCGGATCTGCTCGACCTTGGCGCGCAGGTCGGCAACCAGCGCCTGCATGGCATCGGCGTTCTGCCTGAAGGCTTCGGAACGATTGTTGATGGTGTTCTTGATCGTATTCATGTGATGGCAGTTCGCAAATGGCGCACCGGGCAGGCGGTGCTAGAGGTCTTTGACGATTTCGCGCGCGATGACGAGCTTCTGGATGTCGCTGGTGCCCTCGTAGATCTGCGTCACGCGCACGTCGCGATAGATGCGCTCGACCGGGAAATCGGCGAGATAGCCGTAGCCGCCGAGCGTCTGCAGCGCAGCCGAGCACACCCGCTCGGCCATTTCCGAGGCGAACAGCTTGGCCATCGAGGCCTCCTTGAGGCAGGGCTGGCCGGCATCCTTGAGCAGTGCTGCGTGCCATACCAGCTGGCGCGCAGCCTCGATCTGGGTGGCGCAGTCGGCGAGGCGGAACGACACCGCCTCGTGTTCGTAAATCTTCTTACCGAAGGTCTCGCGTTCCTGCGCATAGCGCAGCGCGCATTCATAGGCGGCACGCGCCATGCCCACCGCCTGTGCGGCGATGCCGATGCGGCCCGATTCGAGATTGGCCAGCGCGATGCGGTAGCCTTCGCCTTCCGCGCCGAGCAGGTTGGCTGCCGGCACGCGGCAGTCGTCGAACGCGATCTGCACCGTATCCGAGCCATGCTGGCCGAGTTTGTCCTCGACCTTGGTGATGATGAAGCCGGGCAGGTCGGTCGGCACGATGAAGGCGCTGATGCCTTTTTTACCGGCGGCCGGGTCGGTGACGGCGATCACGATCGCGATATCGGCATTCTTGCCGCTGGTGATGAACTGCTTGCTGCCCGACAGCAGGTAGTGCGCGCCGGTGCGGGTCGCGCGCGTCTTGATGGCGCCGGCGTCCGAGCCGACATGCGGCTCGGTCAGGCAGAAGCAGCCAAGCTGCTCGCCGCTCGCCAGTGGGCGCAGGTAGCGTTCCTTGTGGAGGTCGTGGCCGAAGGCGAGGATTGGCCCGCAGACGACCGAATTCTGTACCGAGATGATGGTCGAGACCGCGCCATCGCCGGCGGCGACCTCTTCGATGGCGACGGCCGCCGAGACATAGTCGAGCCCCGCGCCGCCCCACTCGGTCGGCACCACCAGGCCCATCAGGCCCAGCTCGGCCAGCTCCCTCAGCTCGTCGGACGGAAAGGCGTGGGTCTGGTCGCGCAGCCCGGCGCTGATGGCGAGCTTCTCCTGGGCGTAGGCGCGCACGGCATCACGGATCTGCAACTGCTCGGCAGTCAGCATCATATCGAGGGTTCCTCATCGGGCTGGGCGGGGCCGCGCACGGCGACCCACATGGCGTTTTCCAGGCTCATGACCAGCTCGCCATGTTGGTTGTAGGTACGCCAGGCGGCATTGACGACGCCAAACCCCGGGCGCGACTGCGAGCGTTTGCGGCCGACGATGTCGAACTCCGCGCGCAGGCTGTCGCCGGGCTTGACCGGGCGGTGCCACACCAGTTTGTCGACCTGCAGGCCGACCAGTCCGTTGGCGATCTGGTTCAATGGCGAATCGGTGAGCATGCGCATGGTCAGTGCCGCCGTCTGCCAGCCCGACGCCACCTGGGCGCCGAACACGCTTTGGGCGCCGGCGGTGGCATCGAGATGGAAGGGCTGCGGGTCGTAGCGCGCGGCAAAGGCGTTGACCTCGCCGCTGTCAACGTCGATCGGGCCACCAAGGAAGACGCGGCCCGGCGTCAGGTCTTCGAAATGCAGTTTCACGGGGGCTCCGCGCTTACAGCAATTCGATCGCCATGGCCGTGGCCTCGCCACCGCCGATGCACAGGCTGGCCACGCCCCGCTGCTTGCCATACTGCTTGAGCGCGTGGATCAGCGTGACGACGATGCGCGCGCCCGAGGCGCCGATTGGGTGGCCGAGCGCGCAGGCACCGCCATGGACGTTGACCTTGTCGTGAGGCAGGCCGAGCTCCTTCATCGCGGCCATGGTCACCACGGCGAAGGCTTCGTTGATCTCGAACAGGTCGACCTGGGCCGGCGTCCAGCCCGTTTTGGCGAACAGCTTCTGCATCGCGCCGACCGGGGCGGTGGTGAACCAGCTGGGCTCATGCGCATGAGTGGCATGGCCGACGATGCGAGCCAGCGGCTTGAGGCCGCGTGCCAGCGCATCGGATTCGCGCATTACCACGAGCGCCGCCGCGCCATCCGAGATCGAGCTCGAATTGGCCGGTGTCACCGTGCCATCCTTGCGGAAGGCGGGCTTCAGTTGCGGGATCTTATCCAGATTGGCCTTGAGCGGCTGCTCGTCGATCGTGACCTGGACATCGCCTTTCTTGCCCGGCACGGTGACGGCGACGATTTCGTCATTGAAGCGCCCCGCGTTGATGGCTTTCTGCGCACGCATGGTGGAGGTGATCGCAAATTCGTCCTGCTGGCCGCGCGTGAAACCGTATCTCTCTGCGCATTCCTCGGCGAAGGTGCCCATCAGGCGACCCTTGTCGTAGGCGTCTTCGAGGCCGTCGAGGAACATGTGGTCCTTGATCTCGCCGTGGCCGAGACGATAGCCGCCGCGTGCCTTGGGCAGGATGTAGGGGCTGTTGCTCATGCTCTCCATGCCGCCGACCAGCATGGCGGTGTTGTTGCCGGCCTTGAGCATGTCGTGGGCGAACATGATTGCCTTCATGCCCGAGCCGCACATCTTCGAGATCGTGGTGCAGTTGACCGACAGCGGCAGCCCGCCCTTGAGCGCTGCCTGCCGTGCCGGCGCCTGGCCCTGGCCCGCGAACAGGCAGTTGCCGAAGATCAGTTCGTCGATGTCGGCTGGTTGCAGGCCGGCGCGCTCGACCGCCGCCCTGACGGCCACCGAGCCGAGGTCGGAGGCCGACAAGGCGTTGAAGTCGCCCTGGAAGCCGCCCATGGGCGTGCGCGCGGCGGAGACGATTACGATGGCGTCGGTGGTCATGGTCAGGTCCTGATTGAGGTTTGAAAAGCCGGCTCGTGCACAACCCCCCCGTCGCCAGGGGGGGTTATTCCGTTTCCTTGAACAGCTCACGCCCGATCAGCATGCGGCGGATCTCGCTGGTGCCGGCGCCGATCTCGTAGAGCTTGGCGTCGCGCCACAGGCGGCCGGCGGGGAAGTCGTTGATATAGCCGTTGCCGCCCAGGCACTGGATCGCTTCGCCGGCCATCCAGGTGGCTTTTTCGGCGGCGTAGAGAATCGCGCCGGCGGCATCCTTGCGCGTGGTCTCGCCGCGGTCGAGCGCCTGGCCGACGGCGTAGACGTAGGCGCGGCAGGCGGTCAGCGTGGTGTACATGTCGGCGAGCTTGCCCTGCATCAGCTGGAATTCGCCGATCGGCTGGTCGAATTGCTTGCGCTCGTGCAGGTAGGGGACAACCACGTCCATGCAGGCCTGCATGATGCCCAGTGGGCCCGCGGCCAGCACCGCGCGCTCGTAGTCGAGGCCGCTCATCAGCACGTTGACGCCACGGCCAACCTGGCCCAGCACATTTTCCTCGGGCACCTCGACGTCATCGAAGAACAGCGGATAGGTGTTGGAGCCGCGCATGCCGAGCTTGTCGAGCTTGTTGGCGGCGCTGAAACCCTTCATGCCCTTTTCGATCAGGAAGGCTGTCATGCCGCGCGGGCCGGCGCTGGGGTCGGTCTTGGCATAGACCACCAGCACGTCGGCGTCGCCGCCATTGGTGATCCACATCTTCGAGCCATTGAGCACGTAGCGGTCGCCCTTCTTGTCGGCGCGCAGCTTCATGCTGACGACGTCGGAGCCGGCGTTGGGTTCGCTCATCGCCAGCGCGCCGACGTATTCGCCCGAGATCAGCTTGGGCAGGTATTTCTTTTTCTGTGCCTCGCTGCCGTTCTTGCGGATCTGGTTGACGCACAGGTTCGAGTGCGCGCCGTAGGAGAGGCCGACCGCACTCGAGCCGCGGCTGATCTCCTCCATCGCCACGATGTGGGCGAGGTAGCCCAGGTTGGCGCCGCCGTATTCCTCCTCGACCGTCAGGCCCAATAGGCCCATGTCGCCGAACTTGCGCCACATGTCGGCCGGGAAGGCGTTGTCGCGCTCGATCTCGCTGGCGCGCGGCGCCAGCTCCTTGGCGACGAAGCCCTGCACGGAATCGCGCAGCATGTCGATGGTGTCGCCGAGGGCGAAATTGAGGCTAGGGTAGCTCAGCATGATCGTTCTCCATCCAGATATCGGTTGTAAGGCGGGCGGACCTATGCCGGTACGAGCAATTGTTTTCATGTTAGTCAACGCGCCGGCCTTTGGCCTGACGAGTCGCGCTCGGCTGCGGCTGATTCAAGCAATCGTTTGCTTGAATCGTATGGCATTCAACTTTATCTGCAGTTTACGTTAACGTCAATTTGCGACCAAAATTTTTACTGGTTCAGGATGCTCATGCAACGTTCCTCGAGCGCGGTCATTTCGGCGAGCACGATGTCGATATCCTGCTTCTGCTGTTCGAGCAGGGCGCGCTTGGCCGACACATGTTCGAGCAACAGGCGCAGCTGGGGCTTCTCGTCCTGCGCCAGGTCGTAGAGGTCGAACAGCTCGCGGATTTCGCCCAACGCAAAGCCCAGGCGCTTGCCGCGCAGGATCAGCTTCAGCCGGGTCTTGTCGCGCGGGCTGTAGAGGCGGTTGCGGCCGACGCGCTGGGGTGCGAGCAGCCCTTCGTCTTCGTAAAAACGGATGGTGCGCGTGGTCACGTCGAATTCGCGTGCCAGGTCGGTGATCGTGAAGGTGGGGGTGGAATCGGCGTCGGGCATGGATTTCCCTTGTTCGGGCATGGGGTGCCCAGAATATAGCAGATTGGCCGCCGCACCTTAAGCAAGCGCTCACTTCGCGCCGCGATGGGCGGGGCTTCCAGGCTGCATCGGCGCAGCGTCAGAGCCGCTCAGCTAGCCAAACGGGCCGGGCACGGGCAGAATTTAGTAATTAGACTCAAAAGTCAGTAACGACGATGACCTCCGCTTCTCCTTCCGATCACGCCCTCGATTTCCCGCTGGGCGATCAATTGCCCGCCGCCGGCACCTGTCTGCAGGTTGCCGATGGCGTGTACTGGCTGCGCATGCCGCTGCCGTTTGCGCTCGACCACATCAACCTGTGGCTGCTGCGCGACGGCGAGGGCTGGGCTATCGTCGATACTGGTTATGGCAAGCCCGCCACGCGCGAATTGTGGGAGCAGGTGTTCGCCCATGGCCTGGAAGGTCGGCCCGTGACGCGCGTGCTGCTCACCCACAACCATCCCGATCATATCGGCAATGCGGACTGGCTGGCCCAGCGCTGGAATGCGCCGGTGTGGGCGTCGGAGGGCGAGTTCCTGCAGGCGCACCTGGTGTGGCACGATCTGGCGGGCTTCAACAAGACGCACATGGTCGAGCAATACCGCGCTCACGGCGTCGACGAAGCGCTGTTGCAGCTGCTGGCGACGCGCGGCAACAGCTATCGCTGGGGCGTGCCCTCGCTGCCGGCCACGTTCCGCCGCATCATGCCGCACAGCGTGATCGAGGTCGACGGCTGCGACTGGCATGTCATCGTCGGCTACGGCCATTCGCCGGAACATGTCGCGCTCTATTGCGAACAGAAGGGCGTGCTGATCTCGGGCGACATGTTGCTGCCCACCATCAGCACCAATGTCGGCGTGTGGGCGACCGAGCCCGATGGCGACCCGCTCAAGGCCTTCCTCTCGTCGATCCGGCACTTTCTGCCGCTGCCGGCCGACACGCTGGTGCTGCCGTCGCATGGCCGGCCGTTCAAGGGCATCCAGGCTCGCGTGGCGGCGCTCGAGGCGCATCATGCCGATCGGCTCGAGGTGTTGCGCCAGTTCTGCGCCGAGCCGCGCCAGACGATCGAAACGCTGCAGGTGCTGTTCGGGCGAGAGCTCGATGCCTACCAGCTGTTTTTCGCCATGGGCGAGGCGATCGCCCACCTCAATCACCTCATGCATCGCGGCCAGCTCGTGCGCGAAACCGGCACCGATGGTCGCCATCGTTTCCGGATGGCCGGTTGAGCGTGCTATAACATCCTCATCGCTGCCGACACACGCCCACCTTCAATGACCGAGCCATTCCGCGAGTTTCACTTCACGCCAGACGATTTCGAACGCGTCAGGAAAATGATCTATGACTATGCTGGCATCGCTCTGCACACGGGCAAGCAGGACATGGTCTACGGCCGCTTGGCGCGGCGCCTGCGGGCGCTCGGGCTGTCGAATTTCAAGGACTACCTGGCGCGGCTCGAACGGGGCGACCACAAGGAGTGGGAGGCCTTCGTCAATTCGCTGACGACCAACCTGACCTCGTTCTTTCGCGAGGAACACCATTTCCCGATTCTGGCCGAGCACCTGAAGAAGCGCCGCGACAACGGCGCCGTCACGGTCTGGTGCTCCGCCACGTCGACCGGCGAGGAGCCTTACTCGATCGCGATGACGATCTGCGAGACCTTCGACTCGCTGACGCCGAATGCGCGCATCATCGCCACCGATCTCGACACCAGCGTGCTCGATTTTGCCGCCAAGGGCATCTATCCGGCCGAGCGCGTGGAAAAGCTGTCGCCGGCCCGGTTGTCGCGTTTCATGGTACGCCAGCCCGACGGGCAGTTTGCGGTGAAGCAGGAGTTGAAGAACCTGATCACCTTCCGCCGGCTCAATCTGATCGACAACAACTGGGCGATTCGCGGCCCGTTCGACGCGATTTTCTGCCGCAACGTGATGATTTATTTCGACAAAGCCACGCAGTTGTCGATTCTCAAGAAGTTCGCACCGATGCTGAAGCAGGATGGCCTGCTGTTCGTCGGCCATTCGGAAAACTTCTATCACGCCGCCGACGTGTTCCGCCTGCGCGGCAAGACTGTCTACGAGCTGGCCAGTGCGGCCAGTGCCCGTATCGACTGAACTAGCTGGATTGGTTAGCGGCCTGCTTCGCCAGCAGCAGCGCGCCGTACACGGCGTCATGCCTGGGGGGCATGGTGCGCACCTTGAGCGCATCCGGCAGGTAGTCCGCCATGACTGTCGACAACCCGCCGCACAGGGCCAGCGGGAGCGCCTCGTCGGCATCCATGGCGCGCGCCATCGCGGCGATCTCCTGCCCGGCACGCTGCATCAGCGCCTGGGCCTGCACATCGTGCTGCGCATGGCGCACCACGACCGGGGCGAGCGTTGCGTATTCCGCTTGCCCGGCGCGCCCCAGCCAGTCGAGCAGGGCTGCGTCGCTGCCGCCACACTGCGCGATCAGTTCCCGGGTGAAGGCGGTCTGGCTGGCGCGCCCATCCAACGTCCGCTGCGCCAGCGCAATGGCATGCAGGCCAAGCCAGGCGCCGCTCGCCTCGTCGCCAGAGGGAAAGCCCCAGCCGCCGGTCTCGACGCGCCGGCCGTCGGTGAATTGTGCGAGCCCGATGCTGCCGGTGCCGACGATGACGATCGCGCCAGCCCCGCCGTCATGTGCGCCAAGCAGCGCGGTATAGGCGTCGGATGCCAGGCTCAGCGCCGCGAACGCCGGTGCGGCATCGTGAAAATGGCGTGCCCAGCTCGCGTTGTTGACGCCGGACAGCCCCGCGCCCACCGCGCAATGATGAAACGGAATGCCGCTGACCTTGAGCTGAGCGAATACCGCATCGAGCCCCGTGGCGATTTCCCGCCAGGCCTTGTCGACCCCCTGACCCAGGGCCGACGGGCCGCATTCGGCGTAGGCGAGCGGCCTGCCGCTAGGGTCGGCCAGCTGGATGCGCGTGCGCGTGCCGCCGCCGTCGATGCCGATCAGGTAGTGAATGGTGTTATGCATTTCGCGCGTCTGAACTGTCGGCTCGGCAAGGTATGCCGCCGTTATTTGCTGACCGCTTTCAACACGTCGAAATACTCCGGGAAGGTCTTGCCCACGCATTTCGGATCATTGATGCGCACCGGCACGCCGCCGAGCGCCACCAGCGAGAAGCACATCGCCATGCGGTGGTCGTCGTAGGTGTCGATTTCGGCGTTCGGCGTGAGATGAGCCGGCGGCGTGACGCGGATGTAGTCCTGGCCTTCCTCGACCGTCGCGCCGACCTTGCGCAGCTCGGTGGCCATGGCCGACAGGCGGTCGGTTTCCTTGACGCGCCAACTCGCGATATTGCGGATCGTGGTGGTGCCGTCGGCAAACAGCGCGGCGACGGCGATCGTCATCGCGGCATCGGGGATATGGTTCAGGTCGACATCAATGGCCTTGAGCTTGCCGCTGCCGCCCGCCTCGATCCAGTTGTCGCCCATGGTGATGCTGGCGCCCATCTGGCGCAGCGTGTCGGCAAACTTCACATCGCCCTGGATGCTGTCGGCGCCGACGCCTTCGACGCGCACCGGGCCGC
Organism: Chitinivorax sp. PXF-14; assembly: GCF_040812015.1. NCBI lineage: Bacteria > Pseudomonadati > Pseudomonadota > Betaproteobacteria > Chitinivorax > Chitinivorax sp. PXF-14. The sequence continues at coordinate 389,527 of NZ_JBFNXJ010000002.1, read as the reverse complement.
GCCCGATGGCGCCGGCCGCCAGGAAATAGGATGCCGAGCTGGCATCGCCCTCGACATGGATCACGCCCGGCGACTGATAGCGCTGGCCGCCGGCGATGTGGAAGCGTTCCCAGCCCTCGCGCGTCACCGAGACACCAAAGCGTTGCATCAGGTTGAGCGTGATCTCGATATAGGGCTTGGAGATCAGCTCGCCCACGACACGCACGGTGGCCGCCTCGCCGGTCAGCGGCAGGGCCATCAGCAGGGCTGTCAGGAACTGGCTCGATACATTGCCCTTGACCGACACCTCGCTGCCCGACCACAAGGTGGCCGGGTGGATGGCCAGCGGCGGGAAGCCGTCGTTACCCAGATAGTCGACCGATGCGCCCAATTGGCGCAGCGCGTCGATCAGATCGCCGATCGGGCGCTCATGCATGCGCGGCACGCCCGACAGCGTGTAGTCGCCACCGGACAGCGCGAGCGCCGCCGTCAACGGGCGAAAGGCGGTGCCGGCGTTGCCGAGAAACAGTTCGGCCTGCTTGACCGGGAAGCGGCCGCCGACTCCCTCGACCACGAAATCACGCGTGCCGGGCTGCTGGCGCCAGTTGACGCCCAGCGCGGTGAGTGCTTCCAGCATGCGCTGCACGTCGTCCGAATCGAGCAGTCCCTTGACCTCGGTCGTACCCTCGGACAATGCGGCGAGCAGCAGCGTGCGGTTGGAAATGCTTTTCGAGCCGGGTAGGGCGACAGTGCCGCTGACAGCGGCGATGGGAGCGAGATCGAGGAATTCCATGCTGGATAGACGAGAAAGATTGGAACCAAACCCGGTATCATAATGGCTGGTGCTATCCGGCGATAGCAGGTTTAACTGCAATATCTGTGTTTTTGAGGTGAAGATTGCTCGATATGAGTCCCGTCATCGCGATCGACGGTCCTTCCGCTTCCGGTAAGGGAACGGTCGCACAACTGGTTGCCCAGGCCCTCGGCTGGCATTATCTCGACAGCGGCGCGATCTATCGCCTGGCCGCGCTGGCTGCCCAGAAGCTGGGTGTGGCGTTGGGCGACGAGCCACAGCTCGCCACGCTGGCGGCTGGGCTCGACATCCGCTTTGCCGGAGGTGACATTTTTCTCGATGGTGAATCGGTCGAGGCCCAGGTGCGCACCGAAGCCACGGGCAATGCCGCGTCCGCGATCGCCGCGCTGCCCGCGCTGCGCGCCGCGCTGCTGGAGCGGCAACGCGCCTTTCGCACGGCTCCGGGGCTGGTGGCCGATGGGCGCGACATGGCGTCGGTTGTCTTTCCCGATGCCGCAACAAAGATATTCCTGACCGCCAGCGCCGAAGAGCGCGCTTCCCGGCGCTATAAGCAGTTGATTGAAAAGGGCTTGCTGGCAAATCCGGATGATGCTATATTCCAAAGGATTTTGCAGGACATCCGTGGGCGTGACGCGCGAGATTCGGCGCGTTCGGTAGCACCCCTGCAACAGTGTGCGGACGCCGTATTGCTCGACACCACCTCCCTCAGCATCGAAGACGCTGTCGCTCGTGTTTTGGCAATTCATCGCAGTAAATCCGCCGTATAATCAAAATTTTAGGGTCGACCGGCCGGAGCGCCAATTCCGGCCGTTCGGTTTTTTAATCAACCGTGCCTCTGGCACACAAGGTCCCATTCAATGACTATTGCTTCCATGGAAAGTTTTGCCGCCCTCTTCGAAGAGAGCCTCCAGCGCCAGGAAATGCGCTCCGGTGAAGTCATCACCGCAGAGGTTGTCAACGTTGATCCGAACTTCGTTACCGTCAACGCCGGCCTCAAGTCCGAGTCGCTGATTTCGGTTGACGAGTTCCGCAACGACAACGGCGAAATCGAAGTGAAGATCGGTGACTTCGTCACCGTTGCCATCGATACGCTGGAAAACGGCTATGGCGAAACCAAGCTGTCCCGCGACAAGGCCAAGCGCCTGGCTGCCTGGATCGAGCTCGAAGATGCGCTGGAAAAGGGTACTGTCATCAGTGGCGTGATCAACGGCAAGGTCAAGGGTGGCCTCACCGTTATGGTCAACAGCATCCGCGCGTTCCTGCCGGGTTCGCTGGTCGATGTGCGTCCGGTCAAGGACACCACGCCGTACGAAGGCAAGCAAATCGAATTCAAGGTCATCAAGCTCGACCGCAAGCGCAACAACGTCGTTGTATCGCGCCGTGCCGTACTTGAAGCCAGCCTGGGCGAAGAGCGCCAGAAGCTGCTGGAAACCCTGCAGGAAGGCTCCGTCGTCAAGGGTATCGTCAAGAACATCACCGACTACGGTGCGTTCGTCGACCTCGGCGGCATCGACGGCCTGCTGCACATCACCGACCTCGCTTGGCGCCGTGTCAAGCACCCGTCCGAAGTGCTGGCAGTTGGCGACGAAGTCGAAGCCAAGGTGCTCAAGTTCGATCAAGAGAAGAACCGCGTATCGCTGGGTCTGAAGCAACTGGGCGAAGATCCTTGGGTCGGCCTGTCGCGTCGCTACCCGCAAAGCACCCGTCTGTTCGGCAAGGTCACCAACCTCACCGACTACGGCGCGTTCGTTGAAATCGAACAGGGTATCGAAGGCCTGGTTCACGTTTCCGAAATGGACTGGACCAACAAGAACGTTCACCCGTCGAAGGTTGTGTCGCTGGGCGACGAAGTCGAAGTCATGATCCTCGAGATCGACGAAGACCGCCGCCGTATCAGCCTCGGCATGAAGCAGTGCGCGGCCAATCCTTGGGACGAGTTCAGCCAGAACTTCAAGAAGGGCGACAAGATCCGCGGCACCATCAAGTCGATCACCGACTTCGGCGTGTTCATCGGTCTGCCTGGCGGCATCGACGGTCTGGTTCACCTGTCCGACCTGTCCTGGAACGTGGCTGGCGAAGAAGCCGTCCGCAACTACAAGAAGGGTGACGAAGTCGAGGCAGTGGTTCTGTCGATCGATACCGAGCGTGAGCGTATCTCCATGGGCATCAAGCAGCTCGAAGGTGATCCGTTCAACAACTTCGTATCGACCCATGACAAGGGCAGCATCGTCAAGGGCACGGTCAAGGCTATCGATCCGAAGGGCGCTGTGGTTCAGCTGGCCGACGACGTTGAAGGCTACCTGCGTGCGACCGAAGTTTCGCGCGACCGCGTTGAAAACATCGGTTCCGTGCTGAAGGAAGGCGACGAAGTCGAAGCGATGATCATCAACATCGACCGCAAGAACCGTGGCATCAACCTGTCCATCAAGGCCAAGGATCTGGGTGACGAGAAGGAAGCAATGCGCAGCATCCAGTCGGACGCCAGCGCTGGTACCACGAGCCTCGGCGCACTGTTGAAGGCCAAGCTGGAAAACAAGTCGGCTGAGTAAGAGGCGTTATGACGAAGTCGGAACTGATTGCCAGACTCGCTGCACGTTATCCGCAGCTCGTCGTCAAGGATGCGGAATTGGCCGTCAAGGCCATTCTGGATGCGATGGCGGATGGTCTGTCTCAGGGGCAGCGCATCGAAATTCGCGGTTTCGGTAGTTTCGATTTGAACTACCGTCCGCCGCGGACGGGGCGCAACCCCAAGTCCGGCGAAAAAGTGCAGGTCCCCGAGAAGTATGTTCCTCACTTCAAAGCCGGTAAGGAACTGCGCGAACGCGTCGACGACCTCGAAGCGTAAACGTCCACAAGACGTGAAGGCGGCATGGGAAACCATGCCGCTTTTTCTTTTTGTCTGGCGCCGCTGCGTGCTGGCGTCGCATTTTTTTCAGATATGACAGGCAATCGGTTAAAATCGGCTCCCTGTCGACTTTTCTAGCCGAGGCTGACATGCGTTATTTGTGGTGGCTGGCGCAGTTCCTGGTGTTTCTGATGTTGCTCGGCTTTGCCCTGCACAACAGCCAAATCGTGTCATTGCGTTATTTTCTCGGGTACGAATGGCAAGCACCGCTGATTCTCATGTTGCTGGTGTTCTTCAGTGTTGGTGCCGCACTGGGGGCATTGGCGGGGATTGCTCACATCTTCCGGCTGCGCCGTGAAATCCTGCTGCTCAAGAAAGAGCTGCGTAATCGTCCAACCCAGATCGTCGCACCGCAACAGCCTGACATGGTTGTATAGGGGGCGCTGTGCCGTGCCTTCCGCGCGGCGAGTATCGTGCATCATCCCCCGGTGCGTTCACTACTGACTACTGGAAACCATACGTGGATTTGGAGTTGTGGTGGCTGATATTGCCACCTTTATTCTTTGCCCTGGGCTGGCTTGCCGCCCGTATCGACATCAAGCAGCTGTTGCGCGAGACGCGCAAGTTGCCGCTTGCCTACTACAAGGGCTTGAATTTCCTGTTGAATGAAGAGCAGGACAAGGCGATCGCGGAGTTTGTCGAGATCGTGAAGTCCGATCCGCATTCGATCGACCTCAACTTTGCCCTGGGTAGCATGTTCCGCAAGAAGGGGGAGCATGAGCGGGCGATCCTGGTTCACCAGACCCTGCTCGGGCGCAACGATATCAGCCCCGAGCAACGAGGCAAGGGCGAGTTCGAACTGGCGCTCGATTACTTCAAGGCGGGCTTGTTCGATCGTGCCGAAGAGTTGCTGACGAAGCTGCTCGATTCGCCCCACGAGCGGACTGCGAGCCAATACCTGCTGGATATCTACCAGCAGGAGAAGAAGTGGGAAAAGGCAATCGCCACGGCAAGCCGCATTTCCAACGGCAGCTCGGCATTTCAGCACGAGGTGGCCGAGTTCCATTGCGAGCTGGCGCAGCGCGATATTGCCAACTCCAAGGCAGAGGAGGCAAAGGTCCACCTCGACCGGGCGTTGCAGGTGCATCGCAAGTGCGTGCGGGCCAACATCCTGCTCGGCGATATCGCCGTCGCCGAGAAGCGCTTCGCGCAAGCCGTCGAGTACTGGAAAAAGATCGAGACGCAGGACCCGCAATTCCTGTCGCTGGTCGGCCAGCGCCTGATCGATGCCTACAAGGAAGACGGCCGTTCTGCGGAAGGTCTGCAGTTGCTCAAGGCCTATCTGTCGAGCTACCCGTCGCTCGACATCCTCGAAATCGTGTTCCAGTCGATGAGCGAGCAAGAGGGGCTGGAGTCCGCCCGCGACTTCCTGTATGGCGAGTTACGGCGCAATGCGACCATGCTCGGGCTCAAGTCGCTGGTCGAGGCCGAAATCCATTTTGTGCCGGCGGAGCGCCGGCCGGACCTCGAAGCCATCCGCAACCTTCTGCATGACAACACCAAGAAGCTGGCCATGTACCAATGCCGCCAGTGCGGTTTCCGGGCGCGGCAATATTACTGGCACTGCCCCGGCTGTACCGGCTGGGAGACGTATTCCCCCAAGCTCGGCGGCGACAGTGCCGTTTAATGAAGATGAGAGTTTGACCATGAATCAGGATCCCAAGATTGTCGTTGCGCTCGATTTCAACGACGCCGACAGCGTGTTGCGCTTCATCGACCCCCTGCATCCGTCGCTGTGCCGCCTCAAGGTGGGCAAGGAGCTGTTCACGGCAGCCGGCCCGCAACTGGTGGAGAAGCTGATCGCGCGCGGCTTTGAAGTCTTTCTCGACCTCAAATTCCACGACATCCCCAACACCGTGGCCAGCGCCTGCAAGGTGGCGGCCGATATCGGTGTGTGGATGGTCAATGTGCATGCGCTCGGCGGTCGCAAGATGATGGAGTCGACGCGCGAGGCGCTGGCGAGCTATCGCCAGCGGCCGTTGTTGATCGCCGTGACGGTGCTGACCAGCATGGATGCCGGCCAACTGGCCGAGGTTGGCCTGCCCGGCGACCCGGGCGCGATAGTCGGCAAACTGGCCAAGCTGACGCAGGACTGCGGCCTCGACGGGGTGGTGTGTTCGGCGCAGGAAGCCGTGCAACTGAAGGCCCTGTGTGGCCAGGGATTCAAGCTGGTGACACCGGGCATCCGCCCGCTCGATGCCAGCCTCGACGACCAGTCGCGCGTGATGACCCCGTCGGCGGCGATCCAGGCTGGCGCCGATTACCTGGTGATCGGCCGCCCGATTACCCGTGCGGCCGATCCCGTGGCCGTACTGCAACGCATACGCGATGAAATCGCGAGCGCCTGAAAGGATTAGAGCGTGAAAATCAGCATTATCGGCACCGGCTATGTGGGCCTGGTCACCGGCACCTGTCTCGCGGAGATGGGGAACACCGTGCTTTGCCTCGATCTCGACCCGCGCAAGATCGAGATATTGAAGTCCGGCGGCATCCCGATCTACGAGCCGGGCCTCGAAGACATGGTCAAGCGCAATGTCGCCGCTGGCCGCCTGTCGTTCACCACCAGTATCGAAGAGAGTGTGGCGCACGGCACCTTGCAGTTCATCGCCGTGGGCACGCCGCCGGATGAAGACGGCTCGGCCGACCTGCAGTATGTGGTTGCCGCCGCACGTAATATCGGCCGCTACATGACGGATTACAAGGTCGTGGTGGACAAGTCCACGGTGCCGGTCGGTACCGCCGACAAGGTGCGCGAAGCGATTGCCGACGAGCTCGCCAAGCGTGACGCTGCACTCGAATACAGCGTGGTGTCGAACCCAGAGTTCCTCAAGGAAGGCGCTGCCGTCGATGATTTCATGCGCCCCGACCGGGTCGTCATCGGCGCCGACGACGAGCGCGCGCTGACGCTGATGCGCGCGCTGTACAAGCCATTCCAGCGTAATCACGAGCGCATCATCACCATGGATGTGCGTTCGGCCGAGCTGACCAAGTACGCTGCCAACGCCATGCTGGCGACGCGCATTTCGTTCATGAACGAGTTGGCCAACCTGGCCGAGCTGCTGGGGGCCGATATCGAGCAGGTGCGGCAGGGTATCGGTTCCGATCCGCGCATCGGTTATCACTTTCTTTATCCCGGCGTCGGCTACGGCGGCTCCTGCTTCCCCAAGGACGTGCAGGCCTTGCAGCGCACGGCCCATGCCCACGGCGGCGAGCTGCACGTGCTCAACGCGGTCGAACGCGTCAACGACGAACAGAAGCTGCGCCTGTTGCAGAAGGTCGGCGGCCACTTCGGCGGCGATCTCAAGGGGCGGCACTTCGCCCTGTGGGGATTGGCGTTCAAGCCCAATACCGACGACATGCGCGAGGCGCCAAGCCTGGTGATCATCCGCGGCCTGCTCGAACGCGGCGCCACGGTCACGGCCTACGATCCGATCGCAACCCACGAGACGCAGCGCATTCTCGGCGAGCTACCGGGGCTCGACTATGCCAAGTCGCCCATGGGCGCGCTGGATGAGGCCGACGCCTTGTTGATCGTGACCGAGTGGAAGGAATTCCGCAGCCCGGACTTCGGCGACATCAAGGCCAAGCTGAAGACACCGCTGATCGTCGATGGCCGCAATATGTACGATCCGCAGATCGTGCGCGGTTTCGGCCTCGAATACGACGCCATCGGGCGTCTCTGATTGACTGACCACGCCACGTGCAAGCGTGAACAGCAGGAGTAGCGAATGGATCGAGCCCACATCGATCAACTGAAATCGGCGGTTGGCGCAGCAAGAATCCTCGTCGTCGGCGACGTGATGCTGGACCGCTACTGGTTTGGCGACGTCAACCGCATTTCGCCGGAGGCCCCGGTGCCGGTGGCGTTGGTGAACCGTGCCGAGGAACGTGCCGGCGGCGCCGCCAACGTGGCGCGCAATGCGGCATCGCTGGGTGCTCAGGTGACGCTGCTGTCGGTCGTCGGCGATGACGAGGCCGGTGCGGCGCTCGACAGGCTGATGCAGTCGTCAGGCGTGAAATCGTCGCTGCTGCGCGACCCGAGCATCTCCACCATCATCAAGCTGCGCGTGATTGCGCGGCAGCAGCAGCTGATCCGCATCGACTTCGAATCCCAGCCGAGCCACGAGGTGCTGGCCGCCAAGCTGGAGGATTTCGAGGCGGCGTTGCCCGAGCACGATGTCGTGATCCTGTCGGATTACGGCAAGGGCGGGCTGACCCACGTCGAAACCATGATCCGCCTGGCCCGCGCGGCCGGCAAGCAGGTGCTGGTCGACCCCAAGGGGGACGACTATTCGCGCTATGTCGGCGCCACCTTGCTGACGCCGAATCGCAGCGAATTCAAGCAGGTCGCCGGCAGCTGGAAGAACGAGGAAGAGCTGGGGCAGAAGGCCCAGGCCTTGCGTCAGTCGCTGGGCCTGACCGCACTGCTGGTCACGCGCAGCGAGGAGGGCATGAGCCTCTACCGCGACGGTGCGATGCTGCATGAGCCGACCCAGGCGCGCGAGGTATTCGATGTCTCTGGGGCGGGCGACACCGTGATCGCGACGCTGGGCGTCATGCTCGGCGCGGGGCTCGACATGGCAGACGCGGTGCGTTGGTCGAACCGGGCGGCTGGCATCGTCGTCGGCAAGCTCGGCACGGCCATCGTGCAGCAGGAAGAATTGTTCGCTTGAATGCAAGGCTGGCCAGGTGCCGGCCGACAGGAGTAATGCTATGACTATCATCGTCACCGGCGCGGCCGGTTTCATCGGTTCCAATATCGTCAAGGCGCTCAACGAGCGCGGCCAGACCGACATCATCGCGGTCGACAACATGAAGAAGGCCGACAAGTTCAAGAACCTGGTCGACTACGAGATTGCCGACTATATGGACAAGGAAGACTTCATCGAGCTCTTCCTCGACGGCGCCTTCGACGGCGAGGTCGAGGCCATCCTGCATCAGGGTGCGTGCTCCGACACGATGGAGACCGACGGCCGCTACATGATGGAGAACAACTACCGCTACACGCTCGATCTGTTCGACTACTGCCAGGCCGAGGAGATTCCTTTCCTCTACGCATCGAGCGCGGCCGTCTATGGCGGTGGCAGGGTGTTCAAGGAGTCGCGCGAACACGAGGGGCCGCTCAATGTTTACGGCTACTCCAAGTTCCTGTTCGACCAGATCGTGCGCCGCCGCTGGGAAGGCCGCACCAGCCAGGTCGTCGGCTTCCGCTACTTCAACGTCTACGGCCCGCGTGAGAACCACAAGGGGCGCATGGCCTCGGTCGCCTTCCATCATTTCAACCAGTACCGCGAGACCGGCAAGGTCAAGCTGTTCGAAGGCTGCGATGGCTACGCCAACGGCGAGCAGCGCCGCGATTTCGTGTCGGTCGAGGACGTAGTCAAGGTCAACCTGTACTTCCTCGACAACCCGGACCAGAGCGGCATCTTCAACCTGGGCTCGGGCAACGCGCAGAGCTTCAACGACGTGGCCGTGGCCAGCGTCAATGCCTGCCGCGAGGCCGAGGGCAAGCCGGCGCTGACGCTGGCGCAGCTGGTGGAGCAGGGTATCCTCGAGTACATCGACTTCCCCGAGGCGCTCAAGGGCAAGTACCAGAGCTTCACCCAGGCCGACATCTCGGCGCTGCGCGGTGCGGGCTACGATGCGCCGTTCTACGACGTGGGGCAGGGTGTGTCGCGCTACGTGCAGTGGCTGCTCAACAAGGCCTGAGGAGGCGCATATGTCCACACTGCCCTTGCCTGTCGCCAACCAGGAGCTGTTCGACTCGGTGGCCAAGTGGTTCACCGAGATCCCGCACTCCACGACCATCGGCCTGCAATATGTTCAGGGCGAGCGAGGCCGCGCGACGATGAAGATCGACTACCGCGCCGAGCTGGTCGGCAACCCCAAGACCGGCGTGATCCATGGCGGGGTCATCACCTCGCTGATCGACACTACCAGCGGCCTGTCGGTGTTTTCCCGGCTGAGCGAGGCCGAGGCCATCGCCACCCTCGACCTGCGCATCGACTACCTGAAGAGCGCGATCCCTGGTGAGCCGATCTATTGCACCGCGGAGTGCTATCGCCTCGGCTCGAACATCGCGTTCACCCGCGCCACCGCATACCAGGAAAGCTCGGAGCAGCCGATTGCCTACAGCGTCGGCACGTTCATGCGCGATTCGAGCAAGGCCACCATCAGCTAGGAGACCCAGATGGATTTGATCGACAAGCTGATTGCCGCCAAGAGCAGCGGCGACTATAGCGGCATCATCGACGAATTGCCCTACGCCAAGCTGCTTGGCGTCGAGATGCGCGAAGAAAACGACGACATGCAGTTCGTGCTGCGCTTCCAGGACAAGAATATCGGCAATACCCTGCTGCCGGCGCTGCATGGCGGTGCCATCGGCGGTTTTCTGGAAACCGCCGCGCTGTTGCACCTGATGTGGGCGCGAGAGTCGCGCGAGGTGCCCAAGACCATCGACTTTTCGCTCGATTACCTGCGCTCGGGCAAGGCGCAGGACCTCTATGCGCGTTGCGACATCACCAAGCAGGGCAAGCGCGTCGCGAACGTGCTGATGACCGCCTGGCAGGACGACCGGAGCAAACCCGTGGCCGTCGCCCGCGCGCATTTCCTGCTGGTCTGACCGATATCCAAAAAAAGGGGAACACAATGACGTTTCGCAACATGTTGTCGGCCGTTCTGCTCGGTATTTGCCTGCTGCCTTCCGCGTGGGCCGACGAGGCCATGACGCCGGACAAGCGCAAGGCGGTGGACGAGGTGCTGGCGACGATGGACATCAAGCGCCTGTCCAGCCAGTTGAAGGAAGTGGTGTTGGGCCGCTGGGTGATGCAGGTGTCGCGCAATGCACCGCAGGCGATCAGCGCTGACAAGAGCCTGACCGATGCGCAGAAAAAGAAGCTGATGGACAACGGCGACAAGGTGATCAAGATCCTTGCCGATGACTTCAAGAAGAATCTCGACAAGATCGACACCGCCAAGATCATGCAGGAAGCGATGGCCAGCGCCTACGGCAAGAGCCTGAACGAGAAGGAGCTGCACGAGCTGGCCGCCTTCAACAGCACGCCTACCGGCAAGAAGGTGCTGCAGGCACAGGCCCAGATCGGGGCGGACACCATGCAGGCCGCCATGCAGTCTGTCAGCGAACAGCTCAAGGGCGGGCATTCGGTCCCGTTGACCGAAGTCGTGAAGCGAATTGATGCCAAGTAAGCGGAGATCGATGTGACGCAAGTATTCAACTTCTCGGCGGGCCCCGCCGTCTTGCCCAAGGAAGTATTGCAACAGGCCCAGGCCGAGCTGCTCGACTGGCATGGCTCCGGCATGTCGGTGATGGAGATGAGCCATCGTGGCCCGGAATTCAGCCAGATCATCGCCGAGTGCGAAGCGGACCTGCGCGAGCTGATGGCGATTCCGTCGAACTACAAGGTGCTGCTGCTGCAGGGCGGCGCCACCAGCCAGTTCGCCATGGTGCCGATGAACCTGATCGGCCGCACCGGTCGTGCCGACTACATCAACACCGGCCACTGGGCCAAGGGCGCGATCAAGGAAGCGAAACGCTACGGCGAGATCAACATCGCCGCGAGCGCGGAAGACCGCAATTTCACCTACATCCCGCCGGTGGCGGAATGGCAGCTGAGCCGCGACGCCTCCTACGTGCACTACACGCCCAACGAGACCATCGGTGGCGTCGAATACCAGTTCACTCCCGAGGTCGGCGATGTGCCGCTGGTGGCGGACATGTCGTCGAACATCCTGTCCCGCCCGGTCGATGTGTCGAAGTTCGGCCTGATTTACGGCGGCGCGCAGAAGAATATCGGCCCGTCCGGCCTGGTGGTGGTGATCGTGCGGGAAGACCTGATCGGCCATGCGCTGCCGTTCACGCCGACTATGTTCGACTACCGGACCCACGCCGATGCCGGCTCGATGTACAACACGCCGGCCACCTTTGCGGTCTACGTCGCCGGGCTGATCTTCAAGTGGCTCAAGGCCCGTGGCGGCGTTGCGGCAATGGAGCAGGTCAATATCGCCAAGGCCAAGCTGGTGTACGACGCCATCGAGCAGAGCGGCGGCTTCTACCACAGCCCGGTTGCCGCCGATTGCCGCTCGCGCATGAACATCCCGTTCACCTTGCGTGACGACACGCTCAACGGCAGCTTCCTCAAGGAGGCCGAAGCGCGCCACCTGCTGCAGCTCAAGGGGCACAAGTCGGTGGGCGGCATGCGCGCCTCGATCTACAACGCCATGCCGATCGAAGGCGTGCAGACGCTGGTGGATTTCATGGCAGATTTCGCCCGCCGCCACGGCTGAGCCGCCTCGCGCAGTACCTGAAAGGCCGTCCCTCGGGATGGCCTTTTTACTGCCCGGCTGAAAGCCATGCTGGATGGCGCTCGCAGCCTGCCTGCAGGCCGCGCCAGGATTGAGCTGCAGGCTTGTCGATACTACCGGCGCCAGCGCACGGCAAGGCGACCGCAATGTGGCCAGTTCGGTCCCGAAATTGACCCTGACTGTCACTACTCGGCTCAGGCCGCGCGGCGTAAGCTGCGAACATCTCCACGCCTTGCCTTGCCTGATGAATGCTCCGTCCTTAAGCCGTATCCTGCTGTGTGGTGGCCTGATCGTCTCCCTGTCGATGGGGGTGCGCCACGGCTTCGGATTCTTCCTGCCGCCGATGACTGCCGAGTTCGGCTGGACACGGGAAACCTTTGCCTTCGCGCTCGGCTTGCAAAACCTGGTGTGGGGTGCTGCCCAGCCGTTCACCGGCGCCCTTGCGGATCGTTTTGGCGCCGTCCGCGTGCTCATCGTCGGCGCGTTGCTGTACGCGGCCGGGCTCGTGCTGATGACCGTATCGTCGACTGGCCCGACGTTCAGCCTGTCGGCCGGCGTGCTGCTCGGGCTGGCATTGTCCTGCACCACCTATAGCGTCATCTACGGCGTGATCGGGCGCCAATGCCCGGCAGAGAAGCGCTCCCAGTCCATGGGGATTTCTGCCGCAGCGGGGTCGTTTGGCCAGTTCCTCATGGTGCCCACCGAGCGCTGGCTGATCGACAGCCAGGGCTGGATGTCCGCGCTGTTCATCCTGGCGGCGATGGCCGTGCTGATCGCGCCGCTCGCCATCGGCTTGCGCGAGCCGGCGCATGCCACGGCGCACGTTGGCCACAAGCAGTCGCTGAGCGAAGCGCTGCGCGAGGCGTTTTCCTACCCGAGTTTCCAGCTGCTGATGGCCGGCTATTTCGTCTGTGGCTTCCAGGTAGTGTTCATCGGCGTGCATCTGCCGGCCTTCCTCAAGGACAAGGGGCTGCCGGGCGAAGTCGCCAGCATCGCGCTGGCGCTGATCGGCCTGTTCAACGTGTTCGGCACCTATCTGGCCGGGCAGTGGGGGGCCAGGCTGCCGAAGCGCCGCCTGCTCTCGGCGATCTACCTGATACGCGCTGCGGCGATCGTGGTCTTCCTCAGCGTGCCGCTGACGCCGGCAAGTGTCTACGTGTTCGCGGCGGTGATGGGTTTCCTGTGGCTATCGACCGTGCCGCTGACCAACGGCCTGATTGCCCACATCTTCGGGCCGGCGTTTCTTGGCATGCTGTCCGGCTTCGTGTTCTTCTCGCATCAGGTCGGCAGCTTCCTGGGGGTCTGGCTCGGCGGCTTCATCTACGACCGTGCCGGCAACTATGACCTCGTCTGGTATCTCTCCATCGGGCTCGGGGTGATGGCGGCGATCGTCAACTGGCCGATCCGCGAACAGCCGATTGTGCGGGTAGCGCCCGCCGGGGCTTGAGATGAAGCGCTGGCGGCAACGATTGGCCATGCTGGTGGCTGTGCTGCTGGCACTGGCTGTCTTTGCCGCCTACCTGCGCCCGGCGATGGTGGTCGGTATGGCGAATTTCATCGCGACGTGCTTCTAGTGGCGGCCTGTCTTGTCCATGTAAAAACAAATCGCCCCGTGAAGGGGCGATTTGTTTAGTGTGCCTGTGAGCCAGGCCGGAACCAGTCGAGCTTGTCGTGAAGCTTGACCACCTCGCCGATCACGATCAGCGCCGGGGCCTTGATGCCTTGCTGCAGGGCGAGTTCGGGCAGGGTGGTCAGGTCGCCGACGACGACGCGCTGGCGCGCGGTCGTGGCGCGTTCGACCATGGCCGCGGGCGTGCTCGGGGCGCGGCCATGCGCGATCATTTGCTGGCAGATATCGGGTAGTTGCGCGACGCCCATGTAGACGACCACGGTCTGCTCCGGGCGCGCCAGTGCGGGCCAGTCCAGGTCGACCACGCCAGCCTCGTCGCGGCGGTGGCCGGTCACGAAGGTACAGCACTGTGCGTAGTCGCGGTGGGTGAGCGGGATGCCGGCGTAGCTCGATGCGCCCTGCGCCGAGGTGATGCCGGGCACGACTTCGAACGGGATGCCGTATTCGACCAGCGTTTCGATCTCCTCGCCGCCGCGGCCGAAGATGAACGGGTCGCCGCCCTTCAGGCGCAGCACGCGCTTGCCTTGCTGTGCGTAGTACACCAGCAGCCGGTTGATGTCGTCCTGCGGCAGCGCATGATTGTTGCTTTGCTTGCCGACGTAGACGCGCTCGGCATCGCGGCGGGTCAGGTCGACGATTTCCGGCGCCACCAGGGCGTCGTACAGCACGACGTCGGCCTGCTGCATCAGGCGCAAAGCGCGGAAGGTCAGCAGGTCGGGGTTGCCGGGGCCGCCACCGACGAGGTAGACCGCGCCCTGGTTGAGCTTGTCCTCTTCCGCATCCTGCAGCGCCTTTTCCATCAGCGCGCGGCCGGCAGCCAGGTTGCCGCTGAATACCTTCTCCGCCACATCGCCCTGCAGCACGTGCTCCCAGAATACCCGCCGCGCGGTGATGGTGGCGAAGCGCTGCTTGACCTTGTCGCGGAAGTCCGTTGCCAGGCGCGCGAGTTCGCCATAGGTGGCCGGGATCATGGTTTCGAGCCGCGCGCGGATCAGCCGCGCCAGCACCGGCACGCCACCGCCCGTCGAGACGGCGATCACCACGGGCGAGCGGTCGATGATGGCCGGCATGATGAAGCTGCACAGCGCGGGCTGGTCGACCACGTTGACCGGCAGGCGGCGCTCGCTGGCCGCGCGGGCCACGGCCTCGTTGACCTGACTGTCGTCGGTGGCGGCAATGACGAGCGTCATGTCATCGAGCTGCCGGGGTTGGAAGCGGCCGTCGAGGTGTTTCATTTCCCCGCTGGCGACGAGGCCGCATAGCTCGTCGCACAGCGCTGGTGCGACCACGGTGATGTCGGCGCCGGCTTTTTGCAGCAGCCCGGCCTTGCGCGCGGCAACTTCGCCGCCGCCGACGACCAGACAGGGCTGGCCTTTGATGTTCATGAATATCGGGAAGTAATCCATTTCTGCTTCCTCTAGCAAAGTCCTTGCCAGTGTAGCAGCGGCGGCCATGGCCGAATAGCCGCCAAATGGCCTAGGCGCGGCCTCGGCGGGGCAGCCCCCTGGTTGGCCGTGGGGACACGATAACCATGCCGCGCACATGGTGTCGCCTATATTGAGGTATGCAAACACCTGTGTGGAAACGCGAATCCGCGCGGCCTGCGGCGGGGCGGCCTCGAAAAAAAGTGCCGCTTCGTTTATCATGTCGAGTCATTTTTCGACCCTGTCTTTCGAGAATCGCATGTCTGACATCATCAAGCTGCGCGGCGGCTCCGCGCTGTCTTCTTTCCGGCTCAACAAATTGCGTCAAGGCCTGGCCGATGCCGGCGTCAATGTTGAACACCTGTATGCCGAATTCTGGCATTTCGCCGAGCTGGATGGCGCGCTCAGCGACGCCGATGTCGCCGTGCTGCAGCAACTGCTCGAATACGGCCACCCGGCCGACGACGCCGCCACCATCGGCGAGATGATGCTGGTGACCCCGCGCCTCGGCACGATTTCGCCGTGGGCCTCGAAAGCCACTGACATCGTGCACAACGCCGGCCTCGCCAAGGTACATCGCGTCGAACGCGGCGTGGCCATCTACGTGAAGAAAGCCGGCGGCAAGCTGACGGATGCCGACAAGCGCGCCCTGTTGCCGATGATTCACGACCGCATGACCGACATGGTGTTCGAGTCGATCGACGATGGCGACAAGCTGTTCCGTCATGTCGACAGCAAACCGCTGGAGAGCGTCGATGTCCTGAGCGGCGGCAAGGCTGCGCTCGAGGCCGCCAACAAGAACTGGGGCCTGGCGCTGAGCCCGGACGAGATCGACTATCTCGTCGAGAATTTCCAGAAGATCAAGCGCAATCCGAGCGATGTCGAGCTGATGATGTTCGCGCAGGCGAACTCCGAGCACTGCCGCCACAAGATTTTCAATGCCGACTTCATCATCGATGGCGAAAAGCAGCCGCTGTCGCTGTTCGGCATGATCCGTGAAACGCACAAGGCACACCCCGAAGGCACCCTGATCGCCTATTCGGACAATTCCTCGGTGATCGAGGGCGCCAGCATCAGACGCCTGGCGCCGGCTGCCGACTCCAAGCAATGGCAATGGCAGGAACAGCCGACCCATATCCTGATGAAGGTCGAGACGCACAACCACCCGACGGCGATTTCGCCGTTCCCCGGTGCTGCGACCGGCGCCGGCGGCGAGATTCGGGACGAAGGCGCGACTGGCCGCGGCTCCAAGCCCAAGGCGGGCCTGACCGGCTTCACGGTATCCAACCTCAACATCCCCGGCTTCGAACAGCCGTGGGAAGCCTATGAAGGCAAGGACGGCGCGGATGGCCAGTATGGCCGCCCAGAGCGCATCGCCAGCCCGCTGTCGATCATGATCGAAGGCCCGATCGGCGGTGCCGCGTTCAACAACGAATTCGGCCGTCCCAACCTGAACGGCTATTTCCGCACCTACGAAGAGCTGATCGCCGGCGAGATGCGTGGCTATCACAAGCCCATCATGATCGCGGGCGGCCTCGGCAACATCGATGGCCAACACCTTGGCAAGCATGAACTGCCCGACGGCGCGCTGATCATCCAGCTCGGCGGTCCCGGCCTGCTGATCGGCCTGGGCGGCGGTGCCGCCTCGTCGATGGATACCGGCGCCAATGCCGCCAACCTCGACTTCGACTCGGTACAGCGCGGCAATCCGGAAATCCAGCGCCGTGCGCAGGAAGTGATCGACCGCTGCTGGCAGCTGGGCGACAAGAATCCCATCCTGTCGATCCATGACGTCGGCGCGGGCGGCTTGTCGAATGCCCTGCCCGAGCTCGTCGATGGTTCCGACCGCGGCGCCAGGGTTGACCTGCGTGGCATCCCGGTGGAAGAGAAGGGCATGTCGCCGAAGGAAGTCTGGTGTAATGAATCGCAGGAACGCTACATGCTGGCGATCCGCGAGGCCGATCTCGAGCTGTTCCGCTCGCTGTGCGAACGCGAGCGTTGCCCGTTCGCGGTGGTTGGCCGCGCCACGGCAGAGCGCCGCCTGACGGTGTCGGACGCCAAGGATGGCTCGAACCCGGTCGACATGGACATGCAGGTGCTGCTCGGCAAGCCGCCGCGGATGACGCGCGACGTTGCACGCAAGGCACTCGATCTGCCGCGTTTCGATTCCTCGACCTTGAGCCTGCAGGAAGCCGCTTACCGCGTACTGCGCCTGCCGGCCGTGGCCGACAAGAGCTTCCTGATCACCATCGGCGACCGCTCGGTCGGCGGCATGACCGCGCGCGACCAGATGGTCGGCCCGTGGCAGACCCCGGTGGCCGATGTGGCCGTCACCACCATGGGTTTCGATACCTACCGTGGCGAAGCCATGGCGATGGGCGAGCGCACGCCGCTGGCGCTGATCTCGGGGCCGGCTGCCGGCCGCATGTCGATCGGCGAAGCCATTACCAACGTTGCTGCGGCCAATATCGGCAAGATCGGCGACATCAAGCTGTCCGCCAACTGGATGGCTGCTGCTGGCCACCCGGGCGAGGATGCGAACCTGTACGACACGGTGGAAGCCGTGATGGACATGGCCAAGGATCTGGGCGTCTCCATCCCGGTCGGCAAGGATTCGCTGTCGATGAAGACGGTGTGGGAAGAGGGCGGCAAGCAGAAGTCCGTCACCGCGCCGCTGAGCCTGATCGTGTCGGCTTTCGCGCCGGTACAGGATGTGCGCCGCACGCTGACGCCGGTGCTGCGTACCGACAAGGGCGACACCGACCTGATCCTGATCGACCTCGGCGCCGGCAAGTGCCGTCTCGGTGGCTCGGCGCTGGCGCAGGTATACAAGCAGATCGGCAACTTCAACCCGGATGTGGTCAACGCACAACGGCTGATCGCCTTCTTCGATACGATCCAGCAACTGAACCGCGACGGCAAGCTGCTTGCCTACCACGACCGCTCTGATGGCGGCCTGTTCGCCACGCTGGCGGAGATGATGTTCGCGAGCCATGTCGGCCTCAGCATCGAGGTTGACGAGCTGTGCTTCGAGCGCCGCCGCAGCGAGCGCGAATACCGCGAGCTGACGCCGGAAGACGTGCTGCGGGCCGAGAATGGCCGCATCATGGGCGTGCTGTTCAACGAAGAGCTCGGCGCGGTGATCCAGTGCCGCCGCAGCGACACCTCGGCGGTGATGGCCGCGTTCTTCAACACCGGCATCCGCAGCGAGCTGTATGTGATCGGCACGCTGTCGTCCGACGACAAGCTCAAGATCAAGCGCAACAACAAGACCGTGTTCCACGAGCCGCGCACCTCGTTGCAGCGCGCCTGGTCCGAGACCAGCTACCGCATGCAGTCGCTGCGCGACAACCCGGCCTGCGCGGATAGCGAATACGACCGCCTGCTGGAAAAGAACGACCGTGGCCTGTTTGCCGAGCTGAGCTACAACCCGGGTGAGGACATCGCCGCGCCGTTCATCGCCAAGGGCGCGAAGCCGCGCATCGCCGTGCTGCGCGAACAGGGCGTCAACAGCCAGGCCGAAATGGCGGCGGCCTTCACCAAGGCCGGTTTCGACGCGTTCGACGTGCATATGAGCGACATCATCGCCGGCCGCGTCTCACTCGACGATTTCAAAGGCTTCGCCGCCTGCGGCGGCTTCTCCTACGGCGACGTGCTCGGCGCGGGCGAGGGCTGGGCCAAGAGCATCCTCTTCAACAGCCGTGCGCGCGATCAGTTCGAGGCCTTCTTCAAGCGCGCCGACACCTTCGCGCTGGGGGTGTGCAATGGCTGCCAGATGATGAGCAACCTCAAGGACATCATCCCTGGCGCCGACTACTGGCCGCACTTCGGACGCAACCTGTCGGAGCAGTTCGAGGCGCGTTTCGTGATGGTCGAAGTACAGCAGAGCCCGTCCCTGTTCCTCGATGGCATGGCAGGCTCCAGGCTGCCTATCGTCGTCTCCCACGGCGAGGGTCTGGCCGAATTCGGCAGCCAGAGCGCCTTGAAGAATGTCAGCGTCGCGTTGCGCTTCATCGATCACAAGGGCAAGCCGACCGAAACTTACCCGCTGAACCCGAACGGCTCGCCCAAAGGCATTACCGGCGTGACGACGCCGGACGGCCGTTTCACGATCATGATGCCGCACCCCGAGCGCGCCCACCGCACGGTACAGTGCTCGTGGCACCCGGACGACTGGCAGGAAGATTCGGGCTGGATGCGCATGTTCCGCAACGCGCGCAAATGGCTGGGTTAAGCCAGGCCCATCAGCAAAACAGCCCGCGCAAGCGGGCTGTTTTGTTTTCTGCTGCGACAGGTGCTACTTGCCGGCCTTGCGTCGCACGGTGATGCTCTCGCCGCCGACTCCCCAGTTATCGGTATCGACTTCGTCAATGACCACCACGGTCGTCGCCGGGTTCTTGTTCAGCACATCCACCAGCAATTGGGTCACCCCCTGGATCAGCGCGGCTTTCTGCTCGCTCGTTGCGCCTTCCTTGGTGATCTTGATGTTGACGTAGGGCATGCGGATTCCTTTCGGTTGATGGTTGAGATGCCGGGCCCGACCTGGCAAGCCGTCACGGCTTGCCGGCCTGCGGCTGGGCCGCGAGTTGAGATTCCAGCGCGGAGACGATCAGCAAGGCGGCGCCCACGACGAGGCTGGCCGTCGCGATTTCCAGCGCGAGCGTCATGCCGTCGCTGTGCTTGGACAGCGCGGCGGTCAGCAGCGGGCCGATGATCTGTGCCACGCCGTAGGCCGAAGTCATCAGGCCGACGGTGCGGCTGCCGCCATGGGGATCGTGGCGACGGGCCAGCGCCATGGCCATGGTGACGATGCCGAGGAAGGTGCTGCCCAGCAGCAGCGCACCCGATGCCGCGCCCAGCATGCCCGGCAGCCAGATCGGCGCCATGACGCCAATCGCCTGTAGGCCGTAGGCCCAGAGCAACGCCGGCAATTCGCCTATGCGGTGGGCAAGCCAGCTCCAGAACAGGCTCGACGGCGTGGCCGCGAGCCCGACGATGATCCAGCTCATCGGCGCAAAGCTTGCGAGCCCCGGTGTGTCGCGGACAATGGCGGGCAGAAAGGTTGCGCTGACGATGTAGCCAAGGCCCGCGCAGCCGTAGCCGCCCACCACCCAGAACAGGCGGCCGCTTGGCTTGCCGGCGCCACCCGCCACGGCCGTGACGCTGCATTCGCGAATCCGCCATGCGGGCACGACAGCGGCGATGCAGATGGCGCCAGCCAGCAGCCAGCCCCATTGCCAGCGCCAGCCCAGCGCGTCGATACCCTGCACGAGCAGGCCCGACACGCTCATGCCGAGCCCCACGCCGGCATACAGCAAGCCGCCCAGGGCGCCGCGTTCTTCCTTGGCGAGGCGCGAGAACACCAGATTCGAGGCGTAGACGAAGACGATACCGTTGCTGACGCCGCTGACAAACCGTATCAGCGCCCATAGCGACGGCGCGTGTATCACGCCCATCGCCAGCGTGGTGGCAATGCTGACGACGATGCCGCCCTGCAGCCAGCGCACCCGGTTGCCGCGATGCCAGACGGTGAACAGCGCACCGAGCAGATAGCCTACGTAGTTGGCCGAGGCGAGCCAGCCGGCCTGGGCGATGCTCAGGCCATCTTCGCGCATTAGCGGCAACAGCGGCGTGTAGGCAAAGCGGCCGATGCCGTGCACGATCAGTACGGCGGCAATGCCGCCAAGCAGAGTGGCGACGAGGGAGGGCGCTGGCCTGTTCATGGGCAACTCCGGCATTGAATTCGATGGTGGTGAGCGTAGCTGGGTATAAATATCATGTAAAATGATTAATTGTGATTGGTTTGATCACTCATGGTGATAGTGAGATATGGACATCACAGCACTGAAGATCTTCAAGGCGGTCGCCGAGGCCGGCGGCGTGACGCGCGCGGCGGAACGGCTGCACTATGTGCAGTCGAACGTCACCGCGCGCCTCAAGCAGCTCGAGCAGGATGTCGGGACGCCGCTGTTCCATCGGCAGAACCGCAAGATGATCATCACCCCAGCGGGGGAGATCCTGCTCGGTTACGCCGAGCGTATCATCCGCCTGGCCGAGGAGGCGCGCCTGGCGGTCAGCGATACGGCCGCGCCACGCGGGGCGCTGACCATCGGCACCATGGAGACAACCGCCGCGAGCCGCCTGCCGTCCATCCTGCCGCGCTACCACGAGCGCTATCCCGAGGTGGAGCTGAACCTGCAGACGGGCACCACTCGCGAACTCGTCGAGGCCGTGCTCGAACTGAAGTTGCCGGCCGCGCTGGTGGCTGCGCCGCTGTCGCATCCCGATATCGAGCAGGACATCGTGTTCGAAGAAGAGCTGGTGCTGATCACCGAGCGCCGGCGTGCCACGCTCTGCATCCCGCGTGACCTGGCCAACCAGACGCTGCTGGTGTTCCGCCAGGGGTGCATGTACCGCAGCTATCTCGAGCGCTGGCTCGCCAGCATGGGAGTGGTGGTGCGGCGCATCATGGATTTTGGTGCGTTTGACGCCATTGTCGGGTGCGTGGCGGGCGGCATGGGGATGTCGCTGATGCCGCGTTCGATCGTCGAGCATCATCGGCAACGCGACATGATCGATATCGTCACGCTCCCGCCCGAGTATGCGCTGGCGCCAACCCTGCTGATCCGCCGCCGCGACGTGGTCCAGACGAGCGCGCTGCGTGCCTGGCGCCAAATGTTGCTGGATGGCGACGAGCCGGCACTCAGTGCCACCAGCGAGCTGTCGCGGGTGCCATAGCACGGCTATCGCGGGGGAAGCCGGCCCTGCTTGATTCCGATCAAGCGCGTGCTCTTTAGTGTGTACCCTCTAAAAATTTTCCCTAGACTTCGTAGCGAAATAAGGGCAATCGCTGAGGCCTGCGCTGCGGCGAATCTAGGGACAATCGTAAAGGAGTGACATCATGGCCGTAATCAAGCAACTGAAGAGCATCGCTACCAACGTTTCCGAAAAGTCGATCGTTCAATCGACCAAGGATTCCGCTCAGCAAATCTGGCTGGCTGGTCTGGGCGCATTCGCCAAGGCTCAAGCCGGCGGCAACAAGGTATTCGATGAGCTGGTCAAGGAAGGCGAAGCACTGCAAACCCGCACTCGCGCTACCGTTGAAGCTCGCGTTTCGCAAGGTGCTGCCAAGGCTGGCGAAACCTGGGACAAGCTGGAACAAGTCTTCGAAAACCGCGTTTCCGGCGTTCTGGGCCGTCTGGGCGTGCCGAGCCGCAACGAAGTGGGCGATCTGACCGCTCGCGTCGAAGAACTGACCAAGCTGGTTGAAAAGCTGCTTGAAGCCAACGGTGTGTCGACCAAGAAGCCGGCTGCCAAGAAGGCTGCCAAGGCTGTTGAAGAAGTTGTCGAAGCTGAAGAAGAGAAGTCGGCTTTCGTAACTGCAGCTGAGCTGGAAGCCGCTGCACAGTAAGTAATTTAGTCGTACCGCACACCCTTTCCTCTCGCCCGCGTTTTGACGCGGGCTTTTTTTCGCCCAGACCGCACGGCGTGCAGAGGTATTGGGGAAATTCCCGACAGCAAAATAAGTACATTCTAATTTATTGTTGACGCAAATCAGTGTTGCAGTGCGGCATGGCGTATATGCTGATACGCATTCTCAAGTAGAAATACGCCGACCCGTTTGTGACGGGCATGTCACGCCAGCTTGCTGTCTGTGCCGCGATGGTGATTCTGCCATCGGGCACAGGGTCTTATTGTCAATGTGTCGAATGTCGAGGAAATGGTAATGCGGAATGTGCCGGTAAGGATCAAGCTGATGCTTGGTTTTGGGATTGTGATCATGTTGTTGATGGCCATTTCGGTGATGAGCTGGAAGGTGACCGAAGACCTCAATGACTCGACCCAAGTGCTGGTCGAGCGCGACATGAAGAAGCTGCAGCTGATTTCCGATATACGGGATCTGACCAACGCCAATGCAAGGTTGACCAGTGAACTGCTGTTGAGCGGCTACCGGAGCCAGGGCACGCAGGCGAGGCTGGATGAGATCGCGGGCAATCGCACGGCCATCACCGCCAAGCTGAAGCAGCTCGATGCGCTTGTGGTCCGTCCGGAAGGGAGGCAGCTGCTGGCCGTACTCAAGCAGCAGCGTAGCGCCTATGTCGCCACCTTCACCCACACCATTCAGATGGCACAACAAAGTGCTGAGCCCGCGGCGGTGTCGTCGTTGTATCTGAACGAGGTATTGCCGGCGCTGGATACCCTGCACCGCACCGTCGACCAGTTGGTTGCGCTGCAGCAGCGTATCTTCGACCATAGCCGCACCACCGCCGAGCGCGCGGCCCGTGAAGCGGAGACCGCCATCGCCATCATGTCGCTGCTGGCCTTGTTGCTGGCCAGCGTGGTGACCGTGCTGATCACCCGCGCACTGGCTCGCCCCCTGCAGCAGATGTGTGACGTGATGTCGCAGGTGGAGACGACCGGCGACCTGACCCTGCGCGTGCCGGTGCACGGCCAGGATGAAGTAGGCCAGGCCGCGGCACGCTTCAACCGCCTGATGACTGCTTTGCAGGCTTCGCTGACCAACATCCTGCACAGTGCGGAAAATGTGGCCGCGATCTCGGCCAGCCTGTCCACAGCGGCACAGCAAGTGGCGCAAAGTTCCGAGGCGCAGAGCGAGTCGGCCGCATCGATGGCTGCTGCAGTTGAGCAGACCACGGTGAGCATCAATGTCGTGGCCGACAGCGCCCACGAGACCCGCGAAATCTCGATGCAGTCCGGAGATATTGCGCAAGGCGGTGCCGCGACGATTCAGCAGATTCTGGCGAATATCGAAAATATCTCTTCTGCCGTCAATCATGCGGCCGGCACGGTTACCGAGTTCGAGCAGCTTGGCAACGATGTCTCCAAGGTAGTTCAGGTCATCAAGGAAGTGGCCGATCAAACCAATCTGCTGGCGCTCAACGCCGCAATCGAAGCCGCCCGGGCCGGGGAGGCCGGCATGGGGTTCTCGGTGGTGGCAGATGAAGTCCGCAAGCTGGCCGAGCGTACCGCACAGTCCACCGCCACTATCGGCCAGATCGTCGACAGCCTGTTGAAAGGCGTATCGCTTGCTGCCAACGACATGGGGCGTGCGGTCGATCAGGTGGAGCAGGGCGTGGGCCTGGCCCGGCATGCAAGCTCGGCCATGAGCGAGATCGATGGTGGTGTGCACCGGATCATCACAGTGGTCAACACCATCTCGTCGTCGATACGCGAACAGGGCGCGGCCAGCAACGATATTGCCGTCAACGTCGAGCGTATCGCCCAGATGTCGGAGCAAAACAGTTCCGCGGCAGCGCAGACTGCCGACTCAGCCCTCGAGCTCGTCACCTTGGTGACCGGCATGCGTGATGCCGTGGCGCAATTCCGCATCGCCTGATCTTGGCAATCGCCGGGACTGAAGCAGAAGGGGCCGATCGGCCCCTTTTTGTTGGTGTGGCGATTGGCATGGAGCCTCGAACCGGGGGCCTGCCAGGGCTGCTGCGCCAGGCCCAGGAGTGGGGGATGTGGCAAGGGTTTTGCGGGATAGGTGGCGTTGGCATGGGAAGAAGTTTTTAAAAAGCCTGTAGAGCAAAGACTCTGTTTGTGTTATTAATGCGTTCGGATAATTTTATGAAA
The DNA here is from genome assembly GCF_040812015.1 of Chitinivorax sp. PXF-14. Classification (NCBI taxonomy): domain Bacteria; kingdom Pseudomonadati; phylum Pseudomonadota; class Betaproteobacteria; genus Chitinivorax; species Chitinivorax sp. PXF-14. The sequence continues at coordinate 364,856 of NZ_JBFNXJ010000002.1, read as the reverse complement.
TATGGGTACTGCAACCGCTGGCCGTAATGTGGCGCGCTGCGGTCGCAACAGCCCTGCCGACTTGGCCCGGCGGGGAGGGCACCCAGGCTAGTAGACCGGCAGGGCCGGCGTATCGGAGAAATACATGGATAGACGGCAATTTCTGAAAATGGCGGGAGGATTCACTGTCGTCACCGCGGGTGCGGCGCTGACCGGCTGCAATTCTGGGGTGAACGGTGGCGAGACGCCTGACGATTTCAAGCTGTCGACATGGATTCAGCAAAGTGTGACCCCCGGCACCCGGCAAACCCGGCCTGGCGAAGGACGCTTCAAGTACCCGCAGTCCGTGTCGGCGGGCGACCCGAAGTCGAATTCCCTGGTGTTCTGGACTCGCGTCACCAATGCCGATGGCAGTGACGGTGAAATCCCGTTGAAGCTGGCCATTTCGAGAACGCCCGACTTCCGTATCATCCAGGTTTATGACGTCGTGGCGAAGCCCGAGGCGGACAATACCGTACGCGTCAAGGTGGAGGGGCTCGACCCCGACATGCATTATTTCTACGTCTTCGTGGCCGATCGGGACGTGTCGCCCACTGGCCGTGGGCGCACGCTGCCGGAGGCTACCGCCGATGTGCCGAGGCTCAAGCTGGCGTTCATTTCGGGTATCGCGTGGGACTACAACCATTGGTCCGGCCTGTCGATGCTCACCAACGATGAATCCGAGTTCGACTATCTGGTGTTGCTCGGCGATGCCATCGACGAGATGGTGCCGCTACCCGACATCCCGACCAATGGCGAGACGGCGGCCCACCGGCCGTTGAGCCTGCCTGACGGCATGGCCGTGGCGGGCTTGGGCACCGCAGCCAAGACGCTGGCTGACTATCGCTACCTGTACAAGACCTACCGCACCGACGTCAGGTTGCAGAACCTGCTGGCGCGCTACACCTTGCTGCCGATGTGGGGCGACCGGGAGTTCTCGACCGATCACTGGCAGGATCACGAAACCTATACCGATGCGAATGCGGTGCAGACCGACCGACGCCGGGCGGCAACGCAGGCATGGCTTGAGCACATGCCGGTGGATTGGACCGACCTGCAATTCGACGCGACCGCCAGCGGCGCTCATAATGTTCGCCTGTACCGCGACTTCCGCTGGGGCAATCTGGTCCACATGATGCTGATGGAGCAGCGGCTGGAGCGCAGCGACCATGCCATCCGGGAAGACCTGCCGCATGCGCCGCTGAATTTGTCCGGCCCGATCGGCGCCCGCCACATGGTCGATCAGGACGCGCAGGCGGCCAATGGCGCGACGGCAACCCTGCTCGGCAGCGCACAGAAGAGCTGGCTGCTGGATACCTTGGGGGCGACCACTTCCCAGTGGAAAGTGCTGGGCGGGGAGTGCGGCATGATGCGGTTTGCCATTGATGCCAGCAGCAACAGCAACGTCTTCAATCCAAATTTCCGCCGCCGCTATCTGCTCAGCGCCGACCAATGGGATGGCTATGATGCCGAGCGCCGGGAGCTGACCAACTTCATCAGCGCTAAAGGCATCAAGCGCGTGCTGTCATTCTCGGGCCAGGGCGGCTTCTTCGCCGGTGAAGTCTGGCGCGACTACAGCGCGCTGCGTGATCCGGTCATGCTGGAGTTTTCCAGCGGAGCGATCTCCTCGCCCACCCTAGTCGAGCGGATCAAGACGCTGGTCACCCAGCAGAGCAATGGCGATTACTCGTCCATGCTCACCCTGCTGGGCGATGGCGGTGCGCTCGACCAGATTCTTGGCGAACAGAGCTCGTCCTGGATCAAATACACCCGCAGCGGGATCCGTGGCTATACGGTGGCAACCTTCACCAAGGATCAGATCGCGGTCGAATTCGTGCGTCTTGCCGAGGCCCTGAACGGCCAACCACCGACCACGCCATTCCTCGGGTCGACAGCCTTGGTGGTATCGGCGGATACCATGAATATTACCTTCTCGGGCGACAAGTAAACGAGGGCGTCGGGGCCGTTCAGGCGGCCCCCGGTTGCCCGGTTATCGGCAATACGAATGAGACGATAGAAAAATCGCGTGATTGCGCTTTTTGTGAATTTTTTTGAATGAGAAAACTAGAGATATTGCCGAAGTGGCTGGCGGAGCGGACGGGACTCGAACCCGCGACCCCCGGCGTGACAGGCCGGTATTCTAACCAACTGAACTACCGCTCCGCAGCGGTATCGACGCAAGGACTGGTGGGCGCTGACGGAGTCGAACCGCCGACATTCTGCTTGTAAGGCAGACGCTCTACCAACTGAGCTAAGCGCCCGGTGCGTCGAAGAGGTGCGCATTTAACCATGGGGCGATTGGGTGGTCAATAGGTTTTTCAGAAAATTTAAATAAAGATCGCAATCCTTGCCGACCCCGTGTTTTCGATGCATCGAATCGGGCTCAAAAACACTGTCATTGCCACTCGCCACGGCATGAATCGCGCTGTTAAGATTGTCATAATTTGCCCGATACAATGCCGGGTTTGACGACGCCCACTCTCCTGGGCACCTCGCGTACCGATAACAACCGACCGGCGAAGCCGGCGCAACGCATGCGACATACCCAACTCATCATTCGAATCGCCAATTTCGCATTGGTGCTGCTGATCGCCTGGATGGCTGCCGGGCTGACCTGGCGCGTTGTCGCCCCCAAGCCGCCGGCCACCGAGGCGCGTCCATCCGCCACCGTGGCCGTCGTGGCGGCGGGCACCTTGCCGGATCTGTCTGCCGTGGCGATGCTGTTTGGCGCGACAGGGCCCGTGGGCGACCCGAATCAGGTTGTCCCTTCCACGCTTGGCATCAAGCTGCGTGGCGTGATCGCCGCCCACGGCGACCGGCCGGCAGCGGCCACCTTCGTCGGGGCTGACCCGAAGGAGATCGCGGTGAAGGTCGGCGACGAGATTCAACCCGGTGTGAAGCTGCTGGAAGTCAATGCCGACTATGTGATCGTGCAACACAATGGCCGGCGCGAGCGGATTGACCTCGATGCCAAGCCCGCGCTGCAAATCGGTGGGGTGGCGATGCAACCGGCACCCGCCCCGGCTGGGCCGGCCGGCATGATGCCCGGCACGGCCATGCCCGCTGGCGCACCGCCGGGATTGATGCCATTGACCGTGCCGCGCGCGGCGCTGGTAGGGGCCATGCAGAATGGCAATATTGCCGAGTGGGCCGCGGGTCTGAGGCCCGATACCGCTGGCGGCATCCGTATCGAAGGTGGCGGCGCGCAAGCGCTGGTATCCGCCCTGCAGTTGCGTGACGGGGACGTGCTGCGTCGTATCAATGGCGCTCAGCTGGCTCGCCCCGGCGACATCACGCTGGTCTACAACGAATTTACCCAGAAAAACAAGGTGCAGCTCGATATCGTGCGCAACGGCCGCCCGGTGACACTCGACTACACGCTGCAACCGTAAAGAGCCCCGACAATAATGATGATCAGAAAAACACGCTCCGCCCTGCTGGCAAGCCTGCTGCTGGCTTCCTCCCTGTCGTTCGCCGCTGACGACAACCGGGTGATGCTCAACTTCGTCAACGCCGATATCGAGTCGACCATCAAGGCCGTCGGCCTGATCACCGGCAAGAATTTCGTGCTCGACCCGCGCGTGAAAGGCACGATCAACATCGTGTCGGCGACCCCGGTGTCGAAGGATCTGGTGTATCCGATCCTGTTGTCGTCGCTGCGTTTGCAGGGCTTTGCCGCGGTGGAGTCGCTCGGCACCGTGAAGATCGTGCCGGAAGCCGATGCCAAACAGCATTTCAGCGCGACCGAGGGGCCGGGGCTGCAGGCGACGGGCGACAAGATCATTACCCAGGTCTATCCGCTCAAATACGAGTCGGCGGCACAACTGGTGCCGATCCTGCGGCCGCTGATCACGCCGAACAACATGATCGCCGCCTACAACGCCGGCAATACGCTGGTGATCACCGATTACGCCGAGAACGTGAAGCGGATCAACCGCATCATTGCGTCGATTGATCAGCCCGCCGGCAGCGAATTCCTGACCATCACGCTCAAGCATAGCTCGGCGCTCGATGTGGCGAACACGCTGGCACGCCTGATGCCCGAGGTGGGGTCCAGCGGCGGCACGGGACAGCCGGTGGTGCCCGGTGTCGGTGCCGAAGGGGTGAAGCGCAGCGCTGTGGTCGCCGACCCGCGCTCCAATAGCCTGCTCGTGCGCAGTGAGTCGTCGGCGACGACGCAGAACATCAAGCGCCTGGTCGAGATGCTCGATCAGCCTGCTGCGAGTGGCAGCAACATCAATGTGGTGTATCTCAAGAATGCCGACGCGGTGAAGCTGGCGCAGACGCTGCGCGGCATCGTCAGCGGTGACACCTCCACGCCTAGCACGCCGACCTCCACCACCACACCTGTCACAGCAGCCATCGCACAGGGCAACCAGGCTGGCTCCAGCGTGTTTGGCTCGTCGTCCACGTCGAGCAGTGGCAGCGGCAGCACGGGGGGGATGATCCAGGCCGATGGCGCCACCAATTCGCTCATCATCACCGCGCCCGATTATGTCTACCGCAATCTGCGCGCCGTGATCGACAAGCTCGACGTGCGCCGCGCGCAGGTGTACGTCGAGGCGTTGATCGCCGAGGTCAATGCCGACGACAGCTCGGAGTTCGGCTTTCAGTGGCAGTCGGCAGACGGCCTGAACAGCAACAGCTATCGCGGGATTGGTGGCACCAACTTCGGCGGCAGCACCCAGAATATCCTGTCCATCATGCAGAACCCGCTGGCGATGGGGCAGGGGCTCAGCGTCGGGGTCGCCAAGGGGACGTTCACCTTCGGTGGCAAGGAAATCCTCAATCTCGGCCTGCTCGCGCGGGCGCTGGAGTCGAACAACGCCGGCAACATCCTGTCCACGCCGAACCTGATCACGCTGGACAATGAAGAGGCCAAGATACTGGTGGGGCAGAACGTGCCGTTCATCACCGGCTCGCAGGCGAGCTCTAACGGCAACAGCAACCCGTTCCAGACCATCGAGCGCAAGGATATCGGCATCACGCTGCGCATCAAGCCGCAGGTATCCGAAGGCGGCGGCATCACCATGGCGGTGTACCAGGAGGTGTCGTCCGTCGACGAGAACAAGATCTCGGGTCAGGCCGACTTGATCACCAAGAAGCGCTCGATCGAGTCGAAGGTGCTGGTCGATGACGGCTCGATCATCGTCCTCGGCGGCCTGATCGAGAATCAGGTGTCGCAGAACGTCGGCAAGGTACCGCTGCTCGGCGACATTCCGCTGTTCGGCAACCTGTTCAAGTATGAGAGCCGTTCGGCCAAGAAGACCAACCTGATGGTTTTCCTGCGGCCCGTGGTGCTGAAGGACGGCACGGCCGCCGCCGGCCTGTCGAGCGAACGCTATGAATACATCCGCCAGCAGCAGGCGCGCTTCACCCTGCCTGACTCGCTGGTGCTCAAGGCCGTGCCGCAGATCGTGGCGCCGCCGCTGTCCGAGAATCCGCTCAAGGTCCCGGCAGGCAAGGCCGCACCGGCAGAGAAGCAATAAGCATGGATCGCCGCATCCCTTACCATTTCGCCAAGAACAAGGGTGTCATCGACGTTGGCGAAAAAGATGGCGTGATCGAAATCTGGGCGCGCGACGATGTCGATCTGGTGGCGCTCTCCGAGGTACGCCGGGTGATGTCCAGGCCGCTTGCCGTCAGCCTGTTCCCCGCATCCGAGTTCGAGCAGCGGCTGGCATCCGTCTATTCGCGTGGCGACAGCCAGGCGGCGAGCGTGGTCGAGGATGTCGAGCAGGACTACGACCTCTCGCGGCTTGCACAGGAGCTGCCCGAGGTGGAGGACCTGCTCGAGGCCGAGGACGATGCACCCATCATTCGCCTGATCAACGCGGTGCTCACGCAGGCCTTGCGCGAACACGCATCGGACGTGCATATCGAGCCCTTCGAAACGCGCTCGGTGGTGCGCTTCCGCATCGACGGCAAGCTCATCGATGTGGTCGAGCCCAAGCGGGCGCTGCATGCGGCGCTGGTCTCGCGCATCAAGGTGATGGCGAATCTCGATATTTCCGAGAAGCGGCTGCCGCAGGACGGGCGGATCACGCTGCGCATCGCCGGCCGCCCGGTTGACGTGCGCGTGTCGACCTTGCCCACCGGCCACGGCGAGCGCGTGGTACTGCGTCTGCTCGACAAGTCTGCCGGCAAAATGGACCTGACCCGCCTCGGCATGAGTGGATTGACGCTGAACGGGCTCAAGGAACTGATTGCTCAGCCCCACGGCATCCTGCTGGTGACGGGGCCGACCGGCTCGGGCAAGACCACCACGCTGTACGCCGCCTTATCGCAGATGGATGCCAAGACCACCAATATCATGACGGTGGAAGACCCGATCGAATACGATCTCGACGGGGTGGGGCAGACCCAGGTCAACGCACGCATCGAGATGAGTTTCTCGCGCGCGCTGCGCTCCATCCTGCGGCAGGACCCCGACGTGATCATGATCGGTGAAATCCGCGACCTGGAGACCGCGCAGATCGCGGTGCAGGCCTCGCTCACCGGCCACCTGGTGCTGGCGACGCTACATACCAACGATGCCGCGAGTGCAGTGACGCGGCTGATGGACATGGGGATCGAGCCCTTCCTGCTGGCATCGAGCCTGATCGGCGTGCTGGCGCAGCGCCTGGCGCGCAATCTGTGCCCGGAGTGCCGGCAGCCGCGCACGCCGGACGACGCGGAAGCCGAGGTGCTGGGCGCACGGACCACGATCTACACCGCCCATTCCTGCCCGGCCTGCAACTACAACGGCTATCGCGGCCGCAGCGGCATCTACGAGTTGCTGACGATCGACGACACGATCCGTCATATGATTCACGATGGCAAGGCGGAGAGCGACATTCGCGACTATGCGGTGAGCAAGGGCATGCATTCCTTGCGTCAGGACGGGATGCGCAAGGTGCTGGCGGGCGACACCACGCTCGAAGAAATCGTCCGCGTCACCCGTGAATCCTGATGCTCCTCGCCCCGGCGGGGTGATGGGCCAGGGTGTTTGATCCTGCTCCGCAATCGGCGAAATCGGCCTGGCATGGTTGTCCGGTGCTTAGGGCCGCGCGCGGACATGCGGTACAATCGGCGACTGTCTGACAATTCCATGAGTGCCGCCTGTCCGGTGCTGGCGTAAAAGGCGGCCAAACAAAAGACCATGCTCAATTTCCTGCCTCGGCTACTTGTTGGTGTGATCGCTTCGCTGTTGCTGGCGGTCAACACGATCTATACCTTCGTTATCCTGTTCAGTTTCGCGCTACTGAAGTTCCTGTTGCCGTTCCGGCCGGTGCGCGTGGTGATCGACAGCGTACTCAATTTCCTCGCGGAAAACTGGATATCCGGCAACAGCGCGTGGATGTGGCTCACCCAGAAGACGCGCTGGGACGTGGCTGGCGTGGACGGCCTCAAGTATCGTGGCTGGTATCTGGTGCAGAGCAACCACCAGAGCTGGGTGGACATCTTCGTGCTGCAGCACCTGCTGAATCGCCGCATCCCACTGCTCAAGTTCTTCCTCAAACGCGAGTTGATCTGGGTTCCGGTCATGGGGCTCGCCTGGTGGGCGCTTGATTTTCCGTTCATGCGTCGTCACAGCGAGGCGTTTCTGAAGAAGCACCCGGAAATGCGCGGCAAGGACCTGGAAACCACGCGCAAGGCATGTGAAAAGTTCGCGGTGATCCCCACCAGCGTGATGAATTTTGTCGAAGGCACGCGCTATACCGCCGCCAAGCACGCCAGGCAGCAGTCGCCTTACCGCTACCTGCTCAAGCCCAAGGCTGGCGGCATTGCGCTCGCGCTGAATGCGATGGGCGACAAGTTCCAGTCGTTCCTCAATATCACGATCGTCTATCCGGACGGCGCGCCCACCTTCTGGGATTTTCTCTCTGGCCGCGTGAAGCGGGTGGTGGTCCGCATGAACCAGTTGCCCATTCCTAAGCAGTTCCTGAATGGCGACTATGCCGGCGACGCCAATTACCGCCAGGCGTTCCAGGCCTGGCTGCACGAGCTGTGGCTGGAAAAGGATGCGCAGATCGACCGCCTGCGACAGGAGGCGAGCAAAGCCTGAGCACCGGCCTGCATGCAAGCTACAGGGGAATGCGCTGGACGCGTTCCCCTGTTTTTTTGTAGCCAGGTGCCGGCTGTGCCGCCCCGGTTCGGTGGCTGGCGCGCGGTCGGTGGCCTTCTGGGCAGTTCGCCAGCCCATGTGGCAAGCGGCTCGACGGCTCGTTTGTCGAAGGGGTAATGGGTGGCTTCGGCTGGTATCTCAGGACTCGACAGGCAGGATGTATGGGATCTGGCCCATCGCCACAAGGCCTTAAGATTTTTGCGCTATCCTGATAAGTAACGAGAAAAATATATTGATATATATGAACATTCATCCATCCAACCTGGTGCAAGATTGCCGAGGTCGGTATGCGTAGCATCTGGCGATGCCTGCTCTTGCTGCTGCTGGTGGCTACCTGTCAGGCGGCGGAAGAAGAAAAGGTCGTGCGTCTGTCTTCGTTAGTGTGGCCGCCATATTCCGGGGCAGCACTGAAGGAGGGCGGCGTGCTGACGCAGGTGTTGCGCGAAGCATTCAAGAGCGTGGGATACCGGCTGGAAGTCTCGTATTACCCATGGTCGAGAGCCGTTGCCGTGGCAAAGCGCGACCCGTCATTTTCCGGCTATTTTCCCGAATACTACGCCAAGCACATCGAGTCCCATTTCATCTTTTCGCCGCCGATCGGCTCCGGGCCGCTTGGCTTTGCCGAGCGGCGCAGCCGGCCCGTGTCCTGGCGCAAGCTCGATGACCTGACGCCGTACCGGATCGGCGTGGTGCACGATTACGTGAATACCGAGGCCTTCGACAAGCTGGTGGCCGAGCAAACCTTGCGCGCCGATCCGGCGACTTCCGATGTGCAGAACCTGCTGAAGCTCGCCGCGGGGCGGCTCGATCTGGCCGTTGTCGACCGCCATGTGATGAACTACTGGCTCAAGCATGCGCCCGAGCTAGAGCCCTATCAGGATGCGTTGCAGTTCAACGCGCGCCTGCTGGAAAACAAGCAATTGTTTGTCTGTTTCCGGAAGGATGAACAGGGACAGCGCATGGCCAAACTGCTGGCCCAGGGGCTCGCGCGCATCGACGCGCCGCGGCTCGTGGCCAGCCAACTGGACGACTGAGCGGCCTCAAGGCTGCGCGGGCGGCGGCTTGGGCTTGTCGGCCGGTTTCATCGCCGCGAAGGCGGCTTTCTGCATTTCGAGCGTCTTGATCGTCATTTGCAGCATGTTGACGTTGGCGACGAGCCAGTTCTCGACCACGCGCAGTTCCTGGATCTTGCGTTCCACCTCTTCTTCACTGACTGGCGGAAACATGGCCTGCATTGGTGCTTCGAGCGGCTTCCATAGATTGCGAAAGAAGTTGAAGGCATCGTTGGGGTTGAATTGTTCTGACATCTCGCGGCTCCCTCCATGGATAAAAAGAAGGGTGGCCTGTGGCCACCCTTCTGTCAACCCGACTTAGACCAGGGTCAAGCTGGCACCGTCGCATCCACCACGGCGAGCGCGGTCATGTTGACCACGCGGCGCGGGCTCGCGGTCGGGGTCAGGATGTGGATCGGTTTGGCTGCGCCGAGCAGGATCGGGCCGATGGTCACGCCGTCGGCAGCCGATACCTTGAGCAGGTTGAAGCTGATGTTGGCAGCATCGAGCGTCGGCATGATCAGCAGGTTGGCATCTTCCTTGAAGCGTGCGTTCGGGAACACCACGCTGCGGACGGCACCCGAGAGTGCCGCGTCGCCATGCATTTCGCCTTCGACTTCAAGCTCGGGCGCCACGCGGTTGAGGATGGCCAGCGTCTCGCGCATCTTGCTGGCGGACGGCGTGTTGACCGAGCCGAAGCTCGAGTGCGACAGCAAGGCGATCTTCGGCGCGATGCCAAAGCGGCGTACCGCTTCGGCCGCCATCTGCGTGATCTCGGCAAGCTGCGCTGCCGTCGGGTCCGGGTTCACGTAGGTATCGGCGATGAAGATGTTGCCGTGCGGCAGGATCAGCGCATTCATCGCGGCGTAGGTTTTCACGCCTTCCTTCAGGCCGATGACCTGATCGATGAATTCGAGGTGGCTCTGATACTGGCCATAGGTGCCGCAGATCATCGCGTCGGCTTCACCACGCTTGAGCATCAGCGCGCCGATCAGCGTCGTCTTGCGACGCACCTCGCGGCGGGCGTACTGGATGCTGACACCCTTGCGCTGCATGATCTCGAAATAGAGCTGCGAGTAATCGCCATAGCGCGGGTCATTCTCGTTGTTGACCAGCTCGAAATCGACGCCAGGCTTGATGCGCAGGCCAGAACGCTGGATGCGCTGCTCGATCACGTGCGGGCGGCCGATCAGGATGGGGTAGGCCAGGCCCTGGTCCACCACTTCCTGCACCGCGTGCAGCACGCGCTGGTCTTCGCCTTCGGCATACACCACGCGTTTCTTGGCGGCCTTGGCGGTGCTGAATACCGGCTTCATGAACAGGTTGGACTTGTAGACGAACTGGGTCAGCTCTTCCACATAGGCCGGCATGTCCTGGATTGGGCGCGTCGCCACGCCGGAATCCATCGCTGCCTGCGCCACGGCCGGCGCGATCTTGAGGATCAGGCGTGGGTCGAACGGCTTGGGAATGATGTAATCCGGGCCGAAGCTCAGGTTCTGGCCGACATACGCATCGGCCACCACGTCGCTCTGTTCGGCCATTGCCAGGTCGGCAATCGCGCGTACGCAGGCGAGCTTCATCTCTTCATTGATCGTCGTGGCACCGACATCGAGTGCGCCGCGGAAGATGAAGGGGAAGCACAGCACGTTGTTGACCTGGTTCGGGAAGTCCGAGCGCCCGGTGCAGATGATCGCGTCGGGGCGGGCTTCGCGTGCCAGCGGCGGCAGGATTTCCGGTTCCGGGTTGGCCAGCGCCAGGATCAGCGGGTGAGCGGCCATGGTCTTGACCATTTCCTGCGTCACGAGCTTGGGGCCGGACAGGCCGAGGAAGATGTCGGCATCGACCAGCGCATCCTTCAGCACGCGGGCCGGGGTCTCCTTGGCGTAGCGGCGCTTCGATGCATCGAGCTTTTCCCAGTCCTCGCGGGCGGTATGCACCACGCCCTTCGAGTCGCACATCACGATATTCTCGATCGTCACGCCGAGCGCTACCAGCAGGTCGAGGCAGGCAACGGCAGCGGCGCCAGCGCCGGAGGTGACGACCTTGACTTTGGCGATGTCCTTGCCGACGATGCGCAGGCCGTTCAGTACGGCGGCGGCCGTGATGATGGCGGTGCCGTGCTGGTCATCGTGGAAGACGGGGATCTTCATCTTCTCGCGCAGCTTCTTCTCGACGTAGAAGCATTCGGGCGCCTTGATGTCTTCAAGGTTGATGCCGCCGAAGGTCGGTTCGAGCGAGGCGATGATGTCGACGAGCTTGTCGGGATCGTTTTCATCGACTTCGATATCGAATACGTCGATACCGGCGAATTTCTTGAACAGGACGCCCTTGCCCTCCATCACCGGCTTACCGGCCAGCGGGCCGATGTTGCCCAGGCCCAGTACGGCCGTGCCGTTGGAAATCACGGCGACGAGGTTGCCGCGGGCGGTGTAGGCAAAGGCATTGGTCGGGTCTTCGACGATCGCGTCACACGCAGCCGCTACGCCCGGCGAGTAGGCGAGGGCGAGATCCCGTTGGCTGGCCAGCGGCTTGGTCGGCGCAACCTGAATCTTGCCCGGTTTGGGCAGCCGGTGATATTCGAGCGCACTGCGGCGCAATTCGTCATCCATTTAAAGCTCCTGCTTAGCGTATTGTTGCGGGGTGGGCGCTATTATAGCCGTCTGGCCCGCGATTGGAGTTGGTACTTCAACTAATACCGTGATTTTTCCGTACCGGACGGCACCGTTGCGGCGGCAAACGGCGCATTCGGTTTGCTACAATTCCCTTACAACCTTTCGTTTTCCTGTCATACATATGCCGTATAAACAGCCTGTCTCCGCCCTTGTGGTGATACATACCGCCGACCTGCAGGTGTTGCTGATCGAGCGCGCCGATTACCCCGGGTCGTGGCAATCAGTGACGGGCAGCTGGGAGCCCGGTGAAACCATGCTGCAAACAGCCGCGCGCGAGGCGGAGGAGGAGACGGGCTTCGTCGCGGCGGATTTCGTGCTGAGCGACTGGCAGCTGCAAAACCAGTTCGAAATATTCGAGAAATGGCGGCATCGCTACCCACCGGGCACGACGCACAACACAGAGCACGTATTCGGCTTGCTGCTGCCCATACCGCTGGCCCCCAGGCTCGCGCCGAGGGAGCATCTGAGCTATGTCTGGCTGCCCTGGCAGCAGGCGGCCGACAAGGTTTTTTCGTGGACCAACGCCGCCGCCATCCGACAGTTGCCGCAGCGGGTCGGGGCGATGGCTGCAACATGAGATAAGGGCTTCCGCCGAGTGGCGGGATGCCATGGGAGGTAAGGAATTTGGCCGTATTGCGGATTGCCACCTACAACATCCACAAGGGGATGTCGCAGTTCAACCGGCGCATGACGGTGCACGAGCTGTCGGGCCAGCTCAAGCAGTTGCATTCCGACATCATCTTCCTGCAGGAAGTGCAGGGCGAAAACGCGCTGCGGGCCAAGCGTTACGAGACCTGGCCGCGCGTGCCGCAACACGAGTTCCTCGCCGGCTCGCTGTCGCACAGGGTGGCCTACGGCCAGAATGCCAGCTACGACGGCGGCCACCATGGAAATGCCATCCTCAGCCGTTTTCCCATCCTCAACTGGGAAAATCAGGATGTCTCGGTCAACACCCTCGAAAAGCGCGGCCTGCTTCACTGCGAGATCGAAATCCCGTGCTGGCCGCAGACCGTGCACTGCATCTGCGTCCATCTCAATCTGCTGGGACATGACCGTACCAAGCAGTTGCGCGTGCTGCGCCAGCGCATCGAATCCATGGTGCCCGATGGCGCGCCGCTGATCATCGCCGGGGACTTCAACGACTGGCGCCAGCAGGCCGCCAAGGTGCTGACTCACGACCTGCAGCTCAGGGAAGCCTTCGAGACGCTGCACGGCATGCCGGCGCGCAGCTTTCCTAGCCGGCTGCCGGTGCTCACGCTGGACCGCATCTATTTTCGCGGCTTCAAGATCGAGCATGCGCAGGTGCACGCAGGCCAGCCATGGTCGCGCATTTCGGACCACGCGCCGCTGTCGGCGACGATGCGGCGGGTTTGATCGCGACTGATGGAGCATTTCTACCACGGCAACCGTGTCCAGCTGCTGCTCAATGGCGACGGCTATTTCCCCGCGTTGATCGGCGCCATCGAGCAGGCGGTCCATTCGATCTACCTCGAAACCTATATCTTCGAACTGGACGATAGCGGCACGCAGGTTGCCGATGTACTCGAGCAGGCCGCCCTGCGCGGCGTGCAGACCCATGTGCTGATCGACGGCTTCGGCGCGCGCAGCTTCCCCGCCGATCGGCTGCGGCGCATGATCGAATCGGGCATGCGCGTGCTGTTCTTCCGGCCCGAGCTGTCCCTATTCTCGCTGAAACGGCAACGGCTGCGCCGCCTGCACCGCAAGATCGCCGTGATCGACGGCCGGCAGGCCTTTGTCGGCGGCATCAACATCGTCGACGACCGCAACACGCCACATCAGGTGGCGCCACGCTACGACTACGCGGTGCGCGTGGAGGGGCCGCTGCTCGGGGCGATTCACCATGCCGTGCGACAGATGTGGTGGCACGCCTGCTGGGCGCAATTCAAGCAGCACTGGCTGCCGGTGCCGGCCTTGCCGCCGGACGTGTCCGACCATGGCGACATGGAAGCTGCTTTCGTGGTGCGCGACAACCTGCGCCACCGCAAGGCGATCGAGACGGCCTATCTGCGCGCCATCGGCCATGCGCGTCGCGAAATCTTCATCGCCAACGCCTATTTCCTGCCGGGACGGACATTCCGCCGCGCCTTGCTCGACGCCTCCCACCGCGGCGTCCGTGTCGTGGTGCTGCTGCAGGGGCGTGTCGAGTATCTGCTGATGCATTTCGCTACTCGCACCTTGTACCGGCGCCTGCTGGCCGGTGGCGTGGAAATCTGGGAATACCGCAAGAGTTTCATGCACGCCAAGGTGGCCGTGGTCGACGGCGTGTGGGCGACGGTCGGCTCCAGTAATATCGATCCGTTCAGCCTGCTGCTGGCACGCGAGGCCAATGTGCTGGTACGCGATTCGCGCTTCGCCGGCGAGCTGCGCGCCGACCTGCTCAAATCGATGCAGGAGGCCTCGGTCAGGATCGAGTTCGACCACATCCGCCGGCACGGCCCCTTGCGTCGCTTCCTGCCATGGCTGGCCTACGGCATGGTGCGCCTGATGATGGGCATTACCGGCTACGGGCGGCGTGAATACGCCGAGTCGGAGGAGTGAGCTGCGGCCCAGCTCCTGCTGGGCGTGGCCCGCTGTCTACCAGTGATTTCCAGATGTACTATCGGAAAGCGCCGCCAAATATGCCAATATTATGGGTTTTGGCATTCACCACTATCGAGATTAGGTATGGGTTGCCGCCTTTCTCCTGTCCGCAGGGGAAAGCAAGGCACAAGGATGGCGATCAGCGCTTGTGATCCGCTGTTGCCAAGTCCTGGCTGTTGCCAGCCAATGCGCGTATGCGCCCCGGCCCCCGTTGGTGTTGGCTGGCTGCTGCCCTGGTCTCGATAGCGTTAGGATCAACTTTCCGGGGATTTCATGTTCCGCTTGCCCAAGGCCGACACTATTTCCGCGCGTGCAATGCGTCAGATGGCGCTGCGCATCGCCATCGTCACCGTCGTCATCACCGCCATCAGCTACGTTTACACCTACCTGAGCTACCAGCGCGAGGCGCTGGCCTATCTCGAGAAATATGTCGCGGCGCGCAGCGAGCTGGAGAGCCAGCCCTTCGTGCTGGCGCAGACCAATACCCGCATGGTGCGGGACGAGTTCGTCCGCCGCTTGGCGATGGAGCCGGCTGAGGATGTGGCGAAACGCTTCCATGGCCTGATGCGGCAGGATGCGGACGGCATGTGGCGCGTCAAGGTCGAGCTCGATGATTTCGAGCACAAGGCCACCATTGCCCTCCTGCCCAGGGTCGAGCTCACGCGCGAGTTCATGCACCGCACGCTGGTGGCCTATGACTTGGCCACCGAGTACGGCAAGGCATTCCGCAACCAGTTCTACGATACCTTCATCGATCTCAACGTGTCGGACGGCAGCATCATGTTCCTGCCCGACACCAACTATGCGCGCGGCGGCTCGGTCGATGCATTTGCTGAGGACCTGGAAACCGAGGTGGGCGCCACGCCCAAGGCCAACCCCGAGCGCAAGACGTTCTGGACCGGCGTGTACTTCGATGCGCCGGCCAAGCAATGGATGGTGTCGGTGGTCACGCCCATCGATTTCCAGGGGCAATATGTGGGCGGCTCCGGGCAGGATGTGCTGATCGATCAGTTGATCGAGCGCACCAACCGCATCAACATCCCCGGCACCTACAACATGATCGTCAGCCGCAATGGCAAGCTGATCGCGCATCCCGACAAGATGCGGGACATCGAAAAGCAGAATGGCGACTACAACATCGCCGCGAGCAAGGATAACCAGCTCGTCGATTTTTACCGTGCGGCCATCGGTGCCTCGGTGCGCAATCCCTTCGTGGAAAGCGCGAACGGCGACTACTGGTTGTCGGTGGCGCCGATCAAGGGGGCGGACTGGCTGTTTGTCACGGTCTACCCCAAGTCGCTGATCCAGCAGAAGGCCATGGCCTCGGCCAGCATCGTCGTCGTGTTCGGCCTGCTGGCCCTGCTGATGGAGGTGATCATCGTTGGCTGGGTGCTCAAGGAGCAGGTGAGCGGCCCGCTGCAGGGCTTGCTGGTGGCGATACGGGCATTGGCTCGTGGCGACGCCGGGGTGAAGACCCAGGTCGAGCGCAATGACGAGGTCGGGCAGCTCGCCAAGGCATTCGACGAGATGGCCGATGCGGTTGCGCTGCACCGCAGCAAGCTCGAAGACCAGGTCAGGGAGCGCACGCGCGCGCTCGAAGACGCCAACCAGGAGCTGGTGCAGAAGAATCATCAGCTCGAATACCTGAACCGCGAAAAGAACGAGTTCATGGGGGTGGCCGCGCATGACCTGCAAAGCCCGATCCATGCGATCAAGGGGCTGGCCAACGCGGTGGTCGAGAATGTCGAACGCTATCCGCAGGACAAGATGGTGGCGAAGCTGCAGGGCATACAGAGCATTGCGGGCAAGATGTCGCACCTGATCACCAACCTGCTCGACATTAACGCGATCGAATCCGACAACTATCATCTGAAGCTGGAGGCCGTGTCGGTCGCCGAGTTGGTGACCGATGCAGTGGAGAGCTATCGGGATGCCGCCGCGGAGAAGTCGATCAAGCTGCTGACGGCGACGGACAACGACACTGTGGCGCTGGTCGACCAGATGGCGGTCACCCAGGTGCTCGACAACCTGATCTCGAACGCGGTCAAGTATTCGCCGCCGCAAACCACCGTGTGGATCCGCACGCGCCGCGATGTGCGCTGGATTACCATCGAGGTGCAGGACCAGGGGCCGGGCATTGCGCCCCACGAGATGCCGCGTTTGTTCCAGAAGTTCTCCCGCCTGTCTGCGCGGCCGACAGGGGACGAGCATTCGGTCGGCCTGGGGCTGTCCATCGTCAAGCGGCTGACCGAGATGATGCATGGCGAAGTGTCGTGTGAATCGAAGCTCGGGCATGGTGCCAGCTTCGTGGTCAGGCTGCCGGTGGCGGAAAGCCGCCACTGAGGCCCTGTCGTGGCGGTGTTGCCCAGCGGCGTGTGGCTCCGGCTGCATCTGGCCGCCCGCCGGCTGTGCAAGGGAAGAGAAACAGAACCCATTGATTTAGCTATTTCTTATATAATTCCGCTTTTAGTCGCCGGCTGCCTCATATCGGGCCGGCTCTTTGTCTTTATTTGTGTTGATTGAAAGGCCGCCCCTGGGGCTGCCCGAATGGGAGTGTCGATGTCGTTTGCCGAGTTGGGCCTGTCTGAAGAAATCCTGCGTGCGGTGACGGACGAGGGCTATACCGAGCCAACCCCGATCCAGAAGGAAGCCATCCCCGTGGTGCTGTCGGGGCGCGATATTCTCGCGGCTGCTCAGACCGGCACGGGCAAGACCGCCGGCTTCACCCTGCCCATCCTGCGCCGCCTGCAGGCCGGTGCCAACACCAGCCCATCGCCCGCCCGCCACCCGTTGCGGGCGCTGATTCTCACGCCGACGCGCGAGCTGGCCGACCAAGTCGCCGATTCCGTGCGCACCTATGGCAAGCATCTGCCGCTGCGCTCGACGGTGGCCTTCGGCGGCGTCAGCATCGATACCCAGATCCCGGCGCTGCGTGCTGGCGTGGAAATCCTGGTTGCCACACCGGGCCGCCTGCTCGACCACGTGCAACAAAAGACGGTCAATCTCTCTAAGGTCGAGATTCTCGTGCTCGACGAGGCCGACCGCATGCTCGACATGGGCTTCATGCCCGACATCCGCCGCATCATCGGCATGCTGCCGCCCGAGCGTCAGACGCTGATGTTCTCGGCCACCTTCTCGCCCGAGATCAAGAAGCTCGCTGACCAGTTCCAGCGCAACCCGCAGGTGGTCGAGGTGGCCCGCCGCAATTCGACCAACGAGCAGGTGACGCAGGTGGTGCATCAGGTCGATGGCTTCCGCAAGCGCTCGACCCTGGCCCAGCTGATCCGCCACCACGACATGCAGCAGGTCATCGTGTTCTGCAACACGCGGCAGGGTGCCGAGCGCCTGTCGCGCGACCTGGTGCGCGACGGCTTTGCCGCCGACGCGATCCACGGCGACAAGACGCAACAGCAGCGGCTCGACACGCTGGCGCAGTTCAAGGAAAGCAAGGTCAAGGTGCTGGTGGCGACCGACGTTGCGGCGCGTGGTCTCGATATCGATGCCTTGCCCTATGTGGTGAACTACGAGCTGCCACACACGCCGGAGGACTATGTACACCGCATCGGCCGCACCGGACGTGCGGGCGCGACTGGTACTGCGCTGTCGCTGGTGTCGGGCGATGAAGCCAAATACCTGGCGGCAATTGAAAAGCTGGTGAAGAAGAATATCGACGTGGTGCCCGTGCCGCGTCGGGAGTCATCGTATTCGCCCCGCAATGGCTCTGATCGCGAGCCATCCTATTCGTCCCGCGGTGGCTCTGACCGTGGACCATCCTATTCGTCCCGCAGCAGTTCTGATCGTGGGCCGGCGATGGCCGGGGCCTCGGTGATGGGGGCATCGCAACCGGCACCCACTCGGCCGTTGCCGCCGTTGCCGCGCCGACCGGAGCAGGTCGCCGCCTTGTTCCTGCCCCCGCGCTACCAGCGTGGCTGACAGCGCATTACAGGCCGAGCTCTACCGGGCCATTCCCCTGCTTGCCGCGATGCAGGTCAAGGTGGTGCAGGCCAGTGAGCAAGGTGTGACACTGGCGGCGCCGCTCGAGGCCAATCGCAACGACAAGGGAACGGCCTTCGCGGGCAGCATCGGCTCATTGGCCACGGTCACCGGCTGGTGCCTGGCCAGCCAGCTCCTGCCCGAGGCCGCGAGCATCGTCGCGCAGGAAACCGCCATCCGTTATCTGAAGCCGATCGACGACAAGTTTGTGGCGGTGTGCCAGACGCCCGACACCGATGCGGTGGCGCGTTTTCGCCAGCATTTCTCCCGCCGAGGCCTGGCTCGTATCGAGCTCACCGTGCAGGTGCTGTCTGGCGGTGAGCTAGGCGCCGAGCTCTCCGGCCGTTACGTCGCCTCGCGTTAAGCCTGGCGCTGCAGAAAGCGCTTGCTGATCGTCTTGAACAGTGGCGAGCCAGCCTGCCGCAACCATTCGAACAACACCATTTCCCGGCTGACCACGGTGGCGCCCGCAGCACGCATACGCTCGATGGCGAGCTCGATGTCGCGCGGGTTGCGCGACGTAATGACGTCGGCCACCACAAATACCTGGCGCCCTTGCTCCAGCAGGCCCAATACCGTCTGCAGCACGCACACGTGTGCCTCCATGCCGGTCACCACGATCTGATCGCGCTCGGCGAGCAACTCCGGCGGCAGGCAAGCTGCTGCCGTGCACGAGAAATGGACCTTGTCCACGACACGCGCGGCCGGGGCTAGTTCGCGCAGGGCCGGCAAGGTATGGCCCAGTCCTTGCGGATACTGTTCGGAGAAAACGACAGGGACGGCCAGCGTCTGCGCCAGCGCGATCAGCCATGAGCAATCGCCGACAAAGCGCTCATGCTGAAACACCGCTGGCACCAGCTTCTCCTGGACATCGACAACCAGTAGCCAGGAACGGCTCACATCGATCAACATGCGTGCTCCTTTCAGCCTAGGCTGGGCAATCGAGGGTAATTGCGGGCTCAGCCGCCAGCCGCTTCCTTGCCCCAGATCGGGTACATGCGGAAGGGCATCCGGTATTTTCGCGTATCGACGCCTTCCTTGATGGCGTGCAGTTCGTCGCTGGTCTTGCGGCGAATCGGAAACTCGAGGTCGGCACCAAACGGGCCGATCACCGCGTGTACCCAGGGCGTGGCGCCTTGCTGCGCGCGCTTGGTCACGACGCCTATCTCGCCATTCATCAGGCGCACCATGGTGCCCGGTGGATAGACGCCGAGCACCTTGATGAAATGGGCCGCCACCTCGGGTGAGACGAGACGCCCGCGTTCCAGCAGCAGATCGCGCAATGCCACGCTGGGCAAGGCCAGCGGCCTGTCTCCGCGTGGCGTGATGCGTGCGCAGTAGCGATCGGCGACATTGAGTATCTTGGCGCCGAGCGAGATGTGTTCGCCAGTCAGGCCGGCCGGGTAACCGCTGCCATCCTCGCTCTCGTGATGTTGCAATACCAGCTCGAGCCAGTCACTGTCGCTGATGCCGAGCTGCCTGAGCTTGTCGACGCTCTTTTGCGGATGGGCGCGGATCGCCTGTTTGACGGCAGGCGCCAGCTCGCCGGTGATCGTGTTGAGCTTATCCTGAACCTCGAGCATGCCGAGGTTCATGGTGAGTGCCGCCGAGAGCAGGGTGTCGAGATCGCGTTCGGCCAGTTTCATGCTGGCACCGACCAGGCAGCACAGCAGGGCCGTGTCGACCTGGTGGCGCGTGGCATAGGCGCCGCGCTGGCGCAGCTGGATGAAGGCCAGCGCGATGTCGGCGTTGATCTCGCAGGCCTTGCGCAGGCGCACAATGATGGAGGCCACGCTGGCGGCGATATCGATGTCGCCCTGCTTGAGTGCCGCTGCGGCCTGGTCCTCGATCTCGCGGGCTTCCAGCAAGGGGATCACGGCCGAGGTGGCTGCACCTTCGGAGGCCGCTTTTTCCGTCGCGGCAAGCTCGTCGCGTTTGACGTACAGGCCCGAGTCGACGAGCCGCTCGATCTGCGTCTCGTTTTCGAGCACATACCCCTTGCGCAGCAACAGGTGGCCTTGTGCATCGTGGACATCCCACTGCAGCGGTTCGCCCACCGCGAGATGGGCTTCGGCAATACGCTGATGATCGACTGGCACGACGACTGCTCCCCGGAATCGCCTGATCCAAACACCGTGCCAACCGGCCGGCCATCAAGGGCGATTCTTTAAATATATTTTCTAAGGTCAGTATAGTGGTGCAGTGGGATTCGGGCCAGTCAGCGGGCTGAGCTTATTCGGCTTCGTCGATCCAGGCCATCTGGATGGCTTCGAGAATCTTTTCGCCGCTGTGCGTGGGGTCGTCGTTGAAATCGGGCAGGGCCACCACCCAGTTGTAGAGGTCGGTAAAACGGATGGACTTGGGGTCGATCTCGGGGTGGGCTTCGGACAATTCGATCGCGATCAGGCGTGAGTCGGTCCATTTCATCTGGGCTGCTCCTCGTGGGGGTGGTTGAGATCAGTCCTGGCGGACGTCGGCTGGGGTGCCGCCACTGACGTTGATCAGGCTGTGCGGATCGATGCGGAACACGCTATTGGGCGTGCCGGCGGCGGCCCACATCTCGGTATATTGCAGGATGTCCGCGTCGACCACGACACGCAGGGTATTCACATGGCCGACCGGCGCGACGCCACCGATCGCGAAGCCGGTCTGCTCGCGGACAAAATCCGCGTCGGCCTTGCCGATCTTCTCGCCCAGCAGCCGCTCCAGCTTCTTTTCGCAGACGCGGTTGCTGCCGCTGGCGACCACCAGCACGGGCTGGCCGGTCTGTCGGCCCTTGAATACCAGCGATTTGGCGATCTGCGCGACGGCGCAGCCGATGGCTTCGGCTGCCTGCTGCGAGGTGCGGGTCTCGCTGCCGAATTCGACGATGTCGGCCACGATGCCGGCGGCACTCAGCGCGTCGCGCACGCGGTCCTGGCTGCTGGCCATGGTGCCCTCAGTGATCTTCTTTGGCGTGGTTGATGGTGTAGCGCGGTATCTCGACGACCAGCGGCTGCTCGGTCACCACCGCCTGGCACGACAGCCGCGACTGGGCTTCCAGCCCCCAGGCCTTATCAAGCAGGTCTTCCTCGTCGTCTTCGGCCGGGCTCAGGGAATTGAAGCCTTCGCGCACGATGACGTGGCAGGTGGTACAGGCGCAGGATTTTTCGCAGGCGTGCTCGATCTCGATATCGTGGGCGAGCAGCGCATCGCAGATCGTGATGCCGGGCTCGGCCTCGATGACCGCCCCTTCAGGGCAGAGGTCGTGATGGGGGAGAACGGTGATTTGAGTCATCTGTTGTCTTACCTGATTCGGGTGTTACTCGAGTGCGCTCAATTTCTTGCCAGCGAGCGCCTTGTGGATGCGGGCATCCATGCGGCGTGCCGCGAATGGCTCGGTTTCGCGATTGAGCGCGTCAGTCAGCTGGCGTACCGTGGCTGCGTCGCCGCCGTTCAGTGCGGCGGTGAGTGTATCGAGCACGCCGCGAATTGCCTGGATTTCGTCTGTCGATAGCAGGCCTGCATCGCTCGTCAGTGCGGCCTCGGTGGCGTCGACCAGTGCCTGCGCCTCGACCTGCGCCTCGCGCAGATTGCGTGCCGTCAGGTCTTCGCCGGCGTACTGCATCGAATCTTGCAGCATGCGTGCAACGTCGTCATCGCTGAGGCCGTAGGATGGCTTGACCGTGATGCTGGCCTCGACGCCGGTACTTTGCTCCTGCGCCGACACCGAGAGCAGGCCGTCGGCATCGACCTGGAAGGTCACGCGGATGCGGGCCGCGCCGGCAACCATCGGCGGGATGCCGCGCAGCTCGAAGCGTGCCAGCGAGCGGCAATCGCTGACGAGTTCACGCTCGCCCTGCAGCACATGGATCGCCATCGCGGTCTGGCCATCCTTGAAGGTGGTAAATTCCTGGGCGCGTGCGATCGGGATGGTCGAATTGCGCGGTACGATCTTTTCGACCAGACCGCCCATGGTTTCGAGCCCCAGCGACAGCGGGATCACATCGAGCAGCAGCCAGTCGTCGTCGGTCTTGTTGCCGGCCAGCACATTGGCCTGCACCGCTGCACCCAGCGCCACGACCTTGTCAGGATCGAGGTTGGTGAGCGGCTGGCGGCCGAAGAACTCGGCCGCGGCACGGCGGATCTGCGGCATGCGCGTGGCGCCGCCCACCATCACCACGCCCTGGATGTCGTCCACCGTCAGCTTGGCGTCGCGCAATGCCTTGCGGATCGGCACCAGCGTCTTGTTGACGAGGGTCTTGCTGATGTCAGTGAAGATTTCGCTGGTCAGCGTCAAGTTGATGACTCGGCCGTCGGACAGGACGGCCGTGATGTCGGCAACGCCGTGATCGGTCAGCGCTTCCTTGGCGGCTCGTGCGCGGCTCAGCAGCAGGCGGGTGTCGCGCGGCGAGGGCAGGGTGACGCCGGTCTGTTCGAGAATCCAGCAGTACACGCGGTGGTCGAAATCGTCGCCGCCCAGCGCCGAATCGCCACTGGTGGCGAGCACTTCGAAGACGCCACGGGTCAGCTTCAGGATGGAGACATCGAAGGTGCCGCCGCCCAGGTCGTAGACGACATAGATGCCTTCCGCACCGTTGTCGAGGCCGTAGGCCACGGCGGCGGCAGTGGGTTCGTTCAGCAGGCGCAGCACGTTCAGGCCGGCCAGCGTGGCGGCATCCTTGGTGGCCTGGCGCTGCGCATCATCGAAATACGCGGGGACCGTGATGACGGCACCGGCCAGCTCGCCGCCGAGAGAGATTTCCGCACGCTCCTTGAGCCGTTTCAGGATCTCGGCCGACACTTCGACCGGGCTCTTGACCCCGGACACGGTCTTGAGCTGCACCATGCCTGGCGCGTCGACGAAGTGGTAGGGCAGGTTCTCGTTGCCGTTGATGTCCTTGAGGCCACGGCCCATGAAGCGTTTGACCGACACGATGGTGTTGTGCGGATCTTCCGTCTGGCGCAGTTGCGCGGGGTACCCGACATCGACGGCGCCGTCGCGGCGATAGTGCACGACCGAGGGCAGCAGTGGGCGCCCCTGTTCATCGTTGAGCACGGCAGCCGAGCCCGAGCGCACCGTCGCGACGAGCGAGTTGGTGGTGCCGAGGTCGATACCGATGGCCAGCCTGTGCTGGTGCGGGGCGGTGGAGAGCCCGGGTTCGGAGATTTGTAGTAGCGCCATGTTGGGTCCGGCTGTGTTATTCGATCAACAGGCCCGCCTGGGCCAGTTTGCGCTTGACCTGCTCAAAGCCGTCGCTGTATTCCCAATACAGCTGGCGGCCTTGCGGGCCGTTGACGAGCACATATTTCTCGGTGACCGACTGGATGCGATCGATGGCGACGAGCTTGGGTGTCGGAGTCTGGCCTGTCACCGGTTCGACGATTTCGCGGTTGTCGGCGTCGTAGCCGTGGAAGATCAGCATATTGCCGACGTTCAGGGTGATGAATTTCATCGCGTCGTTCACAGCAGTATTTCCAGTGCGTCGCCGATTTCCTCGTCGAGCTTTTCCAGAAATTTCAATTTTCTCACGCCGAGCGCGGCGCCGGCAAAGTCGCCATCCTGGTCGAGCTGCTTGCCCAGCGTGGCCTGCAGCGTGTGCGTCTCGTCCCGCAGGCGGCCGGACAATTGCTCCAGCGCGTCGACATCCTTGCCATGGCGCGCATCGGCAATGGCTTCGCGCCACTCCATCTGTGCCATCAGGAAGTCGGCCGGCATGGCAGTATTGGTTTCTTCCTGCGTATCGACGCCATTCAGCAGCAGCAGATAGCGGGCACGCGCCAGTGGCTTCTTCAGCGTCTGGTAGGCGGCGTTGGCCTGGGTGGCCCATTGCAGCGACAGGCGCTTTTCCGCGTCGCCCAGATGGGCAAAGCGATCGGGGTGGACCTCCGACTGGATGCGTCGATAGGCGCGCTCGAGCTGATCGACATCGAGCGCATAGCTTTGCGGCAGGTCGAACAGCTGGAAATGGGTCTTGCTGAAGTCGATGCTCATGGAATGATCCGCTGCGCTGGCACAAAAAAGCCGCAAGCAGGAGCCTGCGGCCATCTCGCTAGCATGGGGTGGCCGGATTGCGGCACGCGCCCACTCAGACGTTGAAGCTCTCGCCGCAACCGCACTCGTTCTTCACGTTCGGGTTATTGAACTTGAAGCCTTCGTTCAGGCCTTCACGCACGAAGTCGAGCTCGGTGCCGTCGAGATAGGCCAGGCTCTTGGCATCGGTGATGACCTTGAGGCCATGGCTGTCGAACTGCAGATCGCCATCCAGCACTTCATCGACGAATTCGAGCTTGTACGCCATGCCCGAGCAGCCCGAGGTGCGCACACCCAGACGGATGCCGATGCCTTTGCCACGTTTCTGCAGGAAATTGGTAACGTGTTTCGCCGCGCGTTCAGATAGAGAGATCGCCATGCTGCGCTTCCTTTTCCGGTCAGGCGTTGTGCTTGGACTTGTAATCGGCCACAGCGGCCTTGATCGCGTCCTCGGCAAGGATCGAGCAGTGGATCTTCACCGGCGGCAGCGCGAGTTCTTCCGCGATCTGCGTGTTCTTGATCGACAGCGCTTCGTCGAGCGTCTTGCCCTTGACCCACTCGGTCACCAGCGAGCTCGATGCAATCGCCGAACCACAGCCGTAGGTCTTGAACTTGGCATCTTCAATGGTGCCGTCCGTGCCGACCTTGATCTGCAGTTTCATCACATCACCACAGGCCGGTGCGCCGACCATGCCGGTGCCGATCGATTCGTCACCCTTTTCGAAGGTGCCGACGTTGCGCGGGTTTTCGTAGTGGTCGATGACCTTATCGCTGTAAGACATTTTGCTACTCCTAACCATATCGCCGGGAACCGCCCCGGCGCAACCGGACAGCCGTCCGGCCTACAAAATCAGTGTGCGGCCCACTGCACGGTGCTCAGATCGACGCCATCCTTGAACATTTCCCACAAGGGTGACATTTCGCGCAGCTTGCCGATCTTCTGGTGCAGCAGCTTGACTGCGAAATCGACGTCTTCTTCGGTGCTGAAGCGGCCGATCGTGAAACGGATGGAGCTGTGCGCCAGCTCGTCGTTGCGGCCCAGCGCGCGCAGCACGTAGGAGGGCTCGAGCGAAGCCGAGGTACAGGCCGAGCCGCTCGATACCGCGAGATCCTTGATCGCCATGATCAACGATTCGCCTTCGACGAAGTTGAAGCTGACATTGAGGTTGTGCGGTACGCGCTGCTCCATGTCGCCATTCAGGTAGACTTCTTCGATGTCCTGCAGGCCGCGCCACAGGCGGTCGCGCAGCATACGCACGCGCTCGTTCTCGGTGGCCATTTCTTCACGCGCGATGCGGAAGGCCTCGCCCATGCCGACGATCTGGTGCGTGGCCAGCGTGCCGGAGCGCATACCGCGCTCGTGGCCGCCGCCATGCATCTGCGCCTCGATGCGCACGCGCGGCTTGCGGCGGACATACAGTGCGCCGATACCCTTGGGGCCGTAAGTCTTGTGTGCGGAGAAGCTCATCAGGTCGACCTTGAGCTTGGTGAGGTCGATCTCGATCTTGCCGGTGGCCTGTGCCGAATCGACGTGGAAGATGATGCCTTTTTCGCGGCAGATTTCGCCGATCTCGGCGATAGGCTGAATCACGCCGATCTCGTTGTTGACCGACATCACGGAGATCAGGATGGTATCGGGGCGGATCGCCGCCTTCAGTACGTCGAGATCCAGCAGGCCGTTGTCCTTCGGCGACAGGTAGGTGACTTCGAAGCCTTCGCGTTCGAGCTCACGCATGGTGTCGAGCACGGCCTTGTGCTCGGTCTTCATGGTGATCAGGTGCTTGCCCTTGGTCTGGTAGAAGTGGGCTGCGCCCTTGATCGCGAGGTTGTTCGATTCGGTGGCGCCCGAGGTCCAGACAATTTCCTTCGGGTCGCAATTGACCAGCGCTGCTACCTGCTCGCGCGCCTCTTCGACGGCCTTTTCCGCATCCCAGCCGTATGCATGAGAGCGCGATGCCGGGTTGCCGAAGGCTTCTGTCAGATAGGGGATCATTTTCTGCGCGACCCGCGGATCGACCGGTGTGGTGGCCGAGTAATCGAGGTAGATCGGTAGTTTGGTCATTCGATGCTCTCCAATGGCTTGCTCGTCACGGCTATTACAAGGTTGCGCTGGTCGCTGCCTTGGCATGCGCCACACGCTTGTCCTGCAGGACGCTCACTTCGTGTCCCTGTTCCTTGGGTCGCTGGCCTTCCACCAATTGCGCCAGCGAAACGGAGGCGAGGTACTCAAAGATGGTCTGATTCAAATTGGCCCAGAGGTCGTGCGTCATGCAGCGATGCTCCTCCAGGCAGTTTTCCTTGCCGCCGCATTGCGTGGCGTCGATCGGTTCATCCACTGCCTGAATGATAGACGCTACCGAAATTTCGGCTGCATCCTTGGCCAGGCAGTAGCCGCCGCCAGGGCCGCGCACGCTGTCGACGAGGCTGCGGCGGCGCAGCTTGCCAAACAGCTGTTCGAGGTAGGACAAGGATATCTTCTGGCGTTCGGCGATACCGGCCAGAGTCACCGGTCCATTGCCTTGTCTCAGCGCCAGGTCGAGCATGGCGGTCACTGCAAAGCGGCCTTTGGTGGTGAGACGCATGGACTATCCTCGCGGCACGATATGGTGATAATTGCAGTGGAGTATATAATTCTTGAGTGATTTGGTCAAGAATTATTGGCGGGAGATGATGCTGTACCGATGTAATAGCCGAGCATTTTACTTGGGATTGTGACCGCTGGCAAAAACTATGTGCGCCGCACCAATAGGGGTTTGCCCATGGTCGGCGCCACCAACCGGAGGGTGAAATTGAACCTGTTGTTTGATCTGGACGGCACGCTGACCGACCCGTTCGACGGGATTACGCGCAGCCTGCAGCACGCCGTCGCGCATTTCGACGTGGCGGTGCCGCCACAGGAGGCGCTCATGTCGTATATCGGCCCGCCATTGCGCAAGACCTTGCCGGCGCTGATCGGCAGCGAGGACCCTGCCATGGTCGAGCATGCGCTGCGGCTGTACCGGGAACGTTTCAGCGCGGTGGGCTGGTGCGAGAACCGCGTCTACGATGGCATCCCGGCGCTGCTCGATGGGCTTGTCGATGCCGGGCACCGGCTGTTCGTGTGTACCGCGAAGCCGGTCGGCTTCGCGCGGCGCATTGTCGAGTACTTCGAGCTGGCGCGGCATTTCGAGGCGGTATACGGCAGCGAGCTCGACGGCTGCTATGAGGACAAGGGCGAGCTGATCGGGCTGATCTTGCAGCAGCATGGCCTGTTGCCGGCGGCATCGCTGATGATCGGCGACCGCGACAACGACATCATGGCGGCCCGCAAGGCCTGCGTGGGGTGCATCGGCGTAACCTGGGGCTATGGCGATGCGACGGAACTCGCCCCTGCCGATGCCCTGTGCCACGCACCCGCCGAGCTGCCGGCCGTCATTGCGCGCCTGACTGCTTGACCAGGCGCTCGTGCCTGGCGAATGGCCCGAGCGCCGGCAACCTGCGTGTGAGCCAGCGCTTGAGCCTGTCCTTCTGCTGCTCGGTGACGGCGCCCAGCGGCAGGACGACCAGCAGTGTGCAGGCCACGGTGGCCAGGAAGTAGACCGGCCCGGGGGGTAGCCTGTCGAGCACGATCACGCATAGGAAAACGATGGGCAGGTGAAACAGGTAGATCGAGAAGGTGTAGCTCGACGCGGTGCGGAGCGGCGCGGCAATGCGTTCGAACACGCCCGAGAAGCGCTCCGCGATGCGGCGAAAGCCGACGAAGTTCGCGGCAATCAGGGCGCCCAGCAGATAGTCCGCGAGGAAATGCTTGGAGAAGTGCAGCAGCGTGTAGAGCGGCGCGCCGAGCAGCCGGCTGGTCCAGTCCGACAGGCTGGCGGAGACGTCGTAGTACTGGAAGGCCGCGATGCCGGCCAGCGACGCGCTCCACACCCACCAGCCGGTGTGCTCGGAGATCGCGTACCAGCGGCGCCGGCGGTAGACCAGCACGCCGAGCGCCCAGATCGGCGCGAGCAGCAGGATCTTGGGGCCGATCACCAGTGCCGCGAGGCCAAGCCAGAGCCAGCGCCGGCTGCCTGCCGCGAAGGTGTAGATCGCGAACAGCAGGTAGTAGCTCATCTCGTAGCAGAGCGACCAATAGGGAGAGTTGGAGAACGGCATGATGGACACCAGCCATAGCTCGTTGGCGAACACCATGCTGGCCGCCACGCGCACCAGCGGGTAGTCGTGCGTGGTCAGCCCGCCGGCGTAGAACTCGGGCTTGAGCCAGAGGCCCACGCTGTCCGCCAGCGGTGTGAGCAGGATGGCGGGCAGTGCGACCGAGTAGATGCGCGCCAGGCGGCTGATCCAAAACTCGCGCGGGTGGTTCTCCTTGTGATCGGCGACATAGGCGATCACATAACCCGACAGCAGGAAGAACACCACGACGGCATTGTGGCCGACCGAGATGGGGAGCACCTGCCGGCCGCCGAAGGTATAGCCGATCGAGTGCGACACCATCACCGCCAGTGCGGCCAGCAACCGCAGCAAATCGAGATAGAGCGAGAAGCTGCGCGTCATGCCGCGGTCAGGCATTGCGCCTGGCCTCGAAGTGCTCGGAGGCCAGCGCTGTGGCGTGGCTCAGCGCCGTCGACAGATGGGCACGCCAGGCCTTGAGCGACAGCGGGTTGCTGACGCGGCGGGCGAGCACCTGCTTGGGCAGCAGCGACAGGGCGTAGAGTTTCTCCGGCACCTTGCGCTTGAGCACCATCAGGCCGCGGAAATTGGTCCACCACCAGTCAGCCTGCTGTAGATGCGCCTCCAGCCGCGGCACCGAAAAGCCCGGGTGATACAGGTTGAAGGCAATGGTGATGCGTTGGGTGTTGCCGTCATAGGTTTCGACCGAGTGCATGAGGCTCGCCGGGAACATCAGCATGCGGCCGTTCTTCGGTGTCATCAGGTAGTCGCGACGCAGGGTGTCGTCGTTCTGGTTGACGTCGATCGCCACGCGGGTCCAGTCCTCGAAGCGCGTGCGCCCGCCGCCGGCCAGGCCCGACTCGATGTCGCCGACGTTGACGTAGTAAACGCCGGAAAAGAACGAGTAGCGGCCGAGGTGGTCGTGCGTGCGGTTGAAATGGCCGCGCTCGTTGACGTTGGCCCAGGCGCGGATCTTCCAGCCCGTCTCGAAGGCCGGGTCGTGGCGGCCGATCTGGCGTGCCACATACTCCCTGGCCAGCGTGAGCATGCGCGCTACCAGCTGCTGCGAGGCCGGGTCCTGCCAGTCCTGCAGGTCGGTGTCGGACTGCCAGCCGCCGCGGTTGGTCTTGACCACGCCGCTGGTGGTCTCGCGCCGGACGAGCACGACGTCGCGCAGGGCGAGGTTGAGCGCCTCGCTGCCCGGCCAGTCGAAATAGATGACGGGGGAGGGGAACAGCAGTTTCATTTCCGCCGCGTTGAGGTCGGCGGATTCTGGTTGGGATGGTTTCATGGCGATGTGGATGAGCTTGGACGATTCGTTGCCGGTCTGCGCCATGCCTGGATCGTCAGGTGGAGGTAAATATCAGATTTTAATGATATTAAAGGCGCATCCGCAGGATGCGGACAGCATAGGGGAGAAGCGCGGTGGGCTGCAAGCCATTGTTGACTCGCCATTGTGGTCTTGACGCCAAGTTGTTGATTTTGGCGATGTGGCTGCGAGCGGGCGTTTGCCCATCCAGGCGCCCCGGCTTGGTGGGGCTGCGTGCCGGTGGGCGCTAATCGCGGCCGTAGCCGCGATCCAGGCGCCAATCGGCGAGACTTACTGCTGCGGGCCGGCTTCCCGGTAGGTCTTCCGGGCGAGGCACAGGTCCTCCCAGGCGCGGGCCTTGTCCGGCTGGTTACGCAGCAGGTAGGCCGGGTGGTAGGTGATGACCAGCGGCACGCCATGGTAGGTGTGGACCTTGCCGCGCAGCGAGCCGATGCGTGCATCGCTCTTGAGCAGGCTTTGCGCGGCGAAGCGGCCGAGCGCGACGATGATTTTCGGCTGGATCAGCTCGATCTGGCGCAGCAGGAAAGGCTCGCACTGCTGCACCTCGTGGGGCGCCGGGTCCCGGTTTTGTGGCGGGCGGCATTTGAGCACATTGGCGATGAAGACATTGTCGCCGCGCTTGAGGCCGACGGCGTTCAACATATTGTCGAGCAGCTTGCCGGCCGGGCCGACGAATGGCTCTCCCTGCCTGTCCTCCTCGCCACCGGGGGCCTCGCCGACGATGAGCCAGTCGGCGCGGGCGTCGCCGACGCCGAACACGGTGTTGCGGCGGGTCTTGCACAGCGGGCATGCCTGGCAGCCGGCAACCTCGCCCTGCAACTGGTCCCAATCGAGGGTGTGGATGCGCTGGGTGCGGCCGTCCGCCGGGGGCGCGGGCTCGTCGGCCTGCTGCGGTGGCGGGGCTGAGGGCGGCGGGGCGTCGTCGAGCCAGGCTGGAGGTGCTGCCGGAGCGCGGCCAGGCGGTGCCGTTGGGCTGGAGACGGAAGGCGGCGCCGTGGTCTCGATCACGGCGGGGCTGGCCGATTCCGCCACGGGCGAGGCGTCTGCCGCCGTTTCAGTCATGCCGGTGCGCAAGCGCCACACCGGGCTCAGGCCGATTTCCCTGAGCAGCAGGTCGCGCCGGCTCATAGCGGCAGCTCCATCAGCACGGCGTGTTCGCGGCCACCGTGGACCGGATAGTAGTTCTTGCGCACGCCGCTGTTGTTGAAGCCGAGCGAATGGTAGAGCGTTTGTGCCACGAGGTTCGATTCACGCACTTCGAGCAGCATGATGCTGGCGCCGTGGGCGCGCGAGGTGTCGATGGCGAAGTCGAGCAGTTTTCGGCCCAGGCCCTTGCCCTGGCTCGATTTGGCGATGCTGATGTTGAGCAGGTGCGCCTCGTCGACGACCGGCATGATGATGCAGTAGCCGATCATCTCGTTTGCCGGGTTCCAGGCAGTCCAGCAGCTCTGCTCGCCGCGCAGCGAGTCGGCAAAGTTGCCGCGCGTCCACGGGTAGGGGTAGATCGCCTGTTCGATCGCCATCACGCGATCGAGGTCATCCTCGCTCATGCGGCGGAAGTCGAGCGTCATTTGCGCGGCTGCTCGTGAACGGTCAGCGCGACCTTGTCCCGCACATAGAGTAGCGTTGCGTCGCGTGCCGGCAGGCCGCGCCCAGCCTCGAATTCACGTGCGCCAAGCACCGCGATGGCGGCGGCCTCGGGGTGGCTGGCGGCGTTGCAGCTGGCCATCTGCCCCGCATAGCGCTCGGCCAGTGCGGGGAAGGCCGCGAAGCCGCTGCCGGTGCCGTGCCAGCCGTCTCCGGGCAGGGTGGGGGTGGCGTCAGGGTCGTACAGCCCTGGCTCGACGACGGTCCGCCAGCCTTGGTCCGCACGCTGGTAGGCGGCGAAATAGACCTGGTTCATGCGCGCATCGAGGCAGCTGATGACCCGCTCGTGGCCATCGCTTTCGGCCAGCGCAAGCAGGCTCGACACGCCGACGACGGGCAGCTCGTGTGCGAAGGCCAGGCCCTGCACGATACCGCAGCCGATGCGCAGGCCGGTGAAGGAGCCGGGGCCGTTGCCGAAGGCGATGCCGTCGAGATCGGCTAAGCCGATGCCGGCGGCGTCCAGCAGCTCGCGCAGCAAGGGCAGCGTCTGTTCGGAATGTTTCTGGCCCACCCGCAGGTCCCGGGTGGAGAGGTGTCCGTCAAGCCACAGGGCGAGGGACAAGAATTCGGTAGAGGTATCGAGGGCAAGCAGTTTCACCGCGCAATTGTACACCATGCGCCAGGGGCGGACGTAGCCGCAAGGGCGTGCGGCTGGCATTGCCGATGTCGATCACGTCGCATTCTCACATAGGTATTTTTGACATGCGGGTGCCGGCAAATAGGGCTACATTATGGCAGCCCCCTTGTTTTGCCCCTCAAGCCCGCCCCGGTTCTGCCATGATCCCTCAGCTACGTGCGTACTCCGCGCCACAGCTTGGTCGCGCAGCACGCTACAAGAATACTGGCCACGTTGTTCCCGACAGCACATCAGGCATGCTGCTGCTCGATGATGCGCAGCGGGTGATGGCGCGCGACGACGAGTTCTGCCGCCTGATGGGGCTCGCCGAGCATGAATTGCCGCTGACAACATCGCTGCCGCTGCTGGCCGAACGCAATTCGCTGCTGGCGGCGCTGGTCGAGGCCGTGGCGATGCTGCCGGTGGCGGGCGGTGCGCGCCGTGTCGGCGGCCTGACGATTGCCGTCAAGCCGATGCTCGACAATATGCGGCTGGTGTCGGTGGCGACCGATGCCGCCATCGAGCGCGAGATACCGCCGGCCAATGCCGTCGACGCCTGCATATCTGCCGCCGCCGTCGGGCCGTGGGAATTTGACCCGCATTCGTCGGCGATCCGCCGCCACGATCTGTGGTGGGACATGCTCGGCTACGAGCGCGACATGGGCTTCAGCTACGAATCCATGGTGCACCCGGACGATGCGAATCCGTGGCGCAATCGCCTGGTCGATTGCGTGCAGCGTGGCGAGTGCTTTGCCAGCGAGCTCCGCTTGCGTGCGGCCTGTGGCGGCTGGCGCTGGGTGTTGTCGCGCGGGCGCCGCCTGGTGCGGGATGGCAAGGTCTGCTGGGTCGGCGCCGATACCGACATCTCCGACCTCAAGGCCTGCTTTGCCCACCAGGGCCTGCTCGCGAGCGTGGTGGACGTGATCCCGCATGGCGTGATGATTTCCGATGCCGGCGGCCGCATCCAGTCGGTCAACGCGGCCTTCACCCAGATCACCGGCTATACGGCGGACGAGGCGGTCGACCGGCACATCGACATCCTCAACTCGGGCATTCATCACGCCGTGTTCTATCAGCATATCTGGTCCGCCGTGAGCCGGCGTGGCATGTGGGCGGGCGAGATCTGGAACCGCCGCAAGAACGGCGAGGTGTACCCGGAGTGGATGACGCTGATCTGCCTGCGCGACCGCCACGACGAGATCACCCATTATGCGACGGTGTTCGAAGACATCACCACGCGCAAGCGCGAAGAGGAGCGCATGGCGTGGCAGGCTTATCACGACCCGCTGACCGAGCTGCCCAACCGGCTGTTGTTTGGCGACCGCCTGGAGCAGACCATCGCCCAGGCGATGCGCACACGCGAGATGGTGGCCGTGCTGTTCGTCGACCTCGATGGTTTCAAGCCGGTCAACGACGAGAACGGCCACGATGTCGGCGATGCGCTGCTCAAGCTGTTCGCCCACCGGCTGACGGCCAGCGTGCGTACCGGTGACACCGTGGCGCGGCTTGCCGGCGACGAGTTCACGCTGATCGTGCCGCACATCACCAGCAAGGAAGACGTGGTACCGATTGCCCAGAAGGTGCTGACGGCGGCGGTGCAGCCTTTCCATATTGCAGGCAGCGAGATCCGTGTCGGCGCCAGCATCGGCATCAGCCTGTTCCCGCTGCACGGCGACGGTGCCCTGCAGCTGCTGAAGCGGGCTGATCAGGCCATGTACCGGGCCAAGCACGCCGGCCGCAGCAATTGGCAGTTTTTTGAATGACGCAATGACAAACGGCGGGAATCCCGCCGTTTGCCTTGTCGCTCAGTTGCGCTTGTCGTAACACTCGCGACATATCCAGTCGCGCAGCAGATACGTCTTCACCTGCTTGTAGGTCGTGCGGTTGCGGTAGATGATCTTCTTGCCGCACACCGAGCACTGGGTGCTTTCCCCGGTCGCCGTACAGTTCTGGCCGACCACCTTGTGGATGGCCTTGACGTCCATGCCATAGCTGTCGGCGAGCTGCTCGACCGAGAACTCGAAATTGGGCGGACTGCTGACCAGCCAGTATTTGCGGCACAAATCGGCAATGGCCGACTCGCGGCTGTGAATCCTGATGCGGATGTCCGCTCCGTTTGGCATTTCTTCCTCTCCTTCAAGTGATTGTTGTTGTTCGTCTTCCATTTTAGCACTCGCTTGCCGGAGTCAATAAAGATTTGAGTAGTGACTCTATTTTGCGTCGTTTTCCGGGTCGAATACAAGTATTACCGACTATAAGCGTGCTGCCCGCACGCAAATAATGACGGCATTGCTAGGGTTAACCCAGTCAGATAAATGCGAAATTCAGAATATAAGTAAAATCTTTTAAATTGTGATGGATCAGGCTTCGCGCAGGGCGTCGACGATTTTCATGCGCGCGGCGCGTGCCGCCGGCAGAAAGCCGCCGACGAGCCCCATGAACAGGGCAAACAGCAGCGACCTGAGCACGATCCCGGGGGTGAGCGTGAACGAGAATGCCAGTTCCGAGAAGGTCTGCCAGTTCATCGTGGAAATCGTCAGCAACTGCATGCCCGAGGCGCAGACGATGCCGATGACGCCGCCCAGGCCGGCCAGCGCCAGCGCTTCGATCAGGAAGGCCGCCAGCACGCTCGACCGGCCAAAGCCCAAGGCGCGCAACGTGCCGATCTCGCCGATGCGGTTGGAGACCGAGGCATACATCGTGATCATCGCGCCGATGATGGCGCCGAGCGAAAAGATGATCGACAGCGCCAGCCCAAGGTATTTGATGAACTTGGCCATCACCTCGGATTGATCGGCGTAGAACTGCGTCTCGCGCTTGGCCTCGACGGTGAGGCGCGGATCGCCCTCGATGGCGTTGACGAACGCCTCGAACTGCTGGCTGTCGGCGAGCTTGAACGTGAGCGCCGAGAACACCGGGCGGCGGAAGGCCTGCATCATCTGCTCGACATCGCCCCATATTTCGGAGTTGAAGCCGGTCTTGCCAGCATCGAACACCCCGACCACCCGCCACTCCCGCTGCCCGAAGCGTATCGTCTCGCCGATACCGCCGCCCTTGAAGCGCTCCGCGATGGCACGGCCGGCGACGATCTCGGCGCTGCCGGGCTTGAACATGCGCCCCGCGGCCAGCTTGACCTGGGGCCTGAGCGCCAGGCCGGTGAGCGAGGTGCCGCGGATCACCACGTTCGAGGGCTTGTCCGAATCGCGCTTGGGCAGCGTGATCAGCACCACCGACTCCTTCGACACCAGCTTGCGGCCATCGCCGCCATAGGCGATCTGCGGGCTCGATTCGATGATGCCGGCCTGCTTGCGGTCGATGGCGCTCTGCACCTCGGTTTGCGAGGACTTGCGGATGACCGTGACGTTATCCTCGCTGCCGGTCTGCACCAGGGTTTCCTTGAGGCCGGCTTCGAGCATCAGCACCGTGGCGTAGACGAACACCACCAGCGCCATGCCGCCGGCCGTGAGCGCCGTGGTGAGCTTGCGCGTCAGCAGGTTGCGGTAGATGTAGGGGAAAGGAATGCGCATGGGAGATCAGCCGATGTTGCGCAGCCCTTCGACGATCCTGACCCGGCTCGAGCGGATCGCCGGGATGACGGCGGCAGCAAGCCCCACCACCGCGGCGGACAACACCTGCAGCATGATCGTCTGCTGCGAGATGTTGAATATCGGGAACAGGTTGTCGAGCGCGCTGCCGAAAGCCCGCGCCACCGGGAATGTCAGCGCGATGCCGATGGCGCCGCCGATCGCCGCGAGCAGCATCGACTCGATGAAGATCAGCCTGCCCACCACGCCGGGGGCAAAGCCCAGCGCCTTGAGCGTGGCATATTCGGCGGTGCGTTCGCGCGCGGCCATGGCCATGGTGTTGGCCATCACCGCCATGATGATGAGGATCACCACATAGGCGACGATTTCGATCGCCACCACGATGGCCTCGGTCATCGCCACGAAGCCGAGCTGGAATGCCTTCTCGGTCTCGGTCAGCGTTTCGGCCAGCGAGTTGCGGAACTCGCGGTCGATGGTCTGCGACACCTGCGCCGCACCGGCCGGGTCGCTCAGGCCGATGATGAACACGCCGATGCGGTTGGCGCGGCCCGGGTAGAGCTGCTCCATGCGGTCATTGAGCAGTTGCCAGTGGAAAAAGAACACATTGGTGTCGGTGTTCTTGGTCTTGCCGTCGAAGATGGCGCGCACCACGAACTGATACGTGCCGGGGAAGATCGTCCCCTTGAGCGGCACCGTGTCGCCGACCTTCCAGCCATAACGGGTCGCCAGTTTGCGCCCCACGGCCGCGCCGCGCTTGTCGAGCAGGAAGGCCTTGTGCTCGGCCTCGTCGAACTGGTATTCGGGGTAGAGCGGCATGTAGCTCGCGGCGTCGACGGCAAATTGCGGGAAGAAATTGCGCTCATCGATGTACACGCCGCCGAACCAGTTTGCCCACGACAGCCCCTTGATGCCGTCCACCTGGCGGATTTTCTCCTTGTAGCTGATTGGCAGCGTGAACACCAGCGAGATCGAGTTGCGCGTTACCAGCCGCGATTCGGACGCCGCGTCGGCGCCGGCATACCAGGCATTGACGATGGTGCGCAGCAGGCCGAAGGCGAGAATCGCGATGACGATGCCGGTGATGGTCAGCGTGGCCCGCAGCCGGTGGCGGAAGCCGTTCTTGAGCGCCATCTTGAGGTAGAAATAGGGCATGGTCGCGTGCTGGGGGCGGCTAATGCACGTCGAGCGCCAACAGCTCGCCCTTTTCCAGGTGGCGGATGGCGTGGGCACGCTCGGCGGCGCGCTGGTCGTGGGTGACCATGATGATGGTCTTGCCGAGCTGGGTGTTGAGGCTGTCGAGCATGTCGAGGATTTCGCCGGCCGATTTGCGGTCGAGGTCGCCGGTGGGTTCGTCGGCGACGATCAGTGTGGGGTCGGTGACGATCGCGCGGGCGATCGCCACGCGCTGCTGCTGGCCGCCCGACAACTCGTTGGGGTAGTGCTTCATGCGGTCGGCGAGCCCGACCATGGCCAGCGCGGCCTCGGCGTGGCGGCGCCGCTCGCGGCTGCCGAGCCCGGTCAACATCAGCGGCAGCTCGACGTTTTCGAGCGCGGTGAGCACCGGCATCAGGTTGTAGAACTGGAAAATGAAACCGACGTTGGCCGCGCGCCAGGCGGCGAGCGCCGACTCGCCGAGCAGCGAGATGTCCTGCCCGCCGATCAGGATCTGGCCCGAGGTAGGCTTGTCGATGCCGGCGATCAGGTTGAGCAGCGTCGATTTGCCCGAGCCCGACGGCCCCATCAGGCCGAGGAAATCGCCCTCGGCGATGTCGAAGCTGATGTCGGTCAGCACCGGCACCTCCTGGCCGCCACGGACATAGCTTTTGGCGACATTCCTGAGCGAGACGGCGGCCGTCATCATTTCTGCTCGAGCTGGACTGTGGTGCCGTCCTTGAGTTTGTCGGTCGGGTTGTTGATCACCTTGTCGCCAACCTTGATGGCGCCGCGCAGCGTCTGCAGGTCGCCCAGCTTTTCGCCGAGCGTAATGTCGATGCGCCTGGCCTTGCCCTCGGCCATCAGCCACAGCACGGGCTTGCCGTCGACCCGGGCCACCGCGCTCGGCGCGACGGCGACCTTGGGCTGGCGCTCCTCGGGCTTCAGCTCGCGTTCGAGAAAGGCCACCTTGGCGCTCATCTCGGGCAGCACGCGCTCGTCCTTATCGACGAAGCGGATCTTGAACATGATCGTGGCCTTGGCCCGGTCGACCGATGGCACCTGGCTCGCCACCACGCCCTTGAGGCGCATGTCGGGCAGCGCGTCGAGCTGGATCTCGCAGGGCATGCCGATCTTCACCTTGCCCACGCTCGCCTCCGAGACATCGGCCTCGACCTCGAGCGTGCCCATGTCGGCCATCGTCACCACCGCGGCCTTGGCGTCGGCGCTCGACGAGAAGGGCGCCACCACGTCGCCGACGTTGGCGTTCTTGGTCAGCACCACGCCGTCGAAGGGGGCGCGGATCTCGGTGTTCTCGACCGCCACGCGCGTCGCCTGGGTGGCGGCCTGCGCGGCATTGATGGCCGAGCGCTGGGCCTCGACGGCCGCCTTGGCGCGATCGAGCCGCGCCTTGACCTGGTCGACCTCGGCGGTGGAGATAAAATTCTGTTTCTGCAGATCGAGCGAACGCTGCCAGGCGCGCGTGGCGTCCTGCAGCTCGGCCTGGGCCTGCAGCAGGTTGGCGCGGGCGACATCGACATTGGCCGCGGCCTGCGCGACATTGGCCTTGAGGTCGGCATTTTCGAGCCGCGCGATCAGCTCGCCGGCCTTGACCTTGCTGCCCTCGCGCACGCCGAGCCATTCGAGCCGGCCGGTGGCCTTGGAGGCGATCGATGCCTTGCGCTGCGCGACGACATAGCCGGTGGCGTTGATCACGGTCAGCGCCTGCGACGGGTAGGCATTCGTCACCGAGACGGTCTGCACGGTCTGCGGCCGTTGCGCGGCGGTGAGGACGAAGGCGCTGCCGGCCGCCACGGCCACGGCGAGGGCGGCCCATCTGCCGTAGCGGCGTTTTCTCTGCTGGGGGTGTGGGCTAGCGGTACGGTCGATCTTTAGGCTGGAGAGGTCGTTGTTCATGTGCCTGGCCTGGCGCGGATGCCGATGCGCCAGTATACCGGCGGGGCTCCGCATTGTCGTGCCCGGCGCCGCACCAGTGCTTGATCTACATTATATTTTCGATGGCGGGCGCGGGGTGAGGGTGGTGCTCGGCTGGC
Organism: Chitinivorax sp. PXF-14; assembly: GCF_040812015.1. Taxonomy (NCBI): domain Bacteria; kingdom Pseudomonadati; phylum Pseudomonadota; class Betaproteobacteria; genus Chitinivorax; species Chitinivorax sp. PXF-14. The sequence goes on along the minus strand of NZ_JBFNXJ010000002.1, from coordinate 325,904 downwards.
CGGATTTGGCCTCTGCCTAGGCGGCGCATGGGGCGTCTTTCCGCAGCGCCCTTCACGTCGGCAAATGGCTGCGCTGCATACTGGGCAGCCAGGCTGCGAGCCAGCACTGGCGTGCCGTTCCGGCCGGCTGGCAGGCCCGCCCGCACTGCCTTGCGGCTCAGCCCAGTACGCCGGCCTCGCCGAGCCGGGCGACATCGCTGCCGCTGTAGCCCAGCGCATGCAGGATGGCCTGCGTATCGCTGCCTACCGCGCCGCCGGCCTGCCGGTATTCGGCCTGCCAGCCGTCGATGCGGATCGGACAGGCCATCTGGCACTGGCTGCCACCCTCGGCGGTGGGCACGTCGACGACCCAGCCGCGCGCCATGGCCTGCGGCTGGCTTGCCGCCTGGCTGACGGCGAGCACTGGCTCGACACAGGCATCGCATTGCCGGAACACATCGAGCCAGTGTGCCAGCGGCTGTTGCCGGAAGGCCATGCGCAGCCGGGTTTTCAGGTTGGCCTGGATGGTCGGGTCCTGCGCCAGGCTCAGGCCGGCGATTTCCTGCGCATCGACGGCGGCGGCCAGCTGCGCCATGAACTGCGGCTCCAGGCTGCCGACCGACAGCCACTGGCCATCGGCCGTCTCGTAGTAATCGTAGAAACTGCCGCCGTTGAGCAGGCCCGCCTCCCAGCCCGGCTCGACGCCGCCGGCGAGCGCGGCCGCGCCGGACATCGCGTTCAGGCTGAAGGCGCAATCGGTCATGCTGATGTCGATATGGGCGCCTTCGCCGGTGGCCGCGCGCTGGGTGACGGCGGCGAGTATGCCGATCACCGCGTGCAGCGAGCCGCCCGCCACATCGGCCAGCTGCGGGCCCAGCGGCAAGGGGCCGCTACCCTGCCTGCCGGTGTAGCTGGCGAGGCCGGACAGCGCGAGATAGTTGATGTCGTGGCCGGCGCGGTCCCTGAGCGGGCCGGTCTGGCCGTAGCCGGTCACCGAGCAGTAGATCAGCCGCGGATTGATGGCCTTGAGCGCGGCAAAGCCCAGGCCCAGGCGATCCATCACGCCGGGGCGGAACTGCTCGATCACGATGTCGTAGTCGGCCACGAGCCGTTTGACGATGTCGAGCGCCTCGGGCTTTTTCAGGTCGAGCGCGAGCGAGCGCTTGTTGCGATTGAGGTAGCCGTGCGTCGTGGACTGGCCGTCGGCATAGGGCGGAAACAGGCGCGCGAGGTCGGGCCGCGTCGGCGACTCGATGCGGATCACGTCCGCGCCGAGGTCGGCAAGCAGCAGCGAGGCAAAGGGCCCGGGTAGCAGCGTGGTGAAGTCGAGAATCCTGAGGCTGGACAACGGTGCAGACATGGTGGCTCCGGTTGGGGCTGGCCGCGGCATCAGCCGGGGCGGTGGATGCGGGTCATTCCCACATCACGAGGTCGGGGTGTTCGATCAGCTTCTCGACGAGCGCCAGGTAGCGCTGCTCGACCACATGGCGCTTGAGCTTGAGCGTTGGCGTCAGCAGGCCGTTGTCGATAGTCCACGGCTCGCTGACGACCACCAGCTTGCCGACCTGCTCATGCTTCTCGAGCACCCGGTTAACGCGGTCGACGGTGGCGGCGAGGCTTGCCTGCAGCGCATCGCGCGCCGATTGCCGGGCCTGCTCGGACAGCACCGCCACGGCGATCGTGTGCGGCAGATCGCTGCCCATCAGGCAGATCTGCTCGATCGCCTGGTTTTCCAGCAGCTTGCCCTCGATATGCGTCGGCGAGACGAACTTGCCCTTGGCCGTCTTGAACTGCTCGCGCGCGCGGCCGGTGATGCGCACATAGCCGTCGCGGTTGATCTCGCCGAGATCGCCGGTACGGTAGAAGCCGTCGGGCGTGAGCACCTCGGCGGTCTTTTCAGGATCGCGGTAGTAGCCGTCCATCACCGCGGGGCAGCGCAGCAGCAGCTCGCCGTTGTCGGCGGTCTTCACCTCGAGGCCGGGCAGCGGCTTGCCCACATAGCCGATGCGGATGCCGTTGGGCGGGTTGATGACGCCGTAACAGAACAGCTCGGTCATCGCATAGCCTTCCTGGATGTTCACGCCGAGGCGTCGATACCACTGCTGCAGCGAAGGCGAGATGGCTGCCGCGCCGGAGATGATGATGCGCGCGCGCGACAGGCCGAGGCCGTGGCGGATCTTGCGCTTGATCAGGCCGGAGACGATCGGCAGCCGGAGCAGCAGGTCTAGCTTGCGTTGCGGCAACTTGGCCAGGATGCCTTGCTGGAACTTGGTCCACAGCCTTGGTACGGCAAAGAACAGGGTCGGCTGTACATGCTGCAGATCGGCGGCGAAGGTATCGAGCGATTCGGCGAAATACACCGGCACCCCGCCGTAGACGCTGATCATCTCCACCATGAAGCGTTCGGCCGCGTGCGACAGCGGCAGGTAGGAAAAGAAGCTGTCCTGAGGGTTCAGCTCGAAGGCCCGGCGGCCGGCGGCGGTGGCCGCCGCGATCTGGCGGTAGCGGTGAACCGCGCCCTTGGGGTGGCCGGTGGTACCCGAGGTGTAGATGAAGGTGGCCACGTCATCGAGCACGGGCGCGGTCTCCAGGGCCGCCGGCGGGTGGCGCGCCACCAGCTCGTCCCAGTCTTCGCCGCGCAGCTTGCCGGGGTAGGGGAAGGCGATGCGCGCGAGCGTCGCGGGCAGGGCGGCATCGACCTTGTCGGGCTCGTCGAGCTTGCCGACGAAGACGAGCTTGGCGTCGCAGTGTTCGAGCACATAGCCGATGCCTTCGGGCGACTGGTTCTGGAACAGCGGCACGCTGACGTAACCCGCCAGCATGATGGCGAAATCGGCCATGAACCAGTGCGCGCAGTTCTTCGACAGGATCGCGATGCGGCTGCCGGGGGCGTAGCCGCGCGCCTTCAGCGCGGTCGCCATGCGCCGTACTTCGTCGAGTGCCTGCGCCCAGCTCCAGCTGCGCCATTCGCGCTGGACGGGCTGGTGCAGGTAGATGTCGTTGGGGCGCGTGTGGGCCCAGTGGGCAAGCATGTCCACCGGGGTTTTCTGTTCCAGCGCTTGCATGGTCTCCTCCTTGTTGTTTTCGTGGTCGACGGAGCTGCCCTGCAAGCGGCTGTGGGCGCGGCGTTCAGCGTGGCTGCGCGCCGCGCGGCGATCAGTCCGCCAGGTTGGCGAACAGCGCCGTCGACAAATAGCGTTCGCCGAACGAGGGGATTACCACCACGATCAGCTTGCCTGCGTTCTCGGGGCGCTTGGCGACCTGCAACGCAGACCACACCGCGGCACCGGAACTGATGCCCACCAGCAGGCCCTCCTCGCGGGCCATGCGGCGGGCGAATTCAAATGCGTCGTCGTTCTTGACACGCACGATTTCGTCGTAGACGCCGGTATTCAGCACATCCGGGATGAAGCCGGCGCCGAGCCCCTGGATCGTGTGCGGCCCCTTAGGCGAGCCGGACAGCACGGCCGACGCATCGGGCTCGACCGCCACCACCTTGAACTCGGGCTTGCGTGCCTTGATCACCTCACCGACACCGGTGATGGTGCCGCCGGTGCCGATGCCCGCGACCAGGATGTCCACCTTGCCGTCGGTATCGTTCCAGATTTCCTCCGCCGTTGTCTTGCGGTGCACCTCGGGGTTGGCCGGGTTCTTGAACTGCTGCGGCATGAAATGGGTGGTCGGGTTGCTGGCGACGATCTCCTCCGCCTTGCGGATCGCGCCATTCATGCCGTCCGGGCCCGGTGTCAGCACCAGCTCGGCGCCATAGGCGCGCAGCAGCATGCGGCGTTCCTTCGACATCGTCTCGGGCATGGTCAGGATGCACTTGTAGCCCTTGGCCGCGCACACCATCGCCAGCGCGATGCCGGTGTTGCCCGAGGTCGGCTCGACGATCACCGTGTCCGCGTTGATCAGGCCGGCTTTTTCCGCCGCCTCGATCATCGCCGCGCCGATGCGGTCCTTCACGCTGTGCGCGGGGTTGAAGAACTCGAGCTTGGCAACGACGGTGGCAACGCAGCCTTCGGTAATGCGGTTGAGCTTGACGAGCGGGGTGTTGCCGATCAGGTCGGTCACATCATTGGCGATACGCATGGGGCTTCCTCTTCTTCGGTGGGTTGCGTGGATTCGATGCTGGGCGCGGCCGGCGCGCCCGTTTTAACCCACCAAGATTAGACGTTTTCACCTGGCTTGACGACAGCCCCGATAGAACCGTTCGCTACATGCATATGCCCGCACACGCGAGCCCCCGGCGCGGCATTGGCCGGCGTGGCCTGCGTGGTGACGGTGTGCCGCTGCCCTGGCCGGCACGCCCGGCGCCCCTTGCAGCCCGGCTGCGGGCCGCGCCAGGCTTGCCGTTCAGGCCAGGCCCTCGGCGCGGCCGATGATCTCCTTCATGATTTCCGAGGTGCCGGCGAAGATGCGCTGGATGCGCGCATTGGTGTACATGCGGCTGATCGGGTATTCGTCCATATAGCCCCAGCCGCCGTGCAGCTGCACGCACTGGTCGACTACGCGGCCGAGCATCTCGGTGGTCCACAGCTTGGCCTCGGCGGCGATGTCGTCGCCGAGCCGGCCGGCGTTGATGTCCATCACGCAGCGATCGACGAAGACCTGGCCGATGTCGATCTCGGTCTTCATCTCGGCCAGCTTGAAGCGGGTGTTCTGGAACTTGGCGATCTCGCGGCCGAAGGCCTTGCGGCCGAGCACGTATTCCTTGGTCAGGCCGTAGGCGGCGCGCGCGCCGGCGACGGCGGAGCAGGCCAGCGTCAGCCGCTCCTTGCCGAGCATCTGCATCAGGTAGTAGAAGCCGGCGCCGGGCTCGCCCAGCACATTGGCCTTGGGCACCTGCACGTCGTTGAAGAACAGCTCGGCGGTGTCCTGCGAGTGCATGCCCATCTTCTTCAGCCGGCGGCCGCGCTCGAAGCCCGGCATGCCGTCCTCGACGATCAGCAGCGTCATGCCGTGCGGATTGGCAGGGTCGGTCCTGGCGGCGACGATGCACAGGTCGCACAGGATGCCGTTCGAGATGAACACCTTGGAGCCGTTGAGCAGCCAGTGGTCACCACGGTCCTCGGCGCGGGTCTTCATGCCGGCCAGGTCGGAGCCGGCCTGCGGCTCGGTCATCGCGACGGCGAGGATCTTCTCGCCCGAGACGATGCCCGGCATCCAGCGGTCCTTCTGCTCGTCGTTGGCGAAGGCATCGAGGTAGGGCGCGCACAGCGAGGAATGCAGCGGGAACATCAGCCCGGCCTCGTTGATATAGGACAGCTCCTCGCAGATCACCTGGTCGTAGCGGAAGTCGCGGCAGCCCGCGCCACCGTACTTCTCGTCGGCGAACGGCACCAGGAAGCCCGCTTCGCCGGCGCGGCGCCAGGCATCGCGCGAGACGATGCCGTCGCGCTCCCATTGTTCCTGCTGCGGGATCACCTCGCGTTGCAGGAATTCGCGAAAGCTCTCGCGAAAGATGTTGTGTTCCTGTTCGAAATGCAGTCTTTCCATGGTCTTCTCCGTCCTTGGCGCCCATCTCTGCGGGCTCGTTAAGGTGGCCGGTTGCCGGCCGGCGGGTGTGGGGCCTGCTGGCGCAGGCGCTTGTCCGATGTTGTGGCGCCTAGCATAAAAATCCGCGCCGGCATGCTCAATGGCGGGAACGCTCAAGCGCGTTGACGCGTTTGGTCAGCCGGCGGCGGATGTATTTGGCAAGCCGGCCAGCGCTGGTTACGATGGCTGGCTATGGACGCACGCAAACATTCCATCCCGATCAACTTTGTTGTGGCCGCCCTGCGTGGCGTGCACGCCGCCGGCATCGACGCGCGGGCCATCCTCGAGCGCGCCAGCATCGCCCCCGAGCTGCTCGATGCCCCGTCGGCGCGGGTATCGACCGAGCAGTACACCGCGCTGGTGCAGGCCATCTGGTTCACGCTCAGCGACGAGTTCATGGGCTTTTGCCCGGCGCGGCCGTGCAAGCTCGGCACCTTTGCCATGATGTGCTACACGGTGATCCATTGCGGTACGCTGGAGCGCGCGCTCAAGCGCGGCACCCGCTTCTACGGCCTGCTCACCGATGCCTTCTCGGTCGAGTTCGAGCGCCACGAGCAATGCGCTACGCTGGTCTTCACCAACCATCAGCTCGACGACCCCGACCATTTCCTCACCGAGAGCTGGCTCGTGATCTGGCATGGCCTTGCCTGCTGGCTTGCCGGCCGGCGTATCCAGTTGATCGAGGCAACCTTCTCCTATGCCGAGCCGCCGCATGTCGATGAGTACCGGCGCATGTTCTACGCGCCGACCATGCGCTTTGGCGCTGCGCGGACCACGCTGAGCTTTCCCGCCAGTGCGCTCGACCTGCCCATCGTGCAGAACGAGGTCACGCTCAGGCAGTTTCTCAAGACCTCGCCCGCCGACCTGCTGGTGCGCCCCAAGAACGACGACAGCCTGACCGGGCAGATTCGGGCCATCCTGCGCAAGGCCTACGACTACCCCGAGTTCGAGCAGATCGCGCAGCGCCTCAACATGACGCCGCAGACCTTGCGCCGCCGGCTCAAGGACGAGGGCAGCTCCTACCAGCAGATCAAGGACAATCTGCGGCGCGACACCGCGATCTATTTCCTGTCGCGGCCTGAGCTGGGGCTCGATGAGATCGCGGCCCAGCTCGGCTTCTCCGAGCCGAGCGCGTTTCACCGCGCCTTCAAGAAATGGACCGGGGTGACACCCGGTGTATACCGGCAGGAAAGAATCAGCGGGTGAGGGAACCCGAATAGGTCTGTGCGTGTCAGGCTATTGATGATTCTATGTCGATAGCTATTGCTGCCCGCCGGTGAGCCTGCCGTCGCTGGGCACGGCAAGCTGTCGCCGGCGCCGACAGCGGTAATCGGGCCCGCCTGTTTTTCCCCGGCGGCGCCGTGAGTGCGCGACGGCTGCTTGCCGTTCGGCCTTTGCTACTAACACTGAATATTCCACCCATCGTCAACCCGCTTTCCGAGATCACCGGATGGAACACAATATCTCCCTCATCACCACGCTGGCCGCCGGCTTCGGCATCGCGCTGATCCTCGGTTTCCTGGCCGAGCGGATCAGGATGCCGGCGCTGGTCGGCTACCTGCTGGCCGGCATCATCATCGGGCCGGGTACGCCGGGCTTCGTGGCCGATGTGCATCTGGCCTCGCAGCTGTCGGAGATCGGCGTGATGCTGCTGATGTTCGGTGTCGGCCTGCATTTCTCGCTCGACGACCTGATGGCAGTCAAGCGCATCGCGGTGCCCGGGGCCGTCGTGCAGATGGGGCTCGCTACAGCGCTGGGCATGGGTATCGCATGGTGGTGGGGCTGGAGCTGGGGCAGCGGCCTGATCTTTGGCCTGTCCCTGTCCTGCGCCAGCACGGTCGTCCTACTCAAGGCGCTGGAGGCGCGCGGCGTGCTCGATAGCATGAACGGCCGCATCGCCGTGGGCTGGCTGGTGGTCGAAGACCTCGCCACGGTGCTGGTGCTGGTGCTGCTGCCGCCGCTGGCGGGTATCCTCGGCGGTTCGGTGGCTGCGCCGGCTGCCGGCGATACGCCGTTGTGGCTGGCCATCGGCAAGACCCTGCTACAGGTATCGGCCTTCATCGCACTGATGCTGGTGGTGGGCCGCCGCCTGCTGCCGTGGCTGCTGTGGCAGGTGTCGCGCACCGGCTCGCGCGAGCTGTTCACGCTGGCGGTGGTCGCCACCGCCATCGGCATCGCCTATGGCGCGGCCCAGCTGTTCAGCGTGTCGTTTGCGCTGGGTGCGTTCTTTGCCGGCATGGTGATGCGCGAGTCGGAGTTCAGCCATCGCGCTGCCGAAGAGTCGCTGCCCTTGCGCGATGCGTTTTCCGTACTGTTCTTCGTGTCGGTCGGCATGCTGTTCAAGCCGGCCATCCTGATGCAGCAGCCGGTGCATGTGCTCGGCGTGGTCGCCATCATCATCCTGGGCAAGTCGCTGGCCGCGCTGGCCATCGTGCTCGCCTTCCGCTATCCGCTCAACACGGCGTTGACGGTCTCGGCCAGCCTTGCGCAGATCGGCGAGTTCTCGTTCATCCTGGCGGGGCTCGGGCTCGCCCTGGGGTTGCTGCCGGCCGAGGGCATTAGCCTGGTGCTGGCCGGCGCGCTGATCTCGATCGCGCTGAACCCGCTCCTGTTCGCCGCCGTCGAGCCTTTGCGGCGCTGGATACTCCGCCGCTCCGCGCTGGCCCGCGGCCTGGAAGCGCGAGGCGACCCCTACGCCGAGCTGCCGATGAGCACCGGGCGCCAGTATCTGCAAGGGCAGGTGGTGCTGGTGGGCTACGGCCGGGTGGGCCGGCGCATCGCCAGCGAGCTTGCGGCGCGCGGCATCCCCTATGTGGTGGCGGAGCAAAACCGCGAGCTGGTCGAGCAACTGCGCAAGCAGGGGGTGCCGGCCGTGTCGGGCGATGCCGCCGAGCCCGCCGTGCTGATCCAGGCGCATATCGCCGAGGCCGCCATGCTGGTGATCGCCACGCCCGATCCGCTCAATGTGCGGCAGATGGCCGAGACGGCCCGCACGCTCAATCCCGCCATCGAAATCGTCCTGCGCACCCACAGCGAGGACGAATTGGTGATGCTGCGCAAGGCGGCGCTCGGCACCGTCTTCTTCGGCGAAGAAGAGCTGGCCAGGGGCATGTCGGGCCACGTTCTGGCGCGTTTTGCGCCGCAGGCCGGCGGGCACGATTGAATCTCGCGGCCCGGTGCTTGTGGCGCCAACCCCGGCGGCGATATGCTGACGATGGTTTGCTGCGTGTGACCAAGCGGCAAGCCATGCGATCGATAGATACGCTGTTGTGAAACCCTGAAGCGAGGCCTGGCCGCACTGGCTGCCCGCGCTCGACCGATAACGATAGACCTCGCCATGACCAAACTCGATGTTGCCATCCTGACCGATGCCCGTTTCGTCAAACCCAATCCCGACGATCCCTACAACTGCCAGATATTTCTCGAAGAGGCATGGCTCGCCCACTACCTGCGCCACCATGGCCTGACCGTGGCGCGCGTCGCCTGGGATGATCCCGATTTCGACTGGAGCCGCACGCGTGCCGCCGTCTTGCGCTCGACCTGGGACTATTTCGACCGCTATGCCGAGTTCGAGCCCTGGCTCAACCAGGTGGCCGGCCAGACCTTGCTGTTCAACCGCTTCGACCTGCTGCAATGGAACCTCGACAAGCACTACCTGCGCGACCTGGCCGAGCAGGGCGTCGACATCGTGCCGACCAAGTTCGTCGAGCAGGGCGAGCAGGCCGACCTGGCCCGTCTCATGCAGGATTTCATGTGGCGCGAGGCGGTGATCAAGCCCGCTGTGTCGGGTGCGGCGCGCCTCACGTTCCGGGTCACGCCGGAGAGCGCCGCCGAGCATCAGGCGATCTTCGACGACTGCCTGAAGAACGAGGCCATGATGGTGCAGCCCTTCGTGCCGGCCGTGCTCGAACAGGGCGAGCTGTCGCTCATCGTGATCGACGGCAAGTTCACCCACGCCATCCGCAAGACGCCGAAGGCCGGCGACTTCCGCGTGCAGGACGATCACGGCGGCGTGGTGCACCCGTATTTCCCGGCGGCCGACGAAATCACCTTTGCCGAGCGCGCGGTGGCCGCCTGCCCGGTGCTGCCGGCCTACGCGCGGGTCGACGTGGTGCGCGATCAGGGCAAGCTGCGCATCATGGAGCTGGAGCTGGTCGAGCCTGAGCTGTTCTTCCGCTTCAGCCCGCAGGCGGCTGACCGGCTGGCCCAGGCCATCGCCAAGCAACTTGGCTGATGGCCGATGCCATCTCGGCCCCGCTTGCCGGCCTGGTGCTGGGCGGGGCCTTCCTGCACGCAAGCTGGAACGCGCTGATCAAGGGCGGGCAGGACAAGCTGCTCGATACCCTGCTGGTGGCGCTCGGCGGCGCGCTGATCGGCCTGGTCTGCCTGCCTTTCCTGCCGTTGCCGGCGAGCGCCGCCTGGCCCTGGCTGGCGGGCTCGGTGTCGGTGCATTGCCTGTATTACTACCTGGTCGCGCAAAGTTACCGGCATGGCGACATGAGCCTCGTCTACCCGCTGATGCGCGGGAGCGCCCCGATGGTGACGGCGCTGTTGAGCGTCCTCGTGTTCGGCGAGCAGGTATCGCCGGGTGGCCAGCTTGGTGTCGGCCTGCTGAGCTTTGGCATCCTGCTGCTGGCTGGCGGCCACTGGCGCAGCGGGGCGGATCGGCGGGTATTGTGGTTCGGCTGCGGCAACGCGTTGGTGATCGTTGCTTACACCCTGTTTGATGGCCACGGCGCACGCGCCTCGGGCCATGCCCTGAGCTACACGCTCTGGCTGTTTGCGCTCGATGTGCTGCCGCTCCTGCTCTGGCTGGGCTGGCAGCGGGGCAGCCAGCTGTGGAGTGTGGTCTGGGCGGGGCGCCGCAGGCTGGCCGTGGGCGGGGCCTGCAGCGTCGGTTCCTACGCCATCGCGCTATGGGCGATGACGCAGGCGCCGATCGCGCTGGTCGCGGCGCTGCGGGAGACCTCGGTGATCTTCGGCCTGCTGCTGGGCGCCGTGCTGCTGCGCGAGCGCGTTACGCTGTGGCGAGGCCTGGCAACGGCGGTCGTCTGCCTCGGCGCATTGACGATCAGACTGGGCTGATCGCCGCCACGGCCCATTCACCCGGCGAAGCGTGCGCGCAGCGTGGCGTGATAGGGCCCTGCTTCCGGCGAGTTCTCCAGCGGCGCCCAGGCGGGCCGCTCATCCGGCGTCGGCACGGCATACGGGCCGGCTTTCGATTCGAAGAACACGCTCCCAGGTTCAAGCCCGATCAGGGTATGGATGGCGCCATGCGGCAGGTTGACCGCGACATTGTCGCCACCGGCCGCCAGCACGGCCTGCTGTGTGACATTGCCCGCCGCATCGAAGATCAGCACGCCCAGCCTGCCGCGCAGCACGACGATGGTCTCGTCCTTGCTCGGGCTCATATGGCAGTGGGGCGGGATGTAGGAGCCGGGTTCGATCGCGATGATCAGACGATGGCTGGCGTCGTCGTTGTCAGTATGGAAATTGCGGTTGAGGCGTTGCCGCGGCGTGGCGGCTGCATTGGCTGACAGCTGGTTCAGCATGTCCTGGTCGATCAGCAGGGCAGGGGTCATGGACGACATCGGTTACGAAACGGGCGTATAGCTTAGCGCGTTTCGGTGACGGGAACACGGCTGAAACAATCGGGACGTAGACTGCGCGGTGCGCGAAAAAGGCAAAAAAAAGCGCGGGATAGTTGGCCCGCGCTGCAATCTACAAAGGAGAAATAGAGGAGAAACTATCAAGAACTAAGCTGTGTGCTTGACGATTAGAATTATCTAATATGTTTATCGTCTTGTCAACAATTAATTTTGTGCAGGGCACAAAGCAATTGAAAACATGTCGAAAACGCTCAGCTAACTCCACACACGCAGGTATAATCCCCGACGCTCTCAATCTAGACAGGAATCACACCTTTCGCCATGCGTATTTTCCCCAGTTGGGGAATGCCGCATCGCACACACCTATGTGATTCGCTCTCCCCGAGGAAGTTCCATGTACCTGCCTGATCCGCGTCTGTTTGCCCGAGTTGCCCCGAATAATGTTTTCATCCGCCAGGTGATGCGTGTACTCACCGCCGGCGAGAGCGCCGAGCGTGCCTCTGCCAATGCCGAGCTGCAGCGCCTGCTGCGTGACGCGCTCGAGATGGGCGACGACGCCGGTCTGCAAGGGGCGCTCGCCCTCGCCCCCTCGCAGGAAGCTTATAAATACCTGTGGACCGAACTGCGTGAGGTGCTCGAGGCCGCGCCCGAGGCCGGGCAGCGTGCCGTCGTGTTCGCCATCCCGGTATTGATGGTCGCGGCGGCAAACAAGGGCCAGGTGCCGGTGTCAGGCAAGCTGACGGACGTCGATGCGCTTGTCGCCACGCTGAAACAGCATGGCGTGTTTGCCGATACGCCCGAGATCAGCCTGTCATCGCGCCTCGTCACCCTGCAAACCCTGCAGAGCTGGGCGCCGAGCCAGCTCTGGCGCTGGGCCGAGCATCTGCAGGATGCCGCGCGCGGCGTGCCGGTCGATCTGCCCGAAGGCGGTTTCGTGGCGTCGAGTGAGGCGGTCCACCTGCGTTTTCTCGTCGGCGTCGCGCTGCAGCATGCCGGCCAGCCCCTGCCGGTCAAGATGGGGGCCGATGCCGCCAAGTGGGGGATGGTGCTGTCGCAGCAGATCAACGAACAACTGAAGCAGGACGGCCTGTCGCTGCTGGCCATCCCGCGTGGGCCGCAGCCCTTGCTGCAGGCGATGCAGAGCGGCCGCTTTGCACGGCTGGAGGCCGGCTTGCAGCTGCTGGCTAGCGCCACCATTCGCAAGATCCGGCAGGCCGGTGAAGATCCGGTGGCCGTGATGTCCGCGCACGATAACCACGAACTGCGCTTCACCCTGTCCGCCCGCCAGAACAGCGAGCGCTGGGAAGGTTATGTGTGGCCGCTGCACCCGCTCGATTCGGTGGAATTGATCCGCGACAACGCGGAGGCGCTGCTACGCGAGTGCCGCGTCGACGATATCCGCGTCGTCGAGGAGGTTCAACCCGATATGCAGGATGGCTTGCCGCTGTTCCTTAAGGCGCACAACACCCCGCCGAACGCCTGACCGGCCTGCCGGAACAGAAAACCCGTCCAGCTGGACGGGTTTTTTCATTCTCATTGCTGGCTCAAGGCGCGAATGCCGTCGCAATGGCTGCGCTATCGACGTGAATCTAGCGGCCGGCCATGCACCCATCGAGTTCGCTTGCCCAGCCGCTCAGGAATGATGCGCCAGGCCGCCCTGGCCGCAGCGCGCCGTCCCCGACTCGACGACTGCCTTGGCCTCGACGATCGGCGTGGGCATCATGGCCGTGCTCCCGACTGCCCGCCTTCAGTCGCGTCGCGCTCGGCAAAGACCTCCTTGGCCGCGAACAAGCCGTTCAGTGCGGCCGGAAAGCCCGCATAGACGGCCATCTGCATCAGGATCTCGACGATTTCCTGCCGGCTCAGGCCGACGTTCAGTGCCGCGTGCAGATGCACTTTCAGTTGTGGCGTGGCGTTGCCCATCGCCGTCAGTGCGGCTACCGTCGCAATCTCGCGCTCGCGCAGCCCGAGCGCAGGGCGGCTGTAGATGTCCCCGAATGGAAACTCGATCAGATAGGTCGCAAAATCCGGCGCAATATCGGCCAGGGCCGCGATGACGCGCTCACCGGCCTCACCGTCGATGGCGGACAGTGCCGCAAGGCCGCGTTGATAACGTGACGACTCCATATGGGCTACTCCTTTTGTTAGTTAACAAAAATTTAATAAGCAAAATAATTGTGGCGAGATTATTTTTCGAACGAGTGGCGACGGCCATTTGTCAGCGCGGGGCGGTGGGCAGCAGCTTCAACAGCAGAGCCGAGAGTTGCGCCCGCTCCTCGGCCGACAGCGGGTTGAGCAGGCTGCCTACCTGCTCGTAGTGGTGAGGCAGCGTGGTGTCCAGCAGTACTGCGCCGCTGGGAGTCAGTTGCACGATGTACGCGCGCCGGTCGCTTGCGTCGTTGTGCCGGGCGACCAGCAAATCGCGTTCCATGCGGTCGATGATGCCCGTCATCGTGGGGTTGGAGACGCCCGCGCTGGCCGCCAGCTGCGTCAGCACAAGCCCGGCCGGGTTGCGTTTCAGCAGGATCAGCACCCAGAACTTGGTTTGCGATAAGCCGTGCTGCGCCAGCAGTGCCTCGAAGTCGGCCATCAGCTCCGACGACACGCGCATCAGGCTGAGCCAGGTTTCCAGCGCCGAAATGTCGAGGCTGGGAAAGCGCGCGGCAAACTGCAGCAAGGTCGCATGGCTGGGGAGGTCTTTCAACTCGAACATGAGATCAGTCAATTGATAAACTGGTTAAAATTTAGCTTGCTAAATAATTATTGTCAAACCACGTATGGTTTTGCGTGCAAATTGTTGCTTGCGTGGGCCCAGCCGAGACAGGCTGAACGCCGCGGCCATCGGGTCGCCTGTCTTTGTCATGCTTGCCGCCGACCGGTCGGCGTGGCGATTTAAAATAGTCCCGACGCTATATTGATGGTCAGTGCCAGCACGGTCGTATTGAAAAAGAACGCAAGGACGCAGTGCACGAGCCCTGTTCGTCGCATGGCTGTCGATTCGAAGCTCACATCCGCGGTTTGACCGGATGTTCCTATGACACAAGCAAAGTACAGGAAGTCGCCATAATCAGGCTCCGTGTCGCCAGGGAACGCCAAGCCGCCGGACTTGCCACGAGACCGCGCAGCATAGAAATCGTGGGCATAGTGCAGGGCAAACATGACGTGGGTGAAGGCCCATGACGATACGATCGTCAATGCAGCCAGCCCAATGTGCGCATAGCGCAGCGGACCATGCATGTCCTTCGCCACCGCCAGCTCAGCAATGATGGCGCCGAGTGACATGATGGCCGCCAATACCACGAGCATGAGCACCATGATTCGCCCCTCGTCCTGCATCAGCGCTCGATGTCGCATCTTCTCGTGGCTCGACCAGAACATCATGTGAGCGGCAAGTATCAGATACAGGGTTGCGCCTGCATTCCATGCAATGATCAGGCGGGTGATCGAATGCATGGCGAGCCAATGCGGCAAGCCGAATGCCACGAGCGCGCCACATGCGGCGGACAAGAACAGGCGCGGCCTCGCGGCGAGCTGCCGGAGCAGGTAGGGGTAGGACGCATGTGGTGTGTTGTTATTTGTCGTCATGCCGAATCCTGAGGGCGTTTACGCGATGAGGCGACATCCGCATGCGGAGACGGCCGGGAAGCAAACGTAACACGATTCGATTCCTGCCGGGGTGTAACGCCTGTATGGGCTCTGTCTGAGGTTGCTTGACGCCGCCCGGCTGGCCTGTGGCGTCCAACGATCGCCATTTTGTGGTGCACCGTGCGCCGTCGGCACGCAAGGGCCGCAAGCCTGGCCACTCAACGACGTGCGGGAAATCCTGGTGCGTGAGCGTTATCGAGGGGATATTGCCTGGATGAGGCGAAGAAGATGCACCAGAGCGGAGTCCAGCGCGGTATTCCTGGCGATCCGATCAATTGAATAAGCTGTTATGTAAGGCACCCTGCAGGGCAGGAAAGCGCTTGGCTGTCTGCGGCTGAGGCGACTCAGCGCAACACTGGTGGCGCAAAAACGGAAGGAGGAGACTGTTACGGTATGATTTCGCTGAAATTTTCCAGCTACTGGATGGCGGAAGAAACTTCCGATGAGCCACACATAAAACGATGTAAGCGTGGCGTCCCCACGGGGATTCGAACCCCGGTTATCGCCGTGAAAGGGCGGTGTCCTAGGCCTCTAGACGATGGGGACTGAGGCAAATTGCTAAATCCAGTTATTTTTTGTGTTGGCTAAACACATAACTGAACTTGAAGTCTGGTGGAGGTAAGCGGGATCGAACCGCTGACCTCTTGCATGCCATGCAAGCGCTCTCCCAGCTGAGCTATACCCCCGAGACAGGCTGCGCATTCTAGAGACCCATTCCTGGTTTGTAAAGGGGTAAGTCAAAAATTTTTGAATTCAACTGCGGCAGGGGTGAGAAAGGGGCCTGATATAATGTGTGGCGAATTTGTCTGACGAGGGGCGCCGCCCCGGAAAATCATTTTGGATTATCGACTGTACTGTGAAGAGAAGGTGGCCCCACCTGGCTCCACCTGGTATTACGCATTGCGCCGCGTGGCGCCGGCCCAGCGGGACGCGCTGACGGCACTGCAGGCGCTGGCGGTGGAGCTGGAGGCCGGGGTGGATGAATGCTCCGAACCCACTGTTGCCAAGGCCAAGCTCGCTTGGTGGCGCGCGGAGATCGAGCGCCTGTATCAGGGCGCGCCGCAGCATCCGGTGCTGCAGGCGCTGCTGCCAGCTACGCAGGCCTATCGCCTGCCGCGCGAGGAGTTGCTCGAATTAGTCGGTGGCGCGGAGATGAATGTGGTGCATGCCCGCTACAATGATCTGGCGGGCTTGCGGCTCTATGCCGAGCGCACCGGCGGAACGCTGGCCAGGCTGCGCGCACGCGTGCTCGGTGAAACCAGCGAGCCGGCCCTGAAGCAGGCCGAGGCGCTTGGCGTAGCGCTGACGCTGGCTGGCACGGTCACCGAGGCGGGGGCGCATGTGCGCAAGGGGGTGATCTACTGGCCCGTGTCCGAGTTGCAGCAGTTCAACGTGCCGGCCGCTGTGGTGAGTGGCCTGCGTGATACGCCGGAACTCGCGGCGCTGATTCGGCACCAGCTGGGGCGGGCGCAGCAAGCGCTGCATGAGTGGATGAAGGGGCTGTCGCCCGAGCAGCGCCGGCGCCAGCGCGTTCATCTGATCGTGGCCCGCATCACGTTGGCAACGCTGAACGAGATCGCGCGCGCCGGTGCGGCTTCGGTATTGAATCAGCGGCTATCGCTCACGCCATTGCGCAAGCTCTGGATCGCGATGACGGCCCGCTGATAAACTCGTTCTCAGGAAAGGGGCGGCACAGCGCCGCCGGCAAACGACTATGGATTTTCGTACTTATCAAGCTGCACCCGATCTGCTCAAGGACCGCGTGATTCTGGTCACCGGCGCCGGCCAGGGCATCGGCCGCGAAGCCGCGCTGGCATTTGCCCGCCACGGGGCGACGGTGGTGTTGCTCGGCCGTGGCGTGAAGAAGCTCGAGGCGGTTTACGACGAGATCGAGGCTGCGGGCTACCCCCAGCCGGCGGCTGTGCCGATCGACCTGGAGCGCGCGGTGGAGGCTGATTTCGTCAACGTGGCGGTGCAGATCGAGAAGCAGCTCGGGCGCCTGGACGGCATCCTGCACAATGCGTCGAGCTTCATCGGCCTGTTCCCGCTGGAGCAGGAGCCATTCGAATACTGGATTTCGCATTTTCGCGCCAATGCGGCGGCGCCCGCAGCGATCAACCGCGCTTGCCTGCCGTTGCTGCGCGCCAGTGCGGATTCCTCCATCGTGATGGTGGGCGAGACCCATGGCGCCAAGCCGAGCCCCTATTGGGGGAGCTTCTCGGTATCGCGCGCCGCAGCCATGTTCTATGCGCAGATCGCCGCCAACGAGTGGGATCAGAGCCCGCAGCTGCGCATCAACACCGTGATCCCCGGGCCGATTCACAGCCCGCAGCGCACCAAGACCCACCCCGGCGAAGCGGCGGATCTGCTGCCCGAGCCGGCGGATCTGCTGCCGGTCTATCTCTATCTGCTGGGGCCGGACAGCAAGGGCGTCAGTGGCCAGGTGTTCGATTGCGCCGAGTGGTTGGCCAAACCCTAATGCCCGAGGGCCGGTGAATGACATCGCTGTTCAAGAAGGTTGCGCTCGTCGCACGCCATGGCAAGAGCGAGATCGTAACGTCCTTGCTGCACCTTGCCGGTTTTCTCGATAGCAACGGCCTGACGGTGCTGATCGACGATCAGAGCTTGAGCGAGGCGCAGGCAGGCCAATACCAGCGCATCGAGCGCGACAAGATCGGCCGCCTGGCCGACCTGGTGATCGTGCTCGGCGGCGACGGCACCCTGTTGTCGGTCGCCAGGCTGGTGGCGCCTTACCGTATTCCGCTGGTGGGCGTGAACCAGGGGCGGCTCGGTTTCATGACGGACATCCCGCTGCACGAGATGGAGCAATCGATCGGCAGCATCCTGCAGGGCGAATTCGTGCCGGAAGAGCGCATCCTGCTGGAGGCGCAGGTGATCCGTGGCGACAAGGAGCTGTGCAAGTCGCTCGCGTTCAACGACGTGGTGTTCAGCCGCGGCGCAACTGGCAGCATGATCGAGTTCGAAATCTTCATCGACGACCAGTTCGTCTACAGCCAGCGCTCGGATGGCCTGATCGTCAGCACGCCGACCGGCTCGACCGCCTATTCGCTGTCCTCGGGCGGGCCGATTCTGCATCCGACCCTGCCAGCCATCGCGCTGGTGCCGATCTGCCCGCAATCGCTGTCCAATCGACCGATTGCCGTCAACGACAGCTGCGTCGTCGAGTTCATGCTGACGCGGGGCCAGGACACCCGGCTGCATTTCGACAACCAGAGCCATCTCGAACTGCACGAGCTCGACCGCGTCATCATCCGGCGCTACCGCAATTCGCTGCGTATCCTGCATCCCGTGGGCTACAGCTACTACGACATGCTCCGGCACAAGCTGCACTGGGGCGAGAAACTCATCTGACCCGACCAACCCATGCTGCTTACCCTACGCATCCGTGATTTCGTCATCGTCGACCGCCTCGAACTCGACTTCAAACCAGGCTTTACCGTGTTGAGCGGCGAGACTGGTGCCGGCAAATCCATCCTGATCGATGCGTTGAGCCTGGTGTTGGGCGAGCGTGCCGAGGCGGGCGTCGTGCGGGCCGGGGCCGAGCGCGCCGAGATCGAGGCCGAGTTTGACCTGGCCGGGCTGCCGCAGGCCGGTGCCTGGCTGCAGGCGCAGGAGCTCGATGGTGACGACGGCTTGCTGCTGGTGCGCCGGGCGATCGACGTCAACGGCCGTTCGCGCGGCTTCATCAACGGGCGTTCTGCCACCTTGCAGCAGTTGAAGGAACTCGGTGAGTGGCTGATCGACATCCATGGCCAGCACGCCCACCAATCCTTGCTCAAGGCCGATGCGCAGCGGGCGCTGCTCGATGCCTATGCCGGCAAGCTGGAGCTGGCCACCAGCGTGCGCGCGGCCTACCTTGACTGGCAAGGCGCACGCCGGGCCCGCATAGAGGCGGAACAGCATGCCGCCGCATTCGCGGCCGAGCGCGAGCAGCTGCAATGGCAGGTGAAGGAGCTCGCCGCGCTCGAGTTCACGGAGGCCGCCTGGCGCGAGCTGCAGACAGAGCACTCGCGGCTCGCCAATGCGGTGAGCCTGCTGGAAGGCGCTGAATATGGCCTCGAACTGATCTCCGAGCGCGAGCCGAGCTGTATCGGCATCGTCGGGGGCGTGTTGTCCCGCCTGCAAGGGCTGCTCGAATACGACGCCACGCTCAAGGAAACCGTCGATCTGCTCGAATCGGCCGAGGTGCAATTGCGCGAGGCCGCCTACGGCCTGCGCCACTATGCACAACGAGCGGACCTCGACCCGCAGCGCCTGGCCGAGATCGAAGCGCGGCTCGATGCCGTCCATGGCATGGCACGCAAGTACCGTGTCACGCCCGAGCGTTTGCCCGAGCTGCTCGCCAGCAGGAGCCAGCGCCTGTCCGAGCTTGGCGGCGAAGGCGGCGAGGCTGGGCTCGCCCAGCGCGAGGCCGAGACCCGTCTGGCCTATGAAGCGCTGGCGCAACGCCTGAGCGAGGCACGCCGGGCGTCGGCGCGTGACCTTGGCGACAAGGTCACGCAGGAGATGCAGCTGCTGGCCATGTCGGGTGGCCGTTTCGAGATCGCGCTCACGCCGCTGGCCGAGGGCGCCGCCTACGGCATGGAGCAGGTCGAGTTCCTCGTCGGCGCCAATGCCGGCATGGCGCCGCGCCCCTTGGCCAAGGTGGCGTCAGGCGGCGAGTTGTCGCGTATCAGCCTGGCCTTGCAGGTGGTGGCATCGCGCGTGGCATCGGTGCCGGTACTGGTGTTCGACGAGGTCGATGTCGGCATCGGTGGCCGCGTGGCGGAAATCGTCGGCAAGCTGCTGAAGCGGCTCGGCGAGCGCTACCAGGTGTTGTGCATCACGCACCTGCCGCAGGTGGCGGCTCGCGGCGACCAGCAATGGCAGGTAGCCAAGCGAACCGAGAATGGGCTGACGGTTTCCACGATTGCCGAACTCGATGCCCAGCAGCGTGTCTCAGAGATAGCGCGCATGCTTGGCGGCGTCGATATCACGGAAACCACGCTGCGCCATGCGGCGGAGATGTTGACGGGTTAGCCGTCGGCTGGTGGGGGCAGCGTGCCAGGTAAAAATATATTTTATACGATTGACATTTTGGTTAGAGCGATTATTCTATCTTCATAATTTGCTTCTATTCTGTTGCTCGTCTATTTCGCTGCCGCTGCCGAACGCCATGCCTGCCGATACCCCACCGGATTCCCCGCAAAACCCACTCGACGCATATGTCGCACTGCTCAAGTCCAAGGGCGCGCCGACCAAGGAAGTGAACCTGCGTAAGCATTTCCTGCGTCACCTGGTATCGGTGCTGCAGGGTAAGCCGCTGGACGGCGATGTCTACCGCGAGGTGGTCGACAAGGTTGCGCGCAAGTTTCCCGATGACGACTTGTCGCAGCAGACGTTCAAAACGGCTGCGCGCGAGTTCTACAATTTCTGGATCGGTGACGTGAAGTCGCTGGCCAAGCTCAACTCGGCCAATCTGTTCGATCCCGAGCCTATCTACATCAAGATCAACGGCAACCTGACCGATCTGCTCGGCCAGATGGATGCCGACCGCGAGTGGCAATGTGCCGATGCGCCGTCGATCGAGCGTTACCTGGCCCAGCTTTACGCCGGCGGGCTGGCACAGGCTGCAATCGACGTGCGCGAGCGTCTGTTGACGCTGCTGATGTATGTCTCGCGCCAACACGGGGCCTCGCCCAAGGTCTACCGCGCGGCCGTGGATGCGCTGCTGCCGCTGTTCACCACCCCCGAAGGGCAGCAGGTGTTCGTGTCGCTCGCGCGTGAATTCTATTATTTCTGGATTCAGGACCCGGCAGCCCAGGTGGCTGGCGCCGTGCCCGGCGATATGGACGGCAACCGCCAGCTGGTGTTCTGAGCGGCAGCCTGCGGTGAACGCGCCTGGATCGGGCGCCGGCCGGCATCGAAGGCCCACGTGCCGTGCCGCGCTAAACCAGAAAGGGTTCGATCAGGCTGGCCAGGGCAAGCGGCTGGTCGTGATGCAGCATGTGGCCTGCGTCCGTGATCGTCTCCAGGCGGAAATCACGGAAACAGGCGGTGCGCTCTGCCATCGCGCCGCCATCTTCCTTGAGCCAGCTTGCCAGCCAGTCGTCGTCACCCTGTATCCACAGCGTGGGGGCCGTCACTTCTCGCCAGATTGCCTTGGCTTCTTCCAACCGGTAGAGCACCGGGTTCACCATCTTGTGCAGTGGGTCGGCCGTGTAGCGCACCAGCCCGGGACTGGCCTCGGCCGCCATGTAGCAGGCCAGGAAATCGGCCTTGCCCTGGCTCAGGCGCTTGTTGTTGCGCATCAGGCGCGTGGCAATCACCTCGAAGCCGGCGTGCTCACCGAAGCCGGGTTGCTCGCGCAGCTCACCCAGCCACTTGCGCAGGCGCCCCACGGCTTGCCCGGGCTCGGTCGCGGGCAGGCCGAAACCTTCCACACTGACGAGGCGGCGTACCCGCTCCGGGCAGATGCCTGCATACAGGCAGGCGACGATGCCACCCATGCTGTGGCCGAGCAGGTTGGCGGGTGCGACCGGGCTGTAGTGCGCAAGCAGTGCGTCGAGGTCGGCCAGGTAATCGGGAAACCAGTAGCTGTCGCCATTCCATTGGCTCTGGCCAAAGCCGCGCCAGTCGGGGGCGATGACATGCCAGTCTTGCCGCAGCTGGTCGACCATGAACTGGAACGACATGCCGCAGTCCATCCAGCCATGCAGCAGCACGAGCAGCGGGGCGCTGGCGTCCCCCCAATGCCAGACCTGGTAACGCCGCCGACGAAGCTCGATCGATTCGCCGCGGGCGTGGCGTAGCGGCGCGTACATCAAACGGCGACGATCTCGTCCAGGGCGATGTCGACGATCAGGTCGTTCGACAGCTGTTCGAGATCCGACTTCAGCGCTGCGGCGTCGAGATCGGGTGTTGCCTGCAGCTCGGCCTGGGCATGGAACAGCGGCTCGGCCGACATCGGTGCGCTCGAGGTGAAGGTCGACAGCTTCTCGACGTTGACCGAATGCTTGGCGAGCACCTGCGACACCTCGCGCACGATGCCGATGCGGTCGTGGCCGACGAGATTCAGCGTGAGGCGGCGGTTGTAGCGGCGTGGCGGCGTGTCGATCGAGGTCTCGGCGATCACCTTGAGTTGCGACAGGTTGCCGAGCGCGGCCTTGAGCGCATCGGCCTGTGCCGAGGGCACGCTGACCTTGAGGATACCGGCGAATTTGCCGGCCAGGTGCGACATCGACGATTCGAGCCAGTTGCCCTGATGGCGGCTGATCGTCGTGGACAGCTGCTCGACCAGGCCGGGCTTGTCATCGCCGATGACGGTCAGCACGAGAAAGACGGACATGATGTTTCTCCAGTGAACGGTATGCAGAGCCGGGTGGGCCGTGCGGACTGGCCGCAGTGGCGCCGGCGTCGGGCGAGTGGCACGGTTGGCTCGCCGTTGTCATGGACTATTGTGCACGAAACAAAACGGGGCCGCTCGGCCCCGTTTCGTTTTATTGCTGGTACTCGTCCATTGGCACGCAGGCGCAGAACAGGTTACGGTCGCCGTAGACATCGTCGATGCGGTTCACCGACGGCCAGAACTTGTTGTCGCGTACCCACGGCAGCGGGAACACGGCCGTTTCCTGGCTGTAGGGGCGGCTCCACTCGCTGCCGATCACGTCCGACTGGGTGTGCGGCGCATGCTTGAGCGGGTTGCTGTCGGCTGGCCATTCATTGGCCTCGATCCTGGCGATTTCACCGCGGATGCTGACCAGCGCCTCGATGAAGCGGTCGAGCTCGGCCTTTGATTCCGACTCGGTCGGCTCGATCATGATCGTGCCGGCCACCGGGAAGGACATCGTCGGTGCGTGGAAGCCGTAGTCCATCAGGCGCTTGGCGATATCAACCTCGCTGATGCCGCAGGCTGCCTTGATCGGGCGGATGTCGATGATGCACTCGTGCGCCACGCGGCCTTGGCTGCCGGTGTAGAGCACCGGGTAGTGCGGCGCCAGCTTGGCGGCGATGTAGTTCGCGTTGAGTAGTGCTACCTGGGTGGCCATCTTCAGGCCCTTGGCGCCCATCATCGCGATGTACATGTAGGAGATCGGCAGGATCGACGCCGAGCCGAACGGTGCGGCCGATACCGCGCCCTGGCCCTGGTTCGAGCCGTTGATCGGCTGTACCGCGTGGTTGCTCGCGAACGGTGCCAGATGCGCCTTCAGGCCGATCGGGCCCATACCCGGGCCGCCGCCGCCGTGCGGGATGCAGAAGGTCTTGTGTAGGTTCATGTGCGATACGTCGGCGCCGATCAGCGCCGGTTGGGTCAGTCCGACCTGGGCGTTGAGGTTGGCGCCGTCCATGTAGACCTGGCCGCCGTGGCTGTGCACGATGTCGCAGATTTGCTTGATGGCTTCTTCGAACACACCGTGCGTCGACGGGTAGGTGATCATCAGGCAGCTCAGCTGTTTCGAGTGCAGCTCGGCCTTGGCCTTGAGATCCCCCACATCGACGTTGCCGCTGTCGTCGCAGTTCACCACCACGACTTCGAGGTTGATCATCTGCGCCGTTGCCGGGTTGGTGCCGTGTGCCGATTTCGGGATCAGGCAGATGTTACGGTGGCCCTCGCCGCGTGCCTGGTGGTAGCGCTGAATGGCCGCCAAGCCCGCGTATTCGCCCTGTGCGCCCGAGTTCGGCTGCATGCAGATCGCATCGAAACCGGTCACTGCGCGCAGGTAGGCGTCGAGGCCGTTGATCATCTCGAGGTAGCCCTGGGCCTGGTCGAGCGGCGCGAACGGGTGGATGTCGCCGAATTCGGGCCAGGTGATCGGGATCATCTCGCTGGTAGCGTTGAGCTTCATCGTGCACGAGCCGAGCGAGATCATCGAGTGGTTCAGCGCCAGGTCCTTGTTCTCGAGGCGCTTGATGTAGCGCAGCATCTCGTGCTCGGTGTGGTAGCGGTTGAACACCGGGTGCGTCAGGTAGGCCGATTCGCGCTTGAGCGACAGCGGGATGCCGCTGGTGTCGGCCAGCAGGCCGTCGATCGTGTCGACCGAGTGGCCGTTGGCGCCAAACGCCTGCCACAGCGCTTCGATATCGGCGCGCGAGGATTTTTCGTCGAACGCGACGCCAAGGACGGTCGGGCTCACGCGGCGCAGGTTGTAGCCGGCTGCCAGCGCTGCCTGGTAGACGTCGTCGGCGTGGCTGCCGAGCTCGACATGCAGGGTGTCGAAGAACTGCCCGTTCAGCACGTTGAGGCGAGTCTGCTTCAGGCCCTCGGCGAAGATCGCCGCCAGGCGGTGGATGCGGCTCGCAATGCGCTTCAAGCCAAGCGGGCCGTGATAGACGGCGTAGAACGATGCGATGTTGGCCAGCAACACCTGCGAGGTGCAGATATTGGAGTTGGCCTTCTCTCGGCGGATGTGCTGTTCGCGGGTCTGCAGCGCCATGCGCAGCGCCTTCTTGCCGCGGGCATCGACTGACACGCCGATGATGCGGCCCGGTACGGAGCGCTTGTGCTCGTCACGCGTCGCGAAGAAGGCTGCATGCGGGCCGCCGAAGCCCATCGGCACGCCGAAGCGCTGGGCCGAGCCCAGGGCGATGTCGGCACCCAGTTCACCGGGTGATTTCAGCAGCAGCAGCGCCATCAGGTCGGTGGCGACGGCCGTTACCGCGCCCTTGGCCTTCAGTTGCGCGATCAGGCCGCTCAGGTCGGCCAGCTCGCCGCGTACATTGGGGTATTGCAGCAGGGCGCCGAAGACGTCGTGCTGCGAGGCTTCCTCGGCATTGCCGAATACCAGCTCGAAGCCGAAGAACCCGGCGCGGGTCTTCACCACGTCGATGGTCTGCGGGAAGCAGGCGCTGTCGACGAAGAAGGCGTTGCTGGCCGACTTCGACACGCGGCGCGCCATCGCCATCGCCTCGGCGGCGGCGGTTGCCTCATCGAGCAGCGAGGCGTTGGCCAGCTCCATGCCGGTCAGGTCGATCACCATCTGCTGGTAGTTCAGCAGCGCTTCCAGGCGGCCCTGTGCGATCTCGGCCTGATAGGGCGTGTAGGCGGTGTACCAGCCGGGGTTTTCCAGCACGTTGCGCAGGATGACCTTGGGCGTGATCACGTCGTAGTAGCCCATGCCGATCATCGAGCGTTTGATCTGGTTCTTGCCGGCGACAGCCTTGAGCGCGGACAGCGCGTCGTGTTCGGTCTGCGGCGCAGCGATGGCAAGCTCGTGGCCGAGGCGGATCGAGGCCGGCACGGTCTGCGCGACCAGGTCGTCGAGATCCTTGGCGCCGATATCGGCCAGCATGGCGGCGAGGTCGGCGTCTTCGGAGCCGATGTGGCGGCCGATGAATTCTTCGTGGTGTTCGAGTTGAGTGAGCGTCATGGGGAATCCTAAATCGCTTGGCCGGCAGCATGGCCACGAGCAGAAATGGCATCAGCCCCGCGTGCTGGGGCTGATGCCTTTTTGATACGAGGTATTACGCGCCGATCAGTGCGGCATAGCCGGCGGCGTCGAGGCAGCCGTCGAGGTCGGCGGCATTTGTCGGCTTCATGCGGAAGAACCAGGCCTCGCCGTACGGGTCGCTGTTGGCGAGCTCGGGGCTGCCTTCCAGCGCGCTGTTGACAGCCACGATTTCGCCGGCGATCGGGCAGTAGACATCCGATGCCGCCTTGACCGATTCGACCACGCCGGCTTCGGCATTCTTGTCCAGCACCTTGCCCACGGCCGGCAGCTCGACGAAGACCACGTCGCCCAGCAGCTCCTGGGCGTGGTCGGTAATGCCGACGGTAACGGTGCCGTCTGCCTCCAGGCGCAGCCATTCGTGGGTGTCGACGTATTTCAGCTCAGCGGGGATGTTGCTCATTGTGGGTTCCTTATATCCAGTAGTAGGGGCGGGCAGAGAGGCCCGGCATGATGGGTTATTCGAATACTTTCTTGCCGTTGCGCACGAACGGCATCTTGACCACGCGCACCTCGGTCAGCGTGCCGCGGATCTCGACCTGTGCCGTCGCGCCGGTCGCCGCCGGGACGCGCGCGATGGCGATCGAGGTTTTCAGCGATGGGGAGTAGGTGCCGCTGGTGGTGATGCCTTCACCGCCGCCGGCCACGACCTTCATGCCGTCGCGCATCACGCCACGGCCTTCGAGCA